>NZ_JBIVAX010000042.1:0-70851 GCF_044745805.1 Kitasatospora sp. NPDC086801
GGTACTGCAGGGGGGACCCTGTGGGAGAGTAGGACGCCGCCGAACAATCATTCACAAAGAACCCCCATCCGGGAAACCGGATGGGGGTTCTTTGCATTTCCGGTGACGTATCGTCAGGGCATGGACGATCAGACAGCGGTCATTGCGAACAGTGTGCTCCGCCCCGAGCAGCGCGACGGCGCCCTGCGCGTTCTGGCGGACGCCCAGGCGGTGGACGGCCGGGCTGCCGTGTCCGAGCAGGGCCGGCTTCGGCTCCGTTCCTCGGACACGTCGCGCCCGGGTGTCAGCCACTTCATCGAGGTCGAGGTCGAGGTCGAGGCCGACACCGGGACCGAGGCCGACATCGAGGGCAAGCAGTCAGGCGCCGCCGTCGTCGGCTACGGGCAGCTCGAAGTCCAGGAGGGCCCCGCCGCCAACCCTGCCGCCAACCCCGCCGCCGAGCTGGTGGTCGACCCGGCCGCCCGCGGTCGCGGCCTGGCCCGGCCGCTGGTGGACGCGGTGCTGGGGGAGGCCCATCGGGCCGGCCGCGACGCGGTGGACTTCTGGGTGCACGGCGGTCACCCGGCGGCCCGGCACCTGGCGGGCCGGTACGGCGCCGAGCTGGTCCGCGAGCTGCGGCAGATGCGCCGCACCGGGCCGCAGACCGAGGCCGTCGCCGTACCGGAGGGCGTCGAGCTCCGGACCTTCCGCCCCGGGGAGGACGATGCCGAGTGGCTGCGGCTGAACGCGCTGGCCTTCGCCCACCACCCGGAGCAGGGTTCCTGGACGGAGCAGGACCTGGCCGAGCGGTTGGCCGAGCCCTGGTTCGACCCGGCCGGTTTCTTCCTCGCCACCCGGGACGGCAAGGTGGTCGGCTTCCACTGGACCAAGGTGCACCCGGCGACCGCCACCGAGTCGGCGCTCGGCGAGGTGTACGTGGTCGGGGTGGACCCGGCGGAGCAGGGCAGCGGTCTCGGCCGTGCCCTGACCGCTGCCGGTCTGCGCCACCTGACGGGCTCGGACGCCTCGGGCGCCGGCGAGCGTGGACTGGAGACGGTCCTGCTCTACGTCGACGCTGACAATCCGGCCGCTGTGCGGGTATATGAACGACTGGGGTTCACCATCCACGAGGTGGACCTCATGTACCGCGTCCAGTATCGAGAGGACCAAGCGGCCTAGCAGCCCGGCGGCCTAGCGGCTCCGGGCGGTCCGGGGCAAGGGGTCGGACGTCATCGGGCCTTGCCCCGACCGACTCAGCTTTCCTCCTGGCCATGCGGTGTTTACCGTGGATTCAATTGATGCCGCGAAGATCACAGGATGAAGTCCGTAGGGTCTCGCTCGTGCAGAGTCGACCGCCATGCGCCGGCCGGCCCTGTACGGACCGCGCCCGGCGGGTGGGCGTTGGCCCTGGGCGAGGACGACGGCCCGCACAGCCATTCGCGTCCGGACGCCGTCCTGCTGCTGGAGGAGCTGGAGCCCATGAGCATCCCCCGCCCCGTCTCTGCCCCGCTGTCCCCGCCGGCCAGGATGTCCGGTGCGCTGGGGATACCGCCGGAGCTGCCGGCCGAGGACGAGCAGGAGTTCGACGCACTGCCGCAGGGCCGCTTCCTGGACCGCGAGCGCAGCTGGCTCGCCTTCAACGAGCGGGTCCTGGAACTGGCCGAGGACCCGGGCATCCCGCTGCTGGAGCGGGCCAAGTTCCTCGCCATCTTCGCGAGCAACCTGGACGAGTTCTTCATGGTCCGGGTGGCCGGCCTGAAGCGCCGGATCGCGACGGGTGTCGCCCAGCGCAGCGCCTCCGGCCTGCAGCCGCGCGAGGTGCTGGACCTGATCTGGACCCGCTCGCGCGAGCTGATGGCGCGGCACGCCGCCGCCTTCCAGCAGGAGGTGCTGCCGGACCTCGCGACCGAGGGCATCGAGGTGGTCCGCTGGCCGGAGCTGGCGGAGAAGGAGCAGGCCCGGCTGCACACCCTGTTCCGGCAGAAGATCTTCCCGGTCCTCACCCCGCTGGCGGTCGACCCGGCGCACCCCTTCCCGTACATATCGGGACTCTCGCTCAACCTGGCCGTCGTGGTGCGCAACCCGGTGTCGGGGCACAAGCACTTCGCCCGGGTGAAGGTGCCGCAGTCGCTGGCCCGCTTCCTGGAGGCCTCGCCGCAGCGCTACGTCCCGCTGGAGGACGTGATGGGCGCGCACCTGGAGGAGCTGTTCCCGGGCATGGAGGTGCTCGCCCACCACGCCTTCCGGGTGACCCGCAACGAGGACCTGGAGGTGGAGGAGGACGACACCGAGAACATCCTCAAGGCCCTGGAGAAGGAGCTGATGCGGCGGCGCTTCGGCCCGCCGGTGCGGCTGGAGGTCGAGGAGTCGATCGACCCCTACATCCTGGACCTGCTGGTGCGGGAGCTGAACATCACCGAGGCGGAGGTCTTCCCGCTGCCCGGGCCGCTCGACCTGACCGGCCTGTTCGGGATCGCCGAACTGGACCGCCCGGAGCTGAAGTACCCGAAGTTCGTGGCGGGCACCGCCCGCGGGCTGACCGACGTCGAGTCGGCGTCCCAGCCGGACATCTTCGCCGCGATGCGCGAGCGGGACGTCCTGCTGCACCACCCGTACGACAGCTTCTCCACCTCGGTGCAGGCCTTCCTGGAGCAGGCCGCCGCCGACCCGGACGTCCTGGCGATCAAGCAGACGCTGTACCGCACCTCCGGTGACTCGCCGATCGTGGACGCGCTGATCGACGCGGCGGAGTCGGGCAAGCAGGTGCTGGTCCTGGTCGAGATCAAGGCGCGCTTCGACGAGCAGGCCAACATCAAGTGGGCCCGCAAGCTGGAGGAGTCCGGCTGCCACGTGGTCTACGGCCTGGTCGGGCTGAAGACGCACTGCAAGCTGTCGCTGGTGGTCCGCCAGGAGGGCGACACCCTGCGCCGCTACTCGCACGTCGGCACCGGCAACTACCACCCGAAGACCGCCCGGCTGTACGAGGACCTGGGGCTGCTGACCTCGGACCCGCAGGTCGGCGCCGACCTCTCGGACCTCTTCAACCGGCTGTCCGGCTACTCGCGCCGCGAGTCCTACCGCCGCCTGCTGACCGCCCCGCGCGGCCTGCGCGACGGGTTGGTCTCCCGGATCCACAACGAGATCGCCCACCACCGGGCCGGCCGGCCGGCGTACGTGAAGCTCAAGGTCAACTCGATCGTCGACGAGGCCCTGATCGACGCGCTGTACCGGGCCTCGCAGGCCGGTGTGCCGGTGGACGTCTGGGTGCGCGGGATCTGCGCGATCCGGCCGGGCGTGCCGGGGCTGAGCGAGAACGTCCGGGTCCGCAGCATCCTGGGCCGCTTCCTGGAGCACTCCCGGGTCTTCGTGTTCGGCAACAACGGCGATCCGGAGGTCTGGATCGGCAGCGCCGACATGATGCACCGCAACCTGGACCGCCGGATCGAGGCGCTGATGCGGATCACCGACCCGGCCCACCGGGCCGAGCTGTCCGGGCTGATCGACCTCGGGATGTCGGACGAGACCGAGTCCTGGCACCTGGGGCAGGACGGCGCGTGGACCCGCCACTCGCAGGACGCCGAGGGCCGGCCGCTGCGGCACGTCCAGGATCTGCTCATCGACTCGCGCCAGCGCCGCCGGGCCGCCGCCCCGCGCTGACGCGACCACTGATGCGAGCCGCTGGAACCGCAGGGGACCGGTTCCAGCGGTCGGCCACCAGCCCCGGGGGGACGAACCCGGGGGAACGGGGATCTACCACGCCATGACCGATGCGCCGATGACGGCCCAGGCGGCCGCCACAGCGACCGCCGGGGACATCCTCTCCAGCCACCTCACCGCCCAGGCTGGCGCGTTCCTGCGCGCCCTGCCGCTGGCGGTGGGCGAGGTCGGCGCCAGACCGGGGACGGCTGCGGTCATCCCGGCGGCCGGCACCGCCGACCTGCTGCGGGCGGTCCGGCGGATCGGCGGGCTGCTGCACACCTTCGGCTCCGTGTTCGAGCAGGCCTGGGCCCAGGAGTCGCGCACCGAACTGCGCTGGCTGCTCAACCTGCTGGCGCTGGAGCCCGGGTACGTCCGCCGCTCGGCCCGACTGCTGGGCGCGCTGGACTCGCTGAGCGGCAGCGACCCGGACGGGACGGGCATGCTGGCCGGGCACGCCGGGGCGCCCAAGGCGCGGGCGCTGCTCGACCGGCAGCTGACCCTGGCCCGGACCAGGGCGCACTCCTCGGTGCTCCAGGAGCTCCGGTCGGCCCGGCTGCACGCGCTGGCGGACCGGATGACGCTGCTGGTCGGCGAGGCGCCGCTGCTGGAGTCGGCGGGCGGCCGGGCGCCGGCGGTGCTGCTGCCGCAGGCGGCCGCCGCGTTCACGGCGCTGTCCGTGAGCGCCCAGCAGCTGCCGCTGCACCGGGCCGCCACGCCGTACGGCGGCGACGGGCTGCGCCGGCTGGGCGCCGTCCCGGCGGCGCGCGGCGCGGTGGACGCGGACACGGCGCTGGCGGCCGACGACGCGCCGTGGGCGCGGACGCGGATCCTGGTGAAGCGGGCCCGGTACGCGCTGGAGGTGTGCGGTCGCGGGTCCGCCGAGCTGGACGAGCTGGACGGGGTGCTGGGCCGGCACCAGGAGGCGGCGGACGCCGCGGTCACCGCGGCCACCGCGGCGCGGACCCCGCGGATCACCCCGGCGACCGCCTACGTGCTGGGCGTGGTGCATGCTGATCAGCGACTGGAGGTGGAGGCGGCGCGGTACGCCTTCGGCCGCCGGTGGCCCGACCTCCCGCCCGGTCCGGACGGCTGGCCGGACCTCCCCCCTGCCGAGGGCCGGGGGCATTCCCCCGCACCACGGACGGCCTGAATTGCGCGATCGCCTGAGCACCGGGCAGGCACGGGACGCAACCGCGACCGGGGCGGGGCACGCCCCGGTGATCCTGGCGGCGGGCGCGGTGCTGTGGCTGCCGGGCCGGCCGAAGAAGAGCGGCCGGCTGGGGCGGCCGCGGATCGCGGTGATCCACCGGCCCAAGTACGACGACTGGAGCCTGCCGAAGGGCAAGCTCGACCCGGGCGAGGGGGTGGTCGCGGCGGCGCTGCGCGAGGTGCGCGAGGAGACCGGGTTCGCCTGCCTGCTCGGTCCGGAGCTGCCGGCCCAGCACTACCTGGCGCAGGGCCGGCCGAAGGAGGTGCGCTACTGGGCGGCGGTGCCGGCGAGCGGGGCGTTCCGGCCGAACCGCGAGGTGGACCGGCTGGAGTGGCTGCCCGCCGGGAAGGCCCGCGCCCGGTTGACGCACGACCGCGACCGGTTGCTGGTCGACGCCCTACTGGCGATCCTGGGTGCGAAGCCCGTACGGGTGAGCGACCACCGGCGGTGAAGGAACGATGGAAGTGATCTCGTCGCGTCCTTGCCGTGACGCAACCGTGACTACCTGACGTAGTTTCCTGTCATCCTTTCGAGGTTCACTCTCCGTTCACTTGCGACCGGCTGTCGTGTCACCTACCCGGCCTAACTTCGGGTTTACCGGAGGGCCGAACGGGCCCCGGACCACAGCAGAACCCGCGCTCCGCCGTCCTCGCACGGCCCGCGCGACGGGCAATGCCACAGAAAGGGACACCCCTGTGAAGCTCCAGCGGAACGGCCGCTCCAAGGCCCTCGCCATCGGTGCCATGGCGCTCGTCAGCTCGCTGTCGCTCGCTGCCTGCGGCTCGGACGACAACGGTGCCAAGGCCACCGGTGGCTCCAGCGGCTCCGCTTCGGCCGCCGCGGTCAACTGTGGCAAGGGCGGGACGCTGCTCGCTGCGGGCTCGACGGCTCAGGCCAACGCGATCGACGTGTGGAAGACCACCTACGGCGCGTCCTGCTCCGGCACCACCGTCAACTACAGCGGTGGCGGCTCCGGCGCCGGTGTGCAGCAGTTCAACCAGGGCAAGGTCGCCTTCGCCGGCACCGACTTCGCGCTCAAGCCCGCCGACGTCGACGCTTCCAAGACGGTCTGCACCGGCGGCAAGGCGATCGACCTGCCGCTGGTCGCGGGTCTCGTCTCGCTGGTCTACAACGTCGACAACGTCGACAACCTGGTCCTGGACGGCCCGACCTCCGCCAAGATCTTCGACTCGCAGATCACCAAGTGGAACGACCCGGCGATCGCCGCCCTGAACCCGGGCGTCCAGCTGCCGGACGCCGAGATCCAGACCGTCCACCGCTCGGACGACTCCGGTACCTCGTACAACCTCACCTCCTACTTCGCCAAGACCTCCGGCGGCGCCTGGACCGCCGCGCCGGACAAGGCGTGGAAGGGCAAGGGCGGCCAGTCCGCCCAGGGCAGCGCCGGCGTCTCCGCGCAGATCAAGCAGGTCAAGAACTCCATCGGTTACGCCGAGCTGTCCTACGCGCAGAGCAACAACCTCAAGAGCGCCAAGATCGCCACCGGTGCGGCCAAGCCCGTCGAGGCGACCGCGGCCAACGCCGCCCTCACCTTCGCCTCCTCCACCGTCGTGGGCACCGACGGCGACCTCGCCCTCTCCCTGGACTACGGCACCAAGGCCGACAACGCCTACCCGATCGTCCTGGTGACCTACGAGATCGCCTGCGACAAGGGCAACAAGCCGGAGAACCTCGACAACCTCAAGTCCTTCCTGAACTACGCCATCAGCGACGGCGCTCAGAAGGCGATCGGCGACAAGGGCTACGTCCCGCTGCCCGCCGCGATCAGCGACAAGGTCAAGGCCGCCGTCTCCTCCCTGGCCTGACCCGACAGGAGCACCGGTGGGACGGCCCCGTGAGCGAGGGGGGCCGGGGTCGTCCCACCGGAACGCACCGACCCAGCACAACGTCCGGGGCACCGCCGCCATGGTGCCGTCCCCCTTCCGGGGCGGCACCACCAGACCGGAGTAGACAATGACTTCATCCTCCCCTGCCGCCCCGCGAGGCAGGGAACGCCGAACGCGCGACAGCCGTTTCGGCGACAAGATCTTCATGAACCTCGCCCGTGGTTCGGGCATCCTGCTGCTGGTCATCATGGCCGCGATCGCCGGCTTCCTGGCCTGGCGCGCGGGCCTGGCCCTCAGCACCAACGAGGGCAACTTCCTCACCACCTTCGAGTGGACGCCGGACGCCACGAAGCCGGTCTTCGGCATCGCCGTCCTGGCCTTCGGCACCCTCGTCAGCGCCGTCATCGCGATGACGATCGCCGTCCCGGTGGCCATCGGGATCGCGCTGTTCATCTCGCACTACGCGCCGCGGAAGATCGCCCAGCCGTTCGCCTTCCTGGTCGACCTGCTCGCCGCCGTCCCCAGCATCGTCTACGGCCTGTGGGGCGCGCTCTTCCTGGTCCCGCACATGGACGGCCTGACCAGCTGGCTCAACCAGTACCTCGGCTGGACGTACATCTTCGACCAGACCAAGACCGGTACCCCGCGCAACCTGTTCACCGTCGGCATCCTGCTGGCGATCATGGTCCTGCCGATCATCACGGCGGTCTCCCGCGAGGTGTTCCGCCAGGTGCCGCGGATGCAGGAGGAGGCGGCGCTCGCGCTCGGCGCGACCCGCTGGGAGATGATCCGCACCGCGGTGCTGCCGTTCGGCCGCCCCGGCATCATCTCGGCCTCGATGCTCGGCCTCGGGCGCGCGCTCGGCGAGACCATCGCGGTCGCGGTGGTGCTGTCCGCGAGCAACGTGCTCTCGCTGCACATCCTCGACGCGGGCGGCGGCACCTTCGCGCAGAACATCGCGCTGAAGTTCGCCGAGGCCGGCAACAACGGGCGCGACGCCCTGATGGCCTCCGGCCTCGTCCTGTTCGTCATCACCCTGCTGGTGAACGGCGCCGCGCGACTGATCATCGCCCGCCGCAAGGAGTACTCGGGGGCCAACGCATGACCGCGGCAACGACTTCCGTCACGGCCGACGCCCGGCTGATCAGCCGGTCGCTGACCGCCAACCGGCTGCCCAAGTGGGCCCCGGCCGTCATCGCGGTCGGCTCGATCGCGGTCGGCTGCGGGATCGGTGCCGTCGGCGGGCTGGAGAGCCACCTGCAGTGGGGCCTGATCTCGGCCCTGCTGTTCCTGCTGGTCAGCTACGGCGCCTCGGCCCAGGTCGAGGGCCGGCGCCAGGCCAAGGACCGGTTCGCCACCTCGGTGGTCTGGGTCGCCTTCATCCTGGCCGTGGTCCCGCTGATCTCCCTGACGGTCTACACGGTCCAGCAGGGCATCGGCGTGGTGAACGGGAACTTCCTGAGCCACTCGATGAAGGGCGTGATCGCCTCCGGCCCCGGCGGCGGCATCTACCACGCACTGCTCGGCACCATGCAGCAGGTCGCCCTGGCCACCGCGATGGCCGCCCCGGTGGGTCTGCTGACCGCCGTCTACCTGGTCGAGTACGGCCGGGGCAAGCTCGCCAAGGCCGTCACCTTCTTCGTCGACGTCATGACGGGCATCCCGTCGATCGTCGCCGGTCTGTTCATCCTGTCGCTCTGGAACATCGCCCTGGGCTTCAGCTACTCGGGCTTCTCGGGCAGCCTCGCGCTGGCGATCCTGATGATGCCGGTCGTGGTCCGGTCCACCGAGGAGATGCTCAAGCTCGTCCCGAACGAGCTGCGCGAGGCCTCGTACGCGCTCGGCGTGCCGAAGTGGAAGACCATCCTGCGGATCGTCCTCCCCACCGCGATCGGCGGCATCACCACCGGCGTGATGCTGGCGGTCGCCCGCATCACGGGCGAGACCGCCCCGGTGCTGATGCTGGTCTTCGGCGCCGACGCCATCAACAGCAACCCGTTCGACGGACCGCAGCAGTCCCTGCCGATGTACATCTGGCAGCAGTACTCAGTGGTCAACAACGACAACGGCTACGCCCGCGCCTGGGGCGCCGCGCTGGTGCTGATCGCCTTCGTGATGGGGCTCAACCTCATCGCCCGGGGCATCGCACGCTGGCGCTCGCCCAAGGGCGGACACTGAGCGACCGACTGACTGACGTACGAAGACAGACGAGAGAAGCAACGATCATGGCCAAGCGCATCGACGTCAGCGGACTGTCCGCCTACTACGGCACCACCAAGGCCATCGAGGACATCTCGATGAGCATCGAACCCCGCTCGGTGACCGCCTTCATCGGCCCCTCCGGCTGCGGCAAGTCCACCTTCCTGCGCACCCTCAACCGGATGCACGAGGTGATCCCCGGAGCCCGGGTCGAGGGCAAGGTGCTCCTGGACGACGAGAACCTCTACGGTTCGAACGTCGACCCGGTCGCCGTCCGCCGTTCGGTCGGCATGGTCTTCCAGCGCCCGAACCCGTTCCCGACCATGTCGATCTACGACAACGTGGTCGCCGGCCTCAAGCTCGCGGGCGTGCGCAAGAAGTCCGTCCTGGACGAGGTGGTGGAGCGCTCGCTGAAGGGCGCCAACCTCTGGAACGAGGTCCACACCCGGCTGAGCAAGCCGGGGGCCGGCCTCTCCGGCGGTCAGCAGCAGCGGCTGTGCATCGCCCGCGCCATCGCGGTCGAGCCGCAGGTCCTGCTGATGGACGAACCCTGCTCCGCGCTCGACCCGATCTCCACCCTCGCCATCGAGGACCTGATCGGCGAGCTGAAGTCGCAGTTCACCATCGTCATCGTGACCCACAACATGCAGCAGGCGGCCCGCGTCAGCGACCGCACCGCCTTCTTCAACCTGGCCGGTGTCGGCCAGCCGGGCAAGCTGGTCGAGCTGGACGACACCCAGCGGATCTTCTCCAACCCGTCGGTCCAGGCGACCGAGGACTACATCTCCGGCCGCTTCGGCTAGGCGGACCCCCGCCACCGGTCGACGGACCGCGGTGTCCGGAGGCGAACGGCGAGCACACAGGCTGCTCCGCGGTGCTGCATGGCGGTGCCGCCGTGGAGCATGAAGAAGGGCCCGCCCCCGAGATGTGGGGGCGGGCCCTGTCACGTGCGGGGCCGGTCAGCCCCAGAACAGGTGGGCGAACCAGTACACCAGCGCTGCGACGATGGCGGCCGCCGGCATCGTGATGAACCAGCCGAGCACGATGTTCTTGGCGACGCCCCAGCGCACCGCGCGGATCCGCTTGGTGGCCCCCGCGCCCATGATCGCCGCGGTGATCACGTGGGTGGTGGAGATCGGCGCCTTGAAGACGAACGAGGTGACGTACATGACCGTCGCGGCGGTGGCCTCGGCGGCGAAGCCCTGCGGCGGGTCCAGCTCGATGATCTTGCGTCCGAGCGTCCGCATGATCCGCCAGCCGCCCGCGTAGGTGCCCAGCGAGAGCATCGTGGCGCAGGAGATCTTCACCCACACCGGGATGCCCTCGCCGGAGTGGTGGCCGGAGATGGTGAGCGCCATCACCACGATGCCCATCGTCTTCTGGGCGTCCTGCAGGCCGTGCGCCAGCGCCATCGCGGCGGCCGAGGCGGTCTGGGCGACCCGGAAGTTGCGCTTGGCCTTGTGCGGGTTGGCCCGGCGGAAGATCCACAGGATCGCCAGCATCACCAGGAAGCCGCCGACCAGGCCGACCACCGGCGAGACGATCATCGGGATGACGATCTTGTCGAGGACGCCGCCCCAGATCACGTCGATGCCGCCGGCCATGGCCGCGCCCACCATGCCGCCGAACAGCGCGTGCGAGGAGGAGGACGGCAGGCCGAAGTACCAGGTGACCAGGTTCCAGGCGATCGCCCCGACCAGTGCGGCGAACAGGATCACCATGCCCCGGTCGCCGGTGGGCGTCTCGATGATCCCCTGGGATACGGTGTGCGCCACGCCGCTGCCGAGGAAGGCGCCGGCCAGGTTCATCACGGCGGCCATCGCCAGCGCGGCCCTGGGGGTCAGCGCCCGGGTGGAGACCGAGGTGGCGATCGCGTTCGCGGAGTCGTGGAAGCCGTTGGTGTAGGTGAAGAAGAACGCAACGCCGACGACGGCGATGAGTGCTGCCATGTCCACGAGGGTCAGGACTCCTTGACGGCGATGGTCTCCACCGTGTTGGCGACGTGCTCGAACGCGTCCGCCGCCTCCTCAAGGACGTCCACGACCTGCTTGAGCTTGAGCACCTCGATGGCGTCGTACTGGCCGGAGAACAGGTGGGCGAGCAGCTTGCGGTGGATCTGGTCGGCCTGGTTCTCCAGCCGGTTGACCTCGATCCAGTACTCGGTGAGGTTCGACATGCTGCGCAGGTTCGGCATCGCCTCGGCGGTGAGCTCGGCGGCCCGTGCCAGCACCTCGATCTGCTGCTCGATCCCCTTCGGCAGCGTCTGGATGTCGTAGAGGACGACCAGGTCGACGGCCTCCTCCATGAAGTCCATGATGTCGTCCAGCGACGAGGCGAGGTTGTAGATGTCCTCGCGGTCGAAGGGCGTGATGAAGGACGAGTTCAGCTGGTGGAACACGGCATGGGTGGTGTCGTCCCCGGCGTGCTCGGCGGCGCGCATGCGCTCGACGATCTCCGCGCGGGCCGACACGTCTGATCCCAGCAGTTCCAGCAGGAGCTTCGAACCGACGACGAGGTTCTCCGCGGCGGCAGAGAACATGTCGTAGAAGCTCGTCTCCTTCGGGGTCAGGCTAAAACGCACGGAAATCTCCGATGTGCGGGGTAGGGACTGAACGATGCTAGGTGCAACCAAGCGCAATCGCGCAAACGGGGTGGTGCCGGTGGAGGCGGAACCTCCCCTTCCGTTCGGCTGCCGCACCAGCTGACCCGGACCGCACACCCAGGTGCGGACGTGAGCCCCCAGTCTGACGGAACCTCGCCCGGATTGTCCCCGTGGTACGTGCGGAAGACCGGGGCGCCGCTCAGACGGGTGAACCACGCCGCGGCCCGTCCGCAGCCGGTCCGGAACCCTTCGGCACATGCCGCGTCGGCCGTCGGAACACCACGGACGGCCCCGGTGTTGGACACTGGTGGCCGACGCAGCCACCAGGCATCCAGACGAAGGCGGGCCGATGACCACGACGCAAGCGCGCACCGAGCCGGACCACGGGCACGGCACCGCCGCGCAGGCCGACGCACCCGCCGCCCCCGCGGCCGCCGCAGGGCATCAGGGCGGGCACGGCCCGCACGGCTACAGCGCGCAGAAGGACGCCCACCTCAAGCGGCTGCGCCGGATCGAGGGCCAGATCCGCGGCCTCCAGCGCATGGTCGACGAGGACGTCTACTGCATCGACGTGCTCACCCAGGTGTCGGCCAGCACCAAGGCGCTGCAGTCCTTCGCGCTCTCCCTGCTGGAGGAGCACCTGCGGCACTGCGTCGCGGCCGCCGCCGAGGAGGGCGGCGCCGAACTCGACGCCAAGGTCACGGAGGCCACCGCCGCGATCGGCCGACTGCTGCGCAGCTGAGGCCGGGCCCGGGCCGGGCGAGCGGGGGCGGCTGCAAAACGGCTAGGGCCTGTCCGGCGGATCTTGTCGGACAGGCCCTAGCCGTCGGCCCGCCGCCAGGACTCGCCGTCGGCCCGCCCCGGTTCGGCCCGGTCGAGCAGCACCTCGTCGATCCGCTCGGTCGGCAGCCGGTCGCCGGTGCTGGCCGTCGCGGCGATCATCAGCTCGCCGGCCAGATCAATCTCGTCGAGGGCCGCGTCGTCGTGGCCGCCGCTGCGGCCGCCCGTGGACGACACCACCTGCACCACCCCTTCAGTGCCTCGCCAGCCCGGGCGGCAGCCACCCGACGTCCAGCCTAGGCACTTCGGAGCCCGTCCACATGGCACGGACGGGCCATCTCGGCGCCGCCGAAACGGGTGACCGCCGCTCCCCGGGCAGCCACCCGCTCCGGCGGCGCCCCGGTTCGCCCCGGCGCCGGAGCCCTGCCCCGGCGGCCTACTTCGGGCTCTCCGAGGGCTTCATCGCGTAGATGTCCGAGGCCGGCGGCTCGGCCGCCTCCACCGGTTTGCCGAAGTCCGTCACCGAGGTGGTCGACGTCACCTTCACCTGGTCCTTGGCTTCCTTCGAACCGGCCACCCCGGCGAAGGTGAACACCTCGACCACCTTGCGCAGCCTGCCCTGGTCGTCCAGCCAGGCGTCGTACGGGACGTCCTTCACGGTGAAGGTCTGGGCCCCCATCCGCAGGCCGTCCCCGCCGCGGCCGCCGGTCGCGTCGGCCGCCTTGGCCAGGTCCAGGGTGCCGCGGTAGTGGTGCAGCGCCACTCCGTCGACGGTGTCGGTGCCGACCGCGTCCGCCTTCTGCGCCCCGCGCAGCGCGCCCGCCGCGGAGGCCGGGTCGGTGGCGCCGCTGCTGACCAGGTTGCCGTCCGGCAACTGGCGCACGTCCAGCTTGACCCACTTGCCCTCGGGCACCTTGGCGCCGCTGTTCTGCAGGTAGACGGTGCCCGGCAGGACCACCTCGACGATCTTCCCGGTGGTCGCCGCGCCCGGCGGCACCTGGACCTCCAGGCGGCCGATCCGCTTCACGTAGTCGTAGCCGCCCGTCCCGGTGAAGACGGCCTTCTTCTCGGACGACTCGGTGACCAACTCGGTGGCGGTGTGCGCGGCGCCGGTGCGGCCAGTGATGTCGGCGGTGTTGCGCACCGCCGTCAACGGGTCCGCGGCGAGCTGGTCGGGGGGGCCCGACTGCTGGTCGGAGGAGCCGCCGCCGGAGCCGGCCGCGCAGCCGGCGGACAGGCCGGCCAGGGCGGCGGCGAGCAGGGCGGCCCCGGCCGCCGCACGCAGATGCGGCAGCGGACGGCGCCCCGGCCGTCCGCTGCGCTGCTGGTCGGTCATCTTCATCCTCGCGACAACCCCCTCGGGCCCGACTGCCCTGCCGGACACCACCAGGTGGGCAGAGCTCTTTCCGGGCAAACGAGTTGAGCCGCAAAGGGTTACGCGGAAGGGGCCCTGTGGACGGCATCGCGCGCCGGGCGTCCGGCGCGTTACGGTGAACCACGTGCACAGTGAGCTGCCGGCCTCCCCCGGCACCGCCCGGATGCCCGAACACCGCGTCGCGGTCAGCGAGCGTGGTTCCTTCGCCTTCGCGACCTGCAGCTGCGGCTGGTTCTCACCGGCCCGCCGCTCGCGCGACCTGGCCCGGCGCGAGGGGGACGACCACCTCGCCCTCGCCGAGAGCGGCGACGGACCGGGGTAGCCGGGCCGGGCGGCTCACGCCGCCAGATCGGACTCCGGCGGCTGCTCCTCGGAACGCACCGTCCCGCGCTCGCGTCCGCGCCGCCGACCCCGCGGGCCGCCGCCGGCTCCGGCGCGCTCCGGCGCCCGGATCAGCGGGGCGAGGGCGGTCCGGCCCAGCGCGTGGCAGAGCGGGACCAGCACCGCCATCGCGATCGGCGCCAGCAGCAGCACCACCGCGGCGGCGAGCGCGAAGCCGCCGATCACGTCGGTCGGGTAGTGCACGCCCATGAACATCCGGCAGAAGCCCTGTAACAGGGCCAGGCCCCCGGCGATCCAGCCGAGCCGCCGGTTCACCAGGAACAGCGCCACCGCCACGCCCATCGTCATGGTCGAGTGGTCGCTGACGAAGGAGTGGGTGCCCGCCTTGCCGTCCACCAGCACCAACAGCCCGCTGTGGTCGACGAACGGGCGCGGGCGGTTCACGATCGCGGCGATCGGCAGGTTGGCCAGCTCGGCGATGGCGACGGAGAGCGGCACCCAGAGCAGCCCGGCGACGGCCACCGGCGCGTCCGGGCGGCGTCTCGCCTGTAGCCAGGCCACCAGGCCCAGCATCGCCAGGCCGATCAGGATGCCGTACTCACCGATCCACGAGACCAGGTGGTCCAGCCACTGCGGGGAGCGCTTGGCCAGACCGTTGACGGCGTAGAGCAGGCCGAGGTCGGGGTTGGTCGTGTCGGCAAGCGGCGTCGACACGCCGCACCTCCTTCTGGTCCGCTGCACCTGTTCGATCCGGTCGGGGCCCTCCCCGCGCGGGAAGCTGACGGTGGGCCATCGGGATCAACGCCATCGCCGGGGCACAGCGTTCCACGGAAACGCGCGGTTATGGAAACTTGACTCAGCGTCCACAGGGCACTCACACCTCGGGGCCTGGGGCGGCTCAGTTCCTCGCCGCCCGCCGCCCCGCCCCGGCGGGGTCCGGGCCGGCCGGGGCGGGCGGCGCGGCGGCCGCGGGCGGTCCGGCGGCGGGCGGGGTGGGGGCGGTGCTCGGGGTCGCCAGGGCCGCCGGCGCCACCGGGGCCGACGGGGTGGTCGGTGCGGCCGGGCCGGTCGGCGCCGTCGTGCCCGGGCGGCTCGGGGCGCTCACGGAACCGTCCGCGTTGCGACTCGGCAGCGCCTGGGCGCCGTCCGAGGTGACCCGGGTCGCGCCGATGTACTCCCTGGTGTCGATCTTGTCGTAGCGGATCACCGCGCCGGTGTGCGGCGCGTTGATCATGTAACCGCCGCCGACGTAGATCCCGACGTGGTGGATACTCCGCGGATCGTTCAGGTCCGTTGCCCAGAACACCAGGTCGCCCGGTCGCAGCTGATCGCGCGACGGGTGCGGCCCGGCGTACCACTGGTCGTTCGCCACCCGGGGCAGGGCGATGCCCACGCTGGCGTACGCCGCCTGGGTCAGGCCCGAGCAGTCGAACCGCCCGTTCTGCGAGGGCAGCCCCTCCCCGCCCCACAGGTACGGCGTCCCGAGCTTGCTCTGGGCGAAGTAGATCGCCCCGGCCGACTGCCCGGACACCTCCACCGGCGCCGTGGGCACGGTGAAGCTGCGGGCCATCGCCTGAATGTTCCTCACATAGCCCTGGGTCTCCTTGTACGGCGGCACCCCGTTGTACTTGGTCACCGCGTACGGGCCGGCGTTGTAGGCGGCCAGCAGGTTGGCCTGCCGGTCGCCCGGGACCTTGGCGACGTCCTTCGCGAGCGCGCAGTCGAAGGTCGCCGCCGAGGCGATCGCGTCCAGCGGGTCCCAGACGTCCTTCCGGCCGTCCCCATTGGCGTCCGTGCCGTACGCCGCCCAGGTATCGGGCATGAACTGCGCCATTCCCTGTGCCCCGACGCCCGATTGGGCCTTCGGATCGAAACCGCTTTCCTGGTACAGCTGTGCCGCGAGCATCGGCGGCGAGATCTCCGGGCAGAGCGCGCCCCACTGCTGGATCGGCGCCTGGAACGCCGCCGGGACCGTCCCCGGCGAGAGCGCGGCGCGATTCGCCGACTGCTGCGGCGTCCCGCTCGCCGCGAACGTCCCCACCGTCACCAGGCCGAGGAGCCCGAACGTCACAACTCCCGCAGCAGCGGCGGCCGTACCGGCCTTCCGGAGTACCATCAGCACCATCCCGACGAATCGTCAGTCGAAGTGTTCCGGAAGGCGTTGCTCACCGCAATCATCAGAGATACAAAGAGTGAGCGCTATCCTTCGTACGGTGGACATCCTCGCGTACGTGTCCGATGCCTCACCACCAATCCGCGAGAAGTAGCCAAGTCGACATCAGATCTGGCCAAGAATAGGTACCGCCCCTTCGCGCGGGCGGGGTCAGGGCCCTTGAATTTGCCTGATCGGGCGGTGAGATGGAAATGAACCTGAGCAGCGTGCACACGAACGCGATCGGCCACCTGGCCGAAGACCCTCCAAAGAAGCCGAATATCGACACCATCATCGGCGGGATCGCCCCGGACTGGGGCCCGTTCGCGACACTCGGGTCGGAGGCCAGGGTGATGGTCGAGGTCATCATGGCCGTCGCCATCCTCATCTGCCTCGGCATCGCCGTCTGGGGGGCGGCCAAACAGCGGATCGGTGCGACCGCGATGCGCGACAGCTTCGGCGCCGAACAGGGCAAGGGGCTGATCGTCGCCGGCCTGACCGGCGTGTTCATCATTGGATCACTCGGCACTCTGTTCACCATTGTCTACGGCATGGCGATCTGACGATCGGACAGCAGTGGCCAGGCCCGCCCCGCGGTCAGGTCTCCCGTCCGGACCACCCCGAGCCCACCCGCCAGTAGTCCACCCCCCGTTCCCACCCTCCGTCCGCGCCCGCCCCCGGCCGGAGGGCCCCCGGAGCCCCCCGGCTCCCCGCACCAGGAGGGCCGCCGTGCCGTTGTCCGACGACCAGCCGCACACCCGTACGCGGCTGCCGGTCGGCGAACAGCCCTCCTCCCAGCCGGCCCAGCGCCAGGCCCGGCCGCTCCGCACCCTGCTGACCGTCCTCGTCGTCGTCACCCTGCTCGTCGTGGCCATCTCCATCGCCAACCGCGACAAAGCCGACCCCGGCAGCACCAGCCGCTCCGCCGACCGCGCCGCCCCCACCGCGCCCGCCGGCGCCGGCCCCGCCCCCAGCGGCGACCAGCCCGTCGGCACCACCGTCAACGGCATCGGATCCGGCTACCCGCACACCGACCAGGGCGCCCAGTCCGCCGCCGCCAACTACGCGGTGGCGATCGGCTCCGCCGACATGTTCCGTGCCGACAGCCGCCACACCATCGTCGCCACCATCGCCGACCCGGGCGCGGCCCCGGGCCTGCAGAGCCGGCTGGACCAGGGGTTCGGCGGCGACACCGCCGCCCGCTACGGCCTCGACGCCCAGGGCCGCGCGCCCAAGGGCCTCACCTTCGTCAGCCGCACCGTCCCGGTCGGCGCCAAGTCGACCGGCTACAGCGACGGCGACGCCAAGGTCGAGGTCTGGTGCACCGGCCTCACCGGCCTCGCCGGCGAACACTCCGTCCAGCCCGTGACGACGAGCTGGTTCACCCTCACGCTCTCGCTCCACTGGACGGGCAGCGACTGGAAGCTCACCGACTTCACCAGCAAGCAGGGTCCCGCACCGATGCCGGGGGACCAGCAGGCCGCCACCGCCGACGAGATCACCGGCGCCGTCCAGCAGTTCGGGGGGTTCCGCTATGCCCGTTGACCAGACCTCGCACCGCTCCACCACACGCCGAGCGGGCACACTGGCGGGCGCGTTCGCCGCCCTGCAGGTCGCGGCGCTGCTGGGGGCCCAGCGGGTGTTCGCCGAGCCGTCACCGACGGCCACGCCGACGCCGGGTGCCACGCCGAGCGCCAACTGCCCTGACCTACCGATCTCCGGCAACGGGATTCTCTGCGTGGACAAGCCGGGCATCGGCTCGCTCCCGGGGAGCGGCACCGTCGGGAGTGTGACCGATCCGCTGGGGTCGTTGGCCAAGGGGTGTGCCCAGGCGGCGGCCTGGGTGGTGCGGAAGCTGTCGAGCGCGATCGACGGGACGACGCAGGTGGACTTCACCAATGCGTCGTTCCTGCAGCAGTACGCGGTGGTGTTCGCCGTGTCGACGGTGATCACGCTGGTGCTGTGGCTGCTGGCGGTGACGAAGCGGGCGGTGCGGGGGGCGCCGTTGGCGACGGCGTTCACGGAGGCGATCGGCTTCCTGTGGCTGACCGTCGTGGCGTCCGCGTTCACGCCGCTGATCCTCTTCACCGTGGTGAGCGTGACGGACGGGCTGACCAAGGCGATCGCGGTGGGGACGAAGTCGGACACCGGGTCGTACCTGGGGGCGTTCGCCGACACCCTGGAGAAGGGGGACATGGGCGGCGGCCCGCTGATCCTGATCATCGTGTCGCTGGTGGCGGTGCTGGCGGCGGCGGTGCTCTGGATCGAGCTGCTGATCCGGGCGGCGATGCTGTACGTGGGCGCGCTGCTGGGTACGGCGGTGTACGCGGGGCTGGTGGACAAGCAGCTGTGGAAGCACGTGCGCCGGTGGGCGGGGGTGATGGTGGCGGTGGACCTGGCGAAGCCGATCATCGTGGTCATCCTGGGCCTGGCGGGTGCGGTGGCGACGGGGGCCGGGGCCAACGACGACTTCGCGCGGGTGCTGTCGGGGCTGGCGATCCTGTTCCTGTCGATCTTCGCGAGCGCCGCGGTGTACCGCTTCGTGCCGGGCTTCGGCGACGAGATCATGAACATGCGTCATGCCCGGGCGAGTGCGGTGTCGGCCGGTTCGGCGATGATCAACGGCACCGCGAACCTGATGAAGCAGGGCATCACCACCCACGGCGACCGCGGGCCGGTCGGTGCGGGTGGTGGCGGCGGGGGTGCGGGCGGCGGTTCGGTCGCGCCGGGCATCGCCGCGCACGCCGGCCGGACGCCGGCGCCACCACCGCAGGCCGGGCCTCCGCAGACCTCGGTTCCGATCCGCGACAGCAACTCAGCGAAGGGAGGGTGACGGGTAAGTGAGCAGCGAACCGCTCGGCCAGTACGGGGCCCAGTACGCCCAGCCGTACGTGCACCAGCGCCGCACCTA
This sequence comes from Kitasatospora sp. NPDC086801, assembly GCF_044745805.1. Classification (NCBI taxonomy): domain Bacteria; kingdom Bacillati; phylum Actinomycetota; class Actinomycetes; order Kitasatosporales; family Streptomycetaceae; genus Kitasatospora; species Kitasatospora sp. NPDC086801. Next base: position 19,097 of record NZ_JBIVAX010000042.1, read on the forward strand.
CCTGATCGGCAAGGCCCGCCCGAACGCGCCGATCGGCCGGAACCGGGAGTCCGGCGAGATCGTCCTGATCATCTTCGGCGCGTTCCTCGGCATGCTCTGGGGCCTGCTGATGCCGATCCTGCCGCTGCGGATCGGCGGCCTGATCGGCCTGCCCATGGTGGCCATCGCGGCGGTCTACGTGCCGTACCGCAAACGGACGTTCTACAAGTGGGCGGAGATCAACCGCACCTACCGCCGGACGGTCCGGAGCGGCCGGTCGGTGTGGCGCTCGGACGTGATGGACGCCGGCACCCGGATGGACGGCCGGGAGGTGGAGGTCGGCCCGCCGCCCGGGGTGGGGCGGCTGCGCTGGCTGACCGCGCCGTTCGGGCCGGACGAGGTCGGCGTGCTGATGCACCTGGAGCGGCGGACGGTGACGGCCGCGATCGAGATCGAGGGCCCCGGTGTCGGCCTGCGCGACTCGGAGGACCAGGAGGCGCTGGTCGACCGGTTCGGCACGCTGCTGAAGCACGTCGCCAACGGGGACGGCTTCGTGACCCGGCTGCAGATCCTGGCCCGGACGCTGCCGGCCGACCCGGACGCGCACGCCAAGGACGTCGAGCGGCGCGGGGACCACGACGCGCCGCGCTGGCTGCAGGACTCGTACGACCAACTGCAGTCGATGGTGTCGACCTCCTCGGAGCAGCACCGGGCGTACCTGGTGGCCTGCATGCACTACACCCGCGACCTGGCGGCCGAGGCGCACGCGATGGGCCACAGTGCCTATGAACAGCGTGCGACCGGTCGGCGGGCCCGGGACGACGAGGGGCTGGCGGCCGTGATGGCGCGCGAGCTGACCGACATCTGCGCCCGCCTGGCGGAGGCGGACATCCGGGTGCGCCAGCCGCTGGGGCAGGCCCGGCTCTCCTCGCTGCTGCACTCGATGTACGACCCGGACCACCCGATCGACCACATCCAGGCGATGTCCCGGCGCAACGCCTGGCCGGCCGAGCTGGACGCGACCCACCCGCAGTTCCTGCAGGCGAAGACGCGCGAGTCGGCGACCAGGGAGCCGTGGTGCCACGCCACCGCGTGGATCAAGGAGTGGCCGCTGACCCCGGTGGGGGTCAACTTCCTGGCGCCGCTGCTGGTGCACACCCCGGACGTGATCCGGACGGTCGCGGTGACGATGGACCTGGAGCCCACCGACGTCGCGATCGAGCGGATGCTGACCGAGAAGACCAACGACGAGGCGGAGGCCAGCCGGGCGGCCAAGATGAACCGGACGGTCGACCCGCGCGACCTGGCCCACACCGGCCGGGTGGACCAGCGCGGCGACGACCTGGCCTCCGGTGCGGCCGGCGTGAACCTGGTCGGCTACATCACGGTGTCCTCGCGCAACCCCGACGCGCTGGCCCGGGACAAGCGCACCATCCGGGCCTCGGCCGGCAAGAGCTACCTCAAGCTGGAGTGGTGCGACCGCGAGCACCACCGGGCGTTCGTCAACACCCTGCCGTTCGCGACCGGCATCCGCCGCTGACACCCGGTCCGCACCGCTCCACCACCGCCCGTCGACCAGACCAGGAGGCCGTACATGGCGCTCGGCAACCTCTCCGAGGCGTTCACCAGCCTGATGTTCGGCAAGGTGGAGACCACCCGGCTGCCGGTGCGCACCTCCACCGGCCAGGCGCAGGCGGTCTACCTGCCCACCGCCGCGCCGGGGCTGGGCGACTCGGGCGTGATCATCGGCCGTGAGGTGTACAGCGGCAAGGGGTACGTCTACGACCCCTTCCAGCTGTACGGCCAGCAGCTGCCGGCCCCGCACTGGCTGGTGCTCGGTGAGTCCGGCAACGGCAAGTCGGCGCTGGAGAAGACGTACGTGCTGCGGCAGTTGAGGTTCCGCGACCGGCAGGTCGTGGTGCTCGACGCGCAGGGCGAGGACGGCGTCGGCGAGTGGAACCTGATCGCCAACGCGCTGGGCATAAAGTCGATCCGGCTCGACCCGATGGCAGCCCGGGACGGCGGGGTGAAGCTCAACCCGCTGGACCCGGCGATCACCCAGACCGGCCAGCTGTCGCTGCTGCGCACCATCGTCGAGGTGGCGATGGGGCGCGGCCTGGAGGAGCGGGCCGGGTTCGCGCTGAAGGCCGCGCACGCCCATGTGGTGGCCACGGTGAAGGACCGTCAGCCGGTGCTCGACGACATCATCGACACCCTGCGCAGCCCCGAGCTGTCCTCGGTGGAGTCGCTGGGCGTGGCGGTGGACGAGGTGCAGTCCTGGGGCCTGGACGTGGCGCTGGTGCTGGACCGCCTGGTCGACGGCGACCTGCGCGGCATGTTCGACGGGTCGACCACCGACGGCATCGACCTGGACGCGCCGCTGATCGTCTTCGACCTCTCGCACATCGACCGCAACTCGATCGCGATGCCGATCCTGATGGCGATCGTCGGCGTGTGGCTGGAGCACACCTGGATCCGGCCGGACCGGAAGAAGCGCATCTTCCTGGTCGAGGAGGCCTGGCACATCATCAACAGCCCGTTCGTGGCGCAGCTGTTCCAGCGGCTGCTGAAGTTCGGCCGCCGGCTCGGGCTCTCGTTCGTCGCGGTGGTGCACCACCTGTCGGACGTGGTGGACGGCGCGGCGGCCAAGGAGGCGTCGGCGATCCTGAAGATGGCCTCCACCCGGACGATCTACATGCAGAAGGCGGAGGAGGCGCGGGCCACCGGCCGGGTGCTGGGGCTGCCGCGCTGGGCGGTGGAGATCATTCCCACCCTGTCGCCGGGCATCGCGGTCTGGGACGTCAACGGCAACGTGCAGGTGGTCAAGCACATCATCACCGAGGCCGAGCGGCCGCTGGTGTACACCGACCGTGCGATGACCGAGGACGCGGTGGCCGAACGGGACCGGGCTGAGCGGCAGTTGGCGGCCGAGCCGGGAGTCTGAGCGGCAGGCCGGGGGGTCTGGCCGGTTCCGGCCGGGGGTCTGGGCGGGCTGGGACGGTGGCGCCGGCCCTGGTCGGACGGCGACGGTTCGTCAGTAGGTAATCCTCTCGTTACGTTCAACGTCCTGACAGCTACGCGCGTTGACTCTAGGCTGCACAGGCGCAACACATCGCCCAGACGCCCGGTCCAGTCCACAGCGGGCGCTCCTCCAAGGTGCAGGGGACCTTCATGCTCACCGTCAGATCCCGACGCGCGGCGCTCGCCGTCGTCGCCGCCGCAGGTCTGTTCGGCACGGTGGCCGTGCCGACGGCCGCCCAGGCCGCCGACGCCAACGCCAAGCGTCACAAGACCGTCAACCTCCAGCTGCTGGCGATCAACGACTTCCACGGCAACCTGGAGCCCCCGGCCGGTTCCTCCGGCACCATCAGGGAGATCGACCCGGCCACCGGCAAGGAGGTCTCGACCCCGGCCGGCGGCATCGAGTACCTGGCCACCGAGCTGCGCAAGGCCCGGATCCCGGCCGACGACTCGATCACCGTCGCGGCCGGCGACATCATCGGCGCCAGCCCGCTCACCTCGGCGCTCTTCCACGACGAGCCGACCATCGAGGCGATGGACAAGCTCGGCCTGGACGTCACCTCGGTCGGCAACCACGAGTTCGACGAGGGCGCGCAGGAGCTGCTGCGCATGCAGGACGGCGGCTGCCACCCGGTCGACGGCTGCTACGAGCCCGGCCGTACGTTCAAGGGCGCCAACTTCAACTACCTGTCGGCCAACGTCACCGACGAGAAGACCGGCAAGCCGCTGCTGGCCCCGTACTGGGTGACCAAGTCCCAGGGCGTGAAGGTCGGCTTCATCGGCGTCACCCTGGAGGGCACGCCGAACATCGTGACCGCCGAGGGCGTCAAGGGCCTGAAGTTCGCCAACGAGGTCACCACGATCAACAAGTACGCCGCCGAGCTCAAGGCCAAGGGCGTCAACTCGATCGTCGCGCTGATCCACGAGGGCGGCTACCCGGCCAGCAGCGTCTACAACTACGACTGCGGCCCGGCCGGCCAGGGCATCTCCGGTCCGATCGTCGACATCTCCAAGAAGCTCGACCCGTCGATCGGGGCGATCGTCACCGGTCACACCCACAACGCGTACGCCTGCACCATCCCCGACCCCAACGGCGTCCCGCGCTCGGTCACCAGTGCCGCCTCCTTCGGCCGGCTGTACACCGAGATCGACATGAAGCTGGACAAGACCACCGGCGAGATCGTCCGTCCGACGGTCAAGGCCGAGAACCACGTGGTGCGCCGCACCGTCGAGAAGGCGCCCGACATGACGGCGCTGGTCGACCACTACTCCAAGCTGGCCGCCCCGATCGCCAACCGCCCGATCGGCTACATCGCCTCGGACATCAACGGCCGCGGCAGCAGTGACCTGGAGAAGCCGCTCGGCGACCTGATCGCCGACGCGCAGGTGGAGGGGCTCGCCCCGGCCGCCAAGGGCGGGGCGCAGGTCGCCTTCATGAACCCCGGCGGCATCCGCGCCGACCTGGTCCACAAGGCCTCCGGCGCCGAGGGCGACGGAGTGGTGACCTACGGCGAGGCGTTCACCGTCCAGCCGTTCACCAACATGATGCAGGTCAAGACGCTGACCGGTGCCCAGCTGGTGCAGCTGCTCCAGCAGCAGGTCAGCGGCTCCAACGCGGACGCGCCGAAGATCCTCCAGCCGTCCTCGGGCCTCCACTACACCCTGGACATGCGCAAGACCGGCGCGGACCGGGTGGTCGTCGACTCGATCCGGCTGAACGGTGCCCCGATCGACCCGGCCGCCACGTACCGGGTCGCGGCCAACGAGTTCCTGGCCGGCGGCGGCGACGGCTTCCCGGCCTTCGCGGCCGGCACCGACAAGCTCGTCGGCGCCTCCGACCTGGACGTCTTCACCGCCTACCTGGGTGCCCACAGCTCGGCGGCCTCGCCGCTGAAGGCCCCGGCGCAGGACCGGATCAAGGTCATCGGCCCGGGCGTCGACATCGACTGACCGTGAGCCGGTACGGGACGGGCGGGGCGCTGTCGGGGCGCCCCGCCCGTCCTGTTTCCTATTCGGGGCTGGGGCCGCCGGGCAGCCGGACGGTCGCCAGCGCGCCCGGACCGCCGTCCCCGGCCGGGCCCAGCGACACCTCGCCGCCCGCCTCCCGGACGCTCTGCGCGACGATCGACAGGCCGAGGCCGGAGCCGGGCAGCTGTCGTGAGGACGGCGAACGCCAGAACCGGTCGAACACGTACTGCAGTTCCTCCGGCGGAATGCCGGGGCCGTGGTCGCGGACGGTCAACACGCCCTGCTGGAGCCGGACTTCGACGGTGCCGCCGGGCGGGCTGTACTTGACCGCGTTGTCCAGCAGGTTGATCACCGCCCGTTCGAGCGCGGCGGCGTCGCCGTGCACGAACCAGGGGTCGGTCGCGGTCTCGAAGACCAGCCCCGGGCCGCGCAGTTTCGCCCGCTCGACCGCCCGCCCGGCGATCTCGTGCAGTGCCACCACGGTGAGGTTGCGGACCGGCTTGGGGGAGTCCGGGCGGGACAGCTGGAGCAGGTCCCCGATCAGGACGGTGAGCTCCTGCATCTGCGCCTTCATGTTGCCCAGCAGCTTGGTCTTGGTCGCGGCGGGCAGCGGGCGGCCCGTGTCGTTGCTGCGGATCAGCAGGTCGACGTTGGTGCGCAGTGAGGTGAGCGGGGTGCGCAGCTCGTGCCCGGCGTCGGCGATCAGACGGGTCTGCCGCTCGCGGGAGTTGGCGAGGGCGGTGCTCATCGAGTTGAAGGAGGTGGAGAGCCGGGCGATCTCGTCGTCCCCGTGGACGGGGATGGTGGTGCCGACCTCCTCGGTGCGGGCGATGTGCTCGACGGCGTCGGTGAGTCGGTCGACGGGCTTGAGGGAGGAGCGGGCGACCACGCGGCCGGCGATCGCGGCGAGGATGATTCCGCCGAGGGCCACTCCACCGAGGATGAAGGCGAGTTGTCGGAGGGATTCCTCGGCGGCCTGCGTGGAGGTGGCGACCATCACCAGTGCGGTCGGATAGCCGAGGACCTCCGAGGGGGCGCTGGTCACCAGGACCATGGCGGGCTTGCCGTTGGTGTAGTGGCCGTCCCGGATGATCGACTGGCCGGGCTTGAGGTTCAGGACCTTGCTGTCGTCCGTCTGGACCAGGATCGCCTTGCTGGCGCTCATCGGCAGGCAGACCAGCGGGGGACGGGCCGGGCTGAGCAGGACGTACTGGGTGTCCCGGGGGACGGAGGCTCCGACCGGGGGCTGCCGGACGTTGCCCTGGAGGTTCCGGAGGGCGGCCTGGGGGGTCGCCGCGCAGTCGCTGACGTTGATCGGGGGGAGCTGGACCCGGATGTTCTGGAGGTCGCTGTGGATCAGTCCGTACATCCGCTGTTCCACGATGAACCAGCAGGCCAGCGCCGACAGGGCGATGGCCACCGCCACCGCGGCCGCGCTCAGGAAGGTGAGGCGGCTGCGGAGGGAGCGGGAGCGGAACCAGTGGATGAGGCGCCGGCGGCGGGGGGTGCTCGGTGGGCTCAGCGGCGGGGGAGGGTAGGGGGTGGGGGAGGTCACGGGGTGGCGCCGGCGGCCGGGCGCAGGGCGTAGCCGACGCCGCGCACGGTCTGGATGAGGCGGGGCATGCCGCCCTGCTCGGTCTTGCGGCGCAGGTACATCACGTAGACGTCCAGGGAGTTGGAGGAGGGCTCGAAGTCGAAGCCCCAGACGGCCTTGAGGATCTGTTCGCGGGTGAGGACCTGGCGGGGGTGGGAGAGGAACATCTCCAGCAGCATGAACTCGGTGCGGGTGAGTTCGACGGGCTTGCCGGCGCGGGTGACCTCGCGGGTGGCGGTGTTCATCCGCAGGTCGGCGAAGGCCAGCACCTCGCTCTCGTCCTCGGCGGCGGCGCGGGCGGCGGCCTCGGTGGCGAGGGCGTTGCGGCGCAGCAGGGCGCGGACGCGGGCGAGCAGTTCGTCGAGCTCGAAGGGCTTGGCGAGGTAGTCGTCGGCGCCGACGTCCAGGCCGGTGACGCGGTCGCCGACGGCGTCGCGGGCGGTGAGCATCAGGACGGGGACGGTGTCGCCGCGGGAGCGCATCCGGCGGACGGCGGTGAGGCCGTCCATCCGGGGCATCATGATGTCCAGCAGGACGAGGTCGGGCCGGTCGCGTTCGACGGATTCCAGGGCCTCGTAGCCGTCGGTGGCGGTGGCGACCTCGTAGCCCTCGAAGGCGAGGCTGCTCTCCAGGGCGTCCCGGAGGGCGGGTTCGTCGTCGACCACGAGGAGCCGGGCGGAGGGGTGGCCGGGCTCGGCGGCGGTGCGGTCGTCGGCGGACGGGGTCATGGGCTGCTGCCCTTTCTCGTCGGGTGGAGGGCCTGCTGGGAGTACCGGGGGTCATTGTCCGTCTTACAGGCTCTGGCCGGCCTCCAGTTTCGGCAGAACCTGCTTGATGTCGTTGATCGGGATGGCGAAGCCGAGGCCGACGCTGCCGGCGCTGCCGCCGCCGGCGGTGGAGCTGGTGCCGCTGGGGGCGTACATCGCCGAGTTGATGCCGATGACCTGGCCGTTGGCGTTGATGAGCGGGCCGCCGGAGTTGCCGGGGTTGAGGGCGGCGTCGGTCTGGAAGGCCTTGTAGGTGGTGCTGCTGCCGCTGTTCTGCTGCGGGAGGTTGCCGCGTGTTCCGGGCAGGCCGGGCAGGCCGGGCAGGCTGGGGAAGCCGAAGCCGCCGTTGCTGCTGGTGGTGCCCTCGTCGAGCTGGACGGTGACGTCGCGGTTCTCGGCGCTGATGATGCCGGAGGTGACGGTGCCGGTGAGGCCGTCGGGGTTGCCGATGGCGACGACGGGGTCGCCGACGGCCACGCTGGAGGAGTCGCCGAGGGTGGCGGGGGCGAGGTTCTTGGCGCCGTTCGCGGTGATCACGGCGACGTCGAGGGACTTGTCGGTGCCGGTGACGGTGGCCTGGGCGGTGGAGCCGTCCTTGAAGGCGACGGTGATCTGGCCGCCGTCGGCCGCGGTGTCGATGACGTGGTAGTTGGTGAGGATCCGTCCGCTGGTGTCGAGGACGACGCCGGTGCCGGTGGCGGTGCCGTTGCCGTTCTTGACGGTGATCTGGACGACGCTCGGCGAGACGGCGGCGGCGATGGCCGGCACGTCGGCGCCGCCGTCGGAGCGGGCGGAGACGGGGCTGGCGACGGTGCTGGTGCGGGTGCCGGAGCCGTGCTGCTCGGCGGCGACGACCCCGCCGGTGACGCCGCCGATGACGGCGGCGACCGCGGCGACGGCGGTGACCAGGGCGAGCCGCCCGCGCAGCAGGCCGCGTCGGGCGCGGTTGCCGTGGCCGCCGTGGCCGCCGGGCTGGCCGGCGGTGGGCGGCTCGGGGGGCATGGGCGGGGTCGGGGGCGGGGTGTCGAAGCCGCCTGCCGAGTGGTCCTCGCGGTACCCGTAGGCGGTCGTGGCGGCGCTGCTGCCGAGGACGGTGCCCTCGACCACGCGGGGCTCGTACGGACCGTACTGCTCGTCGTGGTGCTGCTGCTGTTCGCTCATGCCGACCAACGTCCGCCCGGCGGATGAGGAAGGGATGAGAACCGGCTCAGAAGGGTCCGAGAAGCCCGTTGGGTTCTCATAAAGCCTGGTCAGGCGGCGTTCGGCGGCGCCACGGGCGGAGGCTGCTACTCCGCTTCCCCGGTCGGGCCCGTCGTGGCGCCGCCGCAGCCGCAGGAACGGCGGATCACCAGGCGGGACGGGAACTTGCGGACCCGCTCGGTGTCCGATCCGGGCACCATCAGCGAGTCGTCGAGCACCAGGTCCACGGCGGCCCGGGCCATCGCGTCGCGGTCGGAGGCGACGGTGGTCAGCGGCGGGTCGGCGAGGGCGGCCTCGGGGACGTCGTCGAAGCCGGCCACCGCGAGGTCCTCCGGGACCTTCAGGCCGACCTCGCGGGCGGCCCGCAGCACGCCGATCGCCTGGTCGTCGGTGGAGCAGAAGATCGCCTGCGGCCGCCCCGGCGAGCGCAGCACGCCGAGCGCGACCTCGTACGCGCCGTAGCGGTGGAAGGGCGCGTCGATCAGGTGGGGCTCGGTGGGCAGGCCGTGCGCGTCCATGGCGCGCTGCCAGCCCTCGACGTGGTCGATGACCGGGTCGCCGGGGGCCGGGGACTCCACCGGGCCGCCGAAGCAGGCCACGTACGGGTGCCCGTGCACCTCCAGCAGGTGGCGGACGACGGCCTCGGCGCCGCCCACGTCGTCGGTGACCACCGCGACGTCGTCGATCGCCTCGGGGCGGCGGTGCAGCAGGACGACCTTGGCGCCCTCCATCGCGGCGAACTCCTCGGCGGCGCGCTGCGAGGGGCCCTGGCTGACCAGGATCAGGCCGGAGACGCGCATGCCGAGGAAGGCCCGGACGTAGTGCACCTCGCGGTCGTCCACGTAGTCGGAGTTGCCGATCAGCACGAGCTTGCCGCGCTCGGAGGCGGCCCGTTCCACGGCGTGCGCCATCTCGGCGAAGAAGGGCTGGCGGGCGTCCGGGACGACCATGCCGATCAGGTTGGTCCGGCGGGAGGCCATCGCCTGGGCGACGCTGTTCGGCCGGTAGCCGAGCTGCTCGATCGCGGCGACGACCTTCTCCCGGGTCGCGGGCGCGACCGGGCGCGGCCCGTTGTTGATGACGTAGCTGACGACCGCGGTCGAGGTACCAGCCAGCCGGGCTACATCGTCGCGCGTCACTTTGGCCACGGGGGGAGTCTACGCGTGTGGCGTGCGCGTCGGCAGTGGGACCTGGGGCTTTCCGGCAAGGCTTTCGGCAGGTGCCGGGGGAGCGAACCGGACGAGCCGGGCGGGGACGGCCCGCCCGGCCGCCGGTCAGGCCTCCAGCGGCGTCGAGGGGCGCTGGGCGAGCTCCGGGCGCTCGCCCTTATCCGGCTTCTCCGGGACGACGAAGCGGTAGCCGACGTTGCGCACGGTGCCGATCAGCTGCTCGTGCTCGACGCCGAGCTTGGCGCGCAGCCGCCGGACGTGCACGTCCACCGTCCGGGTGCCGCCGAAGTAGTCGTAGCCCCAGACCTCCTGCAGCAGCTGGGCCCGGGTGAAGACCCGGCCCGGGTGCTGGGCGAGGTACTTGATCAGCTCGAACTCCTTGAAGGTGAGGTCGAGCGCCCGGCCCTTGAGCTTGGCGGAGTAGGTGGCCTCGTCGACCGACAGGTCGCCGTTGCGGATCTCCATCGGGCTGTCGTCGGTGGTGATGTGGAGCCGGCCGAGTGCGAGCCGCAGCCGGGCCTCGACCTCGGCCGGGCCGGCCGTGTCCAGCAGGACGTCGTCGATGCCCCACTCGGCGGTGACGGCGGCGAGGCCGCCCTCGGTCACCACCAGGATCAGCGGGCAGCCGATGCCGGTGGAGCGCAGCAACTGGCAGAGGCTGCGGATCTGCGGCAGGTCGCGCCGGCCGTCGACCAGGATGACGTCCGCACTGGGGGTGTCCACCAGGGCGGATCCCTCGGCGGGGGCCACCCGGACGTTGTGCAGCAGCAGGCCGAGGGCCGGCAGCACCTCCGCGGAGGGTTGCAGTGCGTTGGTGAGGAGGAGGAGAGAACTCATACCCGGTAGTCCCCTTTCCGGGTCGTCGCGGTCGCGTTACGGCTGCCGCCACAGCCGGATGGCGCACGTGCTGAGGTCGGGGGGAGGAGGACGGGCGCCCGAGAAGCGCCGGTGGGCCGGCCGGTGCGCAGGACGCGACGGCACCCGCGCCGAGGGTCCCGCAACCCCTGGCGCACCGTTTCTGCCCTGCTCATCCCGCGAACCCTCCGGTCTGTTCCGGCCCCGGGCGGCGGCCCGGGCGCCGGGTGGACACCCCGGCCGGCCGCGGCACGTCGTTGTGCCGCGTGGGGCGGGGCGTTTCCCGCGACGCGCCGGGGGTGGGCCGACGAATCGCAAGAACGTCCGTACTGGCGTCCTGAAAGCACAAAAGGACCCGGGGGCGACTCTGCCCGGATCCCTCTTGGACGTCGAGGATAGCCGACGGCCCTGCGCGCCGGGAGGGCTCGAATCCGGCGGTTCGCCCAATCCGGGCGCGCGCCGGGTGAGCCTGGACACAGCTTCGAGCCGTCCTCCGGGCCCCCTCGGCCAGGGCGATTGCCGGTCGTGGCGGCGGACACGCCATCATGGGACGCACATCGGCGGCGCCGTACGAGTCCATCTTTCGAGTGGTCGGGCGGCCCGGTGGCGAGCCGGACCGGGGCACCGGGGCCGGGCGAGGACGACGAGAAGGGGTGGCCCGATGGGTGCGACCACGGAGCCCGCGAGCGGCGCCCGGGTGCGCGGGACGATCCGCTACTGGGCGGCCGCGAAGTCCGAGGCCGGGCTGGCCGAGGAGCCGTACGAGGCGGTGACCCTGGCGGAGGCGCTGGCGGCGGCCAGGCGGCGGCACGCGGACCGGCCGAAGCTCGTCCAGTTGCTCGGGCACTGCTCCTACCTGGTCGACGGCTCCCAGGTCGGCGGCCGGGACCACACGACCGTGCCCCTCACCGAGGGCGGCACGGTCGAGGTGCTGCCGCCGTTCGCGGGAGGCTGAGCGGCGTGACGGACATGAACGACGCGAACCAGGGCGGCTACGGCGAGTGGCCGCAGCAGCCCCAGCAGCCCCAGCCGCATCCGCGGCAGCAGCCCCACCCGCAGTACCCGCACCCCCCGTACCCGCAGGCGCAGGCGCCGCAACCGGGGCAGCAGCAGCCGTACGGCTACCCGGGGTACGGGCAGCCGCCGATGGACGACGCGGCGACGACGCTGCTGCCGCCCGTGCCCGCGATGGACGACGCGGCCACCACGCTGCTGCCGCCCGTCCCCCCGGTGGAGGACGCGGCCGCGACCACGCTGCTGCCGCCGGTGGTCGTGTCCGGCGCGATGCCGGTCGCCCCGCCGCCCCGGACGCCCGTGCCGCCGCAGGCGCGGCATGCCGCGCCGCCGCAGGCCCGGCACGCTGCTCCGTCGCAGGCTCCGCAGCCGATGGCCCAGCCGATGGCCCCGCAGGTGGCCCAGCCGATGGCGACCCAGCCGATGGCGGCCCCGCAACAGGGGGCGCCCGCCTTCGACCCGCCGACCATGACGCTCAAGCGCCCGGTCGTCCCCGGCGGCCCGGCGGGTGCCCCGCCCGTGCCGCCGTACGCGGCCGTCCCGGCGCAGCCCGCGCCGGTGGCGCCGCCCGCCGGCCCGCGCGGCCGGACGGGCTCGCCGATCATTGATCCGGGCCTGCAGCCCGCGCTGATCACCGCCGGCGTGGCCGCGCTGCTGGCCGGCGGCGCCGCGCTCGGGCAGGTGGCACTGGCACTGGTGGTGGCGCTGCTCCAGGTGCTGACGGCGGCCGGCTGGTTCCGGCTGAACGGGATGTGGCCGGCCCGCCAGGGCATCGCGCTCGCCGCGCTGGCCGGGCTGACCGCGGACGCGGCGGTGCTGCTGGCGGACTCCGACGGCGGCGTGGCGGCGGTGGTCGGCACGCTGGGCGGGTTCTTCCTGCTGGTCCTGGTGCTGCAGACGTTCCGTCCCTCGGACCCGAAGGAGCGGTTCTACGCGCTGACGGTGCTCGGCTCGGCCACGGTGGTGACGGCCCTGTGCACCACGCTGCTGGCGGCCGACTGGGTGCCGGCCGGGGTGGGCGCGGTCGCGCTGGCCACGGTGCTGGCCGCGGCGCCGCTGCCCGGCCCGAAGCAGCTGGGCCCGGCGCTGGGCCTGGCGGTGGCCGTGCTGCTGGGTCTGCTGGTGGGCGCGCCGCCGGCGCTGGGGGTGCTGGCGGGGCTGGGCGCGCTGGTCGGCCGCCGGGTCGCGGCGTACGACTTCCCGTCCCGGTTCGTGCACATGACGGCGGGCGTGGCGCTGCCGCTGGCGGTGGCCTCGCCGCTGATCTGGATCGCCACGGACCTGCTGGCCGGCTGACGCCCGGCCGTCGACTCCGAGTCCCGCTCCGGAACCATGCTCCGGGGCGGGACGTCGTACGGTCGGGCGGAAACGGCCTCGGCCGGGGGCCGCTGCGGGAACACCGGACGAGGACTGCGAACGCCCACGACGCACGGCACGACGCACGGCACGACGCACGAGCACGACGCACAGCGGCAAGGAACGACGGCGACCGGCGACGACGGGGAGAGCGATGCGCGGATGGCTGAAGGCGACGATCGGCCTGGTGGTGCTCTCCGGCCTGCTGGTCGGCGCGGACCGGATCGCGGTCGGGGTGGCCGAGGACCAGGCCGCCGACCGGATGGTGAGCAGCGGCCGGATGAGCCAGCGGCCGGACATCTCGATCGAGGGCTTCCCGTTCCTCACCCAGGCGCTGTCGAGGAAGCTGGACGACGTCCGGATCTCCTCCGACGGCCTGACCGTCGGTGACGGCGGCCACCAGGTGGCGCTGCACTCCTTCAAGGCCCGGCTGTCCGGCGTCACGGTGAGCGACAGCCTGAAGAGCGCCACGGTGGGCAGCGGCACCGGCAGCGGCCTGATCTCGTACGCGGACCTCGCGCAGCTGCTGCCGCCGGCCTCCCAGCTGATGTCGGGGGCGGGCAAGCTGCCGGTGGGCGGCAACACCCGGCTGGCCCTGTCGTACGGCGGGCCGGGCAGGATCAAGGCCGCGCTGGGGCCGATCGAGGTCGGTGAGGGTGCGGTGCACAACAGCGGGAACACCGTCACCGCGGACGGCTTCCAGCTCAGTGCGCTGGCCGGGATGTTCGCCGGGGTCACCGACCACCGGCTGGAGCCGATGAGCTTCACCCTCGACTCGCTCCCGGCCGGGCTGAAACTGGCCGACAAGGACGGGGCGATGCCGTTGCCGGAGGGCCTGCAACTGACCTTCGATGGCAAGGGCGTCAAGCTGCTGGGCTGACCGGTCGGGCGCTCCCGGGCGGTCCGTTCCTTCCGTTCCTTCTGCTCCGTCCCTTCCGTTTCTTCCGTTCCGCTCCGCGAGACGCGCCGTCCAGCGCGGGTCGCGGAGCGGTGTCGTTTCCGCCCGTTGTGTGCCGCCCGGGGCCGCCGGTCTCGGGCGGAACGGCCGCCCCGCGGACCGTAAACGGGTAAAATCTCAACATTCGGTCCGCTTGGTCTCATTATTCGGTACGCTGATGACAGCGGGCCTTCGGTGTCCCTAGCATCGTCGACATGAAGCGACAGGCGGATCTCACGAAGCGGCGGGCGGTCGACCTGTGCCGCGTGGCCGCCTGTCTGTGTCGAATGCGCTAACTCGGCGTTTTGGCTGGGCAGTTGAAGCCCGCCGCCGAGCTTCCCGGTGACCTTGCCCGGCCGCCCCGGCCAGCCGTCGCCGCCGCACCCCGCAGCTCCCCGCCCGGTCGGCCCGGACTGCCGCCCTCGTCCCAGTATTCGGACAGGAATTCGGACCGTAGTCGCCCGGGCACCCCGCAGCACCTCCCGAGCAGAACCTTCCGCAAACCGCCCTCGGATGGAGAACACCACCATGAGCCGCAGCGACGTCCTGGTCGACGCCGACTGGGTCCAGGCCCGCCTGGACGACCCGAAGGTCGTCATCGTCGAGGTCGACGAGGACACCTCCGCGTACGACAAGAACCACATCCGCAACGCGGTCCGGATCGACTGGAAGCAGGACCTCCAGGACCCGGTCCGCCGCGACTTCATCGACCAGGCCGGCTTCGAGGCGCTGCTCAGCGCCAAGGGCATCGCCAACGACGACACCGTCGTGCTCTACGGCGGCAACAACAACTGGTTCGCCTCGTACGCCTACTGGTACTTCAAGCTGTACGGCCACGGTGACGTCCGCCTGCTGGACGGCGGCCGCAAGAAGTGGGAGCTGGACTCCCGCGACCTGGTCGCCGAGGTGCCGGCCCGCGAGGCCACCGCGTACCGGGCGCAGGCCGCCGACTCCTCGATCCGCGCCTTCCGCGACGACGTGCTCGCGGCCATCGGCGAGCTCAACCTGGTCGACGTCCGTTCGCCCGACGAGTTCTCCGGCAAGCTGCTCGCCCCGGCGCACCTCCCGCAGGAGCAGTCGCAGCGCCCCGGCCACGTGCCGAGCGCCCGCAACATCCCGTGGGCCAAGAACGCCAACGACGACGGCACCTTCAAGAGCGACGACGAGCTCAAGGCGCTGTACGAGGCCGAGGGCATCGACCTGGCGAAGGACACCATCGCCTACTGCCGCATCGGCGAGCGTTCCGCGCTCACCTGGTTCGTCCTGCACGAGCTGCTCGGCCAGCAGAACGTCAAGAACTACGACGGTTCGTGGACCGAGTACGGCAGCCTCGTCGGCGTGCCGATCGAGCTCGGCAGCAACTGAGCCTGCGGCTCGACCGTCGTCAGAAGGGAAGACAAGACATGTGCGGTGCGAAGGCCGGCGGGCCGGACCTGGCAGGAGTTGACGTGGCGAACGAGACGATCATCCAGGGTTCGGTGACCCGCGACGGCGAGCCGGTCAACGGCTACGTCCGGTTGCTCGACGAGGGGGGCGAGTTCACGGCCGAGGTGCCCACCTCGGCGACCGGCCAGTTCCGGTTCTTCGCCCGCCCGGGCAAGTGGACCCTGCGCGCGCTGGTGCCGGGCCAGACCGTGGACCGTCAGGTGGTGGCCTCCCAGGGCACCGCCGTCGAGGTGGCGATCGCGGTCTGATCCGCGCCCGAGCCGACCGACCCCGCTTGATCCGCTCGATTTGATCCGCTCGATCCGCGGACGAAGCACACCGAGGGCCCTGCCGCGGCAGGGCCCTCGGTCGTACCGTGGAGACGTGCAGGCAAGGCGGCGGCGTCATTACTACTTCGCCCTGATGGGCGTCTGTCTGGGCCTGTTCGTGCTGGCCTGGGGCGTGGTGAGGTTCTTCTCCGTGCCCGCCGCGATCGGCATGTGCGTGGTCGCGATGGTGATCCCGCCGACCGCCGCCGTGTTCGCCAACAAGCGGGACCCGGACGACGACTGGTGGAACGACCCGCGCTGGGACGATCCGAAGTGGGACGAGCCCGGCCACGACCGGGACCACCCCGACCACGAGGAGCGCCCGTAGGCGCCCGTAGGCGTCAGTAGACGAGCGCCTGGACGTTGTCGGTCATGATCTCGCTGACGAAGACCTGCGCGCCCGCGATCCGGACGCCCTCGACGGTGTCCTGCTGCCCGATCCCGCGCCGCGCCGCGCACTGGGTGCACAGCGTCACCGAGCCGCTCGCGAGGATCGCCTCCAGCAGGTCCGGCAGCGGTGCCGAGTGCGGCAGTTCGAACTCCGCCGCCCGCCCCGGCAGGGCGAACCAGGAGGACTCCCCGGTCAGCCAGAGCGAGACCTCGATCCCGCTGGCGACGGCCACCGCCGCGACCGTGAACGCCTGCGAACACCGCTCCGGCGCATCGGCCCCGGCGGTGACCTTGATGACGAGTTTCTTCGACATGGCGCCACCTTAGAGGGCTCGCGGCCCCCGCTCGCCGTCATCCCAGGATCCCTTGGGGAAACCTTGGACGGCGGGGGAAAATCGGCGCGAACGGTGACGTGGCGGGGCTCACCGCGACCGGCCGATGACCGGCGGATAGAGTGAGCGGCAGCAAAATCCACCACACTGTCGCCGCCTGGGAGCCACCCGTGTCCGGTCTGGAAATCTTCTTCGACGGTCTGCTGGCCCTCATGGCCGTGCTGATCACCTGGTTCGCCATCTTCTCGGTGATGAAGCTCTACCAGGGCCAGCGCTGATCCTGCCGTACGGTTGAGGCAGCCCACACCGACGACGACAGCGACCAGGAACATGATCGAGATCCCCTCTGACCTCCACAGGGACGTCGTCCCGCTCGCCTTCCTCCTCGGCACTTGGGAGGGCGCGGGCGTCTACGACTTCCCCGGCTCCGAGAAGTGCAACTTCGGCCAGGAGATCGTGATCCGGCACGACGGCCGGCCCTTCCTGGAGTTCCGCTCCCGCACCTGGGTGCTGAACAACGAGGGCGAGAAGGTCCGTCCGCTGGAGAACGAGCACGCGTTCTGGCGCATCACCAGCAACCACGACGGCACCAGCGGCGCCCGCGGGATCGAGATCTCCTCCGTCCGGGACGACGGCACCGTGGAGATCTGGTACGGCGAGCTGGCCGACGGCAAGCCGCAGATCGACGTCTCCACGGACGCGGTCGCCCGGATCGAGGGCTCGCCGGAGTACTCGGGTGGCAAGCGGCTGTACGGCTTCGTCAACGAGGAACTGCTCTGGGTCGGCGAGAAGGCTGCCCCGAACGTGCCGCTGCGCCCGTACATGTCGGCCCAGCTGAAGAAGGTGCTCAGCCCGGCCCAGTTGATCAAGGACATCAACGACCTGCCGGACGACGGCATCGCGTTCTTCAAGTGAGCCCGGCCCTCCGCTGAGGGGGACGGCTTTCGCACGAGGTAGGGACCGGCCCCCGGCCGGTCCCTACACTTGCCTCAGGACCCCCGACCTTGGCAGGGACAGCACCGTGGCGGACACCGGCACCACCGACTGGCAGCTCTCCGGCGACTGGAAGGCCGACCTGCGCGAACGCGGCTACCGGCTGACCCCGCAGCGGCAGCTCGTGCTGGAGGCCGTCGACCGCCTCGACCACGCCACCCCCGACGAGATCCTCTGCCACGTCCGGCAGACTGCCAGCGGCGTCAACATCTCCACCGTCTACCGGACCCTGGAGCTGCTGGAGGAACTCGGCCTGGTCTCGCACGCCCACCTCGGCCACGGCGCCCCGACCTACCACCTGGCCGGCCGCCACCACCACCTGCACCTGGTCTGCCGGGACTGCGACCAGGTCTCCGAGACCGGCACCGAGATCGCCGAGCCGCTGATCCGCAGCCTGCGCGAACAGCACGGCTTCGACACCGACCTCAAGCACTTCGCCATCTTCGGCCGCTGCGCCGACTGCACCGCCAAGCTCGCGGACGGCCGGTCGTAAGCTGGCCGGTATGAAGAGCCCGCTGCTGAGCCTGCCCGGAGCCGTCCCCGCCGAAGGCGCCGACGAGGGCGTCGCCGCCCACTACGGCGACATCTTCCGCGAGCAACGCAACCTCGCACAGGGCACGGGCTTCGTCGACCTCTCGCACCGCGGCGTGCTCACCGTCACCGGCCAGGACCGCCTGGCCTGGCTGCACCTGCTGCTCACCCAGCACGTCAGCGCGCTGGCGCCGCAGGAGGCCACCGAGGCGCTGGTGCTCTCCCCGAACGGGCACGTCGAGCACGCGCTCTACCTGGTCGACGACGGCACCACCACCTGGGCGCACGTCGAGCCGGGCACCCAGGAGGCGCTGCTGGGCTACCTGGAGAGCATGAAGTTCTTCTACCGGGTGGAGGCCGCCGACGCGACCGCCGAGTACGCCGTGGTGCACCTGCCGGCGGGCTCCACCGCATCCGTCGAGGGCGTCGCGGCGGTGCGCGAACTCCCGTACGGGCGGGACCTGTTCGTGCCGCGCGCGGAGCTGGCGAAGCTGACCGCCGGGTACGGCCCGGCGGCGGGGGTCTGGGCGTACGAGGCACTGCGGATCGAGGGCCACCGACCGAGGCTGGGCTTCGAGACCGACCACCGGACCATCCCGCACGAGGTGGACTGGCTGCGCACCGCCGTCCACCTGCAGAAGGGCTGCTACCGCGGGCAGGAGACCGTCGCCCGGGTGCACAACCTGGGCCGCCCGCCGCGCCGGCTGGTCTTCCTGCACCTGGACGGCACCGAGGAGACGCTGCCCCCGCACGGGACGGAGGTGCGGCTGGCCGCCGAGCCGGACGGCCGCCCGCTCGGCTTCGTCACCTCCTCGGCCCGCCACCACGAGCTGGGGCCGATCGCGCTGGCGATCGTCAAGCGGAACGTCCCGGTGGACGCGGTGCTGCTGGCCGGGACGGTGCCGGGCACCCAGGACGTGATCGTCCCGCAGTAGCCGGTGCGCCGGCCGCGGGTCAGACCTCCACGAGGACGGTGAACGGGCCGTCGTTCACCAGCGCCACCTGCATGTCGGCGCCGAACCGGCCCGTCTCCACCTTGGCGCCGAGCGCGCGCAGGTGGGCGACCACCTCGTCCACCAGCGGCTCGGCGACCGGGCCGGGGGCGGCGGCGTTCCAGGTGGGGCGACGGCCCTTGCGGGCGTCGCCGTACAGGGTGAACTGGCTGATCACCAGCAGCGGGGCCCCGAGGTCGGAGCAGGACTGCTCGACGCCCTCGTCGTCGGCGGGCAGCAGCCGCAGCGTCCACAGCTTGCGGGCCAGCTGGGCGGCCTTGGCCGGGGTGTCCTCGTGGGTGACGCCGACCAGGACGCAGAGCCCGGGCCCCTCGATCGCGCCGACGGTCTCTCCGGCCACGGTCACCCTGGCCTCGGTCACTCGCTGCACCACTGCTCGCATGCCGCCATTGTGCCGGAGGCCGAGGTGCCGCCCGACGGGCACCCGGGGCCGCCCGGCGGTACCCGGGGCGTGCAGGAGGGGCGCGTAGATGGGTGGCACGCGCTGGGTAGTGCACGCCTGCGCGGGGTCGGGCGCCGCTCTCCCTGCGGAAAGGCCCGGTCATATCAGCCACCCCCGTTCGCCAGGGGGCCGTTCGGGTGCACGGGCAGTGCGCCCGCGCCGGGCGGGGTGGCACGCTGGTGGACCGTACGAAGGGCCCGGCGCGCCATGAGGTCCGCCGCACCGGGCCGGGTCCGGCCGGGCGGTCGAGCCGGTAGGTCAGGCGTTCTGGCGGTATCGCCCCGGTGGGTGGTTCCGGCCGGGAACCGGAACCTCCGGGGGTGGCCGGGCGTGCCAACGGACGGGACGCGTGAGCCCGTCGGGGGACGGGCCGGACCGGCGGCAGGGACGCAGTGCCGCGAGCGGGCGGGATCGGACGACGGCAGGTGGGTTGGTTGATGGACGCGAGCAGCGCGGCGTGGGACCGGGCCGGGCAGGTGGCGGAGGTCGCCGGGGGCGCCGGGGCCCTGGGCGCGGCGATAGAGCCCGAGCTGGAGCGGCTGGGCCTGGACCAGCTGCGGATCCTGCGCCGGGAGACCCTGGAGCAGGAGGCCGACCTCTCCTACCTGCGGCGGCTGCTGCACGGGCGGATGGACATCCTGCGCGCCGAACTGGACCGCCGGCCCGGCGGCCCGGTCCGCGCGGCCGGGGTGGGCGGCGCCGACGGGCCCCCCGGCGACCTGCTGGACCGCCTCCCGGCCATCCTGACCGACGCGCCCTCCACCGTGCGGCGCTCGGCCCGGCACGTCACGCTCGGGCCGCCGCGCGGCCACGAGTCCCAGCTGGAGGCGGACGCGCTGATGGGGGACGTCCAGCTCGCCGACCTGGCCGTGCACCCGGCGGAGGAGCTGCTGGCCGCGCTGGAGCGGCTGCGCGCGCACGAGCGCGAGGTGTCCGGACGGCGGCAGCGGCTGCTGCGGACGGCCGACGGTTGCAACGCGGAGATCACCCGCAGGTACCGTGATGGGGAAGCACGGGTCGAGGACCTGCTCGCAGGGGGGCCGCTCTGACCGGGTGAGGTACCACGGGCGGGCGGGGCCCGGCTCGCCCCCGGTTCACCCTCCCCCGGAAGGCTCCTGCCATGTCCCAGTCCGCCACCCCGCCCGTCGTTCTCGCCGAGGTCATACGCTCGGGCTTCACCGAGGGCCGGCACCACGGCTCCCTGGTGCTGCTCGCCGCCGACGGCTCGGTGGAGTTCGCGCTCGGCGACCCCGACGCGCCGGTCTTCCCCCGGTCGACCGCCAAGCCGTTCCAGGCGGTGGCGACGCTGCGGGCCGGGCTGGCGATCGAGGGCGAGCTGTTGGCGCTGGCCGCCTCCAGCCACTCCGCGGAATCGTTTCACCTCGATGGTGTCCGGACCATCCTGAGCTCCGCCGGGCTCGATGAGTCCGCCCTGCACACCCCGGCCGACCTCCCGCTGGACGAGACCGAGGCGGAACTGCTGCTCGGCTCCGGCGGCCGCCGCGCCCCCATCCTGATGGACTGCTCCGGCAAGCACGCCGGCTGGCTGGCGGCCTGCGTCGCCAACGGCTGGGACACCGCGAGCTACCTCGACCCCGAGCACCCGATCCAGCGGCTGGCCCGCGAGGCGCTGGAGGAGGGCACCGGCGAGAGCGCCGCGCACGCCGGGGTGGACGGCTGCGGCGCGCCGCTGCTGGCCGTCACGCTGACCGGCCTGGCGCGCGGCTACCGCGGCCTGGTGCTGGCCGCCGAGGGCACGGCGCAGCGCCGGGTGGCCGACGCGATGCGCGCCCACCCCGAGTACGTGGCCGGCACCCGCCGGGCCGACACCTGGCTGATGCGGGCCGTTCCCGGCGCGCTGTCCAAGATGGGCGCCGAGGCCGTGCAGGTGGTGGCGCTGCCGGACGGGCGGGCGCTCGCCTTCAAGATCGACGACGGCGGCGAGCGGGCCCGCGGCCCGGTGCTGGCGGCCGCGCTGCGCCGGCTCGGGGTGACCGGCGCGGACGAGACCGTCGAGCGGATCGGCGCGGCCCCGCTGCTGGGCGGCGGCGCCCCGGTCGGGCAGGTGCGGGCGGCGTTCTAGCGGCCTTCCCGGGGCCTGTCGGCGGCCTTCCAGGGGACGCGGGGCGGCCGGTGGCGGTCGTCGGCGTGCGGGCGGACCGGCGGCGGTGCACGGTGGACCGGGGGCCGTCGCACAGCTGAGGGAGTCCGCCATGACTGACCACGTGTACCGGGTGACCGAGATCGTCGGATCCTCGACCGAGAGCGTCGACGCCGCGATCCGCAACGGGGTGGAGCGGGCCTCCCGGACGCTGCGCAACCTCGACTGGTTCGAGGTGACGCAGGTCCGGGGCCACCTGGAGGACGGCGGGGTGAAGCACTACCAGGTCGGACTGAAGCTCGGCTTCCGGCTGGAGGACTGAGCCCGCCCGCACAACCCGCCCGCAGCCGCAGCCCGCCCGCAGCCGCAGTCGCGCCCCCGTCCTCGGCCCCGGCCCGCGCCCGGTCAGCGTTCGGGCAGCACCAGCGGCACCCCGGTGCGCGGGTGCGCCAGCACCTCGACCGGGTGGCCGTACACCTCGCTGAGCAGCGGGGCCCGCAGCACCTCGGCGACCGGCCCGTCCGCGACCGTCGCCCCGGCGGTCAGCAGCACCACCCGGTCCGCGTAGGCCGCCGCCAGGGACAGGTCGTGCAGCACCACGACCACGCCGTCCCCGGCGGCGGCGCGCTCCCGGGCGACTCGCAGCACCAGCTCCTGGTGGCGCAGGTCGAGGGCGGCGGTCGGCTCGTCCAGCAGCAGCAGCGGGGCGCGCTGGGCCAGCACCCGGGCCAGCGCCACCCGGGCCCGTTCGCCGCCGGACAGGGCGGTGAAGGGGCGCCCGGCGAAGGCGGCGGACTCGGTGGCGGCCATCGCCTCGGCGACCACGGCCTCGTCCTCGGCGGCGGCCGCCGTACCGGTCCAGGGGGCGCGGCCCATCCGGACCACCTCGTCGGCCGGGAACGGGAAGGACAGCGCGGCGGACTGCGGCAGCAGCGCGCGGTGCAGGGCGAGCTCGGCGGCGCCGTAGCCGGCCAGTGGGCGGCCGCGCAGCCGGACCTCGCCGCCGTCCGGCCGGACGTCGCCGGCCAGGACGGACAGCAGGGTGGACTTGCCGGCGCCGTTCGGCCCGAGCAGCGCGACCACCTCTCCGGCGGCGACCCGCACCGACGCGCCGTCCAGCAGGGTGCGCCCGCCGACGGTCAGCCGGACGGCCTCGGCGGTCAGCAACTCGCTTCCGAGCGAGGGCCGTTCGGGCACCTCTCGGGGGGTTCGCAGTCTCATGCCCAGCCTCCCTGCCTGGTCCTGGTCCGGCGTAGCAGCCAGAAGAAGAACGGACTGCCGATCAGCGCGGTGAGCACCCCGAGCGGCAGCTCGGCCGGCTCGGCGATGGTCCGGGCGGCGAGGTCGGCGGCCACCAGGACCAGCGCGCCGCCGAGTGCCGAGGCGGGCAGCAGGAAGCGGTGGCCCGGCCCGGCCAGCATCCGCAGCAGGTGCGGGACGACCAGCCCGACGAAGCCGATGATGCCGCTGACCGCGACGGCCGCGGCGGTGAGCAGCGCGACGACGGTGATCAGCACCAGCCGCATCCGCTCGACGTCCACCCCGAGGTGGCGGGCCGGGCGCTCGCCGAGGGCCAGCAGGTCCAGCTTGCGGGCGTACAGCGGGGCGACGGCCAGGCCGGCGGCGGCGAACGGCAGGACGGCGAGCACCTTGCCCCAGGTGGCCTGGGAGAGCGAGCCGAGCTGCCAGAAGGTGACCTGGCTGATCGCGGCGGAGTCGG
The DNA here is from genome assembly GCF_044745805.1 of Kitasatospora sp. NPDC086801. Classification (NCBI taxonomy): domain Bacteria; kingdom Bacillati; phylum Actinomycetota; class Actinomycetes; order Kitasatosporales; family Streptomycetaceae; genus Kitasatospora; species Kitasatospora sp. NPDC086801. Next base: position 42,233 of record NZ_JBIVAX010000042.1, read on the forward strand.
CGGTGAACAGGAAGATCCCGATCAGCGCGCCGCAGAAGGCGTTCACGGCGACCCCGGTGAGGATCAGCGTGACCACCTCGGTGCGTCCGCCGGAGCGGGCCATCAGGTACACCGCGAAGACCGTCAGCAGGCCGCTGGCGAAGGCGAAGACGGTGACCGTCCAGCTGCCGAGGGCGTCCAGGCCGAGCACGATGCAGGCCACCGCGCCGACCGCGCCGCCCGAGGAGACGCCGATCACGGCGGGCTCGGCCAGCGGGTTGCCGAACACGCCCTGCATCAGCGCCCCGGCGCAGCCGAGCGAGCCGCCGACCAGCAGGGCGAGCACCACCCGGGGGAGCCGGACGTTCCACAGCACCGACTCGGGCACCCGGTCCAGGGCGTGCCCGCCGAGGCCGAGCCGGTGGGCGGCGGAGGCCAGGACGTCGCCGAACGGGATGCGGTAGGCGCCGATGCCGGCCGCGAGCAGGGCGCAGAGCAGCAGGGCGGCGGCGAGCCCGGCGGTGATCAGGGTGGTCCTGCCGACGGTGCGCGCGGCCTTCTTCGGTACGGTCTCCTCCCGTACGGCGGTGGTCACTTGGCGTCCGCCGGGTAGAGCTGGGCGGCGATCTCGCGCAGCACCTGGGGGGTGCGCGGGCCGTAGCTGAGCAGTTGGCCGTCCTCGATCGAGACGATCCGGCGGTCGAGGCCGGCCGGGGTCTGGGCGACGCCGGGCAGCTTGAGCAGGCCGTCGACGCCGCCGACCGAGTCCAGGCCCTTGCTCATCACCAGGACGGCGTCGGGCGCGGCCTTGACCAGGGCCTCGCTGGTGAGCGGGGTGAAGTCGCCGGTGAGGCCGGCGGCGGTGCCGGCGTCCTGGCCGCCGACCGCCTCGATCAGCGAGCCGGCGCCCGAGGCGGGCCCGCCGAGCAGGTAGACGGTGGCGCTGCCGCGCAGGTAGAGGAAGGCGACTTTGGGGTGGCGGGCGGCGGTCGGGACGGCGGCCTTGGCCTCGTCGATCCGCTGTTCGGTGCGCTCCTTCAACTGCCGTCCGGCGTCCGGGACTCCGAGGGCGGCGGCGACGGTGTCGATGCGCGGGCCGACGTCGGCGAGCCGCTTGGCGTCGTCGAGGACGAGCAGGGGGACGCCGGCCGCGCGGATCTGCGCGATGGCCTCGGCCGGGCCGGTGGAGCGGTCGGCGAGGACGACGGTGGGGTGCAGCGACAGCACGCCCTCGGCGGACACGTCGTGGGCCTGGGTGATCACCGGCAGGGCGGCGGCCTGCCGGAAGGTGGTGGAGACGTCCCGGGCGACCACCTTGGGGCCGAGGCCGAGGCTGAACACCAGCTCGGAGAGGCTGCCGTTGAGCGGGATGATCCGCTCGGCGCTGGTGACGGTGACCTGGCGGCCGTCGACGGAGGCGGTGGTGGCCGGGAGCTGCGGGACGGGCTCGACGGGCAGCGGTTCGACCGCGTCGGGGGCCCGGGAGGAGTTTGCCGCGGCCGCTCCGGTGGCTCCGCCGGACGGGCCGCAGGCGGTGAGGGCGAGCAGCAGGCCGAGGGCGAGCAGCAGGAGGGCGGGCCCGCGGGCCGCCCCGGTTCGAATCGTACTGCTGCTCAACGTGCTTCCCTTCGCTGGGAGTTGTCGCCGATCCGGTCCTGGTGGAGGGGCCGCGACGGGACTCTTGACTCATATATTAGGTTAGCCTTACCTGAGTTTCGCAAGGGGGTCGGCGCCACGTCGGACCCTTCCTTGCCGTGCCCCCGCACCCCGTCGAGGAGTGATCCGCCGTGCCCCTGCCCAGTCGGCTCCGCCGCCTGGCCGCCACCCTGGTGGCCGCCCTCGCCGCCCTGCTGGCGCTGGGCCTGTCACCCGGCCCGGCGGTGGCGGCGGAGGGCAAGGTCGCCGGTGGACGGCTGGACTGGGGCATCAAGCAGTCCTTCCTGACGTACGTCACCGGGCCCATCGCCAAGGGGAGTTGGACGCTCACCGGCGGCGCGGCCACGGTCGGCGGCAGCACCTTCCGGTTCCACTCCGCGACCGGCGGCTACGACCCGGCGACCGGCACGCTGACCGCCGCCTTCTCCGGCGGGGTCCGGTTCACCGGGCACCAGGAGAACGGCGCCAACGCGCTCGACCTGAGCCTCGGCCGGCTCACCGTCCGGGCCGTCCAGGGCGGCGCGGCCGGGCTGTACGCCGACGTCAGCAGCAAGTCCAAGGACACCGGGCAGGTCAGCAGTGCGAACCAGGCCAAGCTGGCCGACCTCTCGCTGGCCGGCGTCGACCTGCGCGGTGCGGCCGGCACCCTGACGCTCGGCAACGTGCCGGGCACCCTCACCGACGCCGGTGCGAAGGCCTTCGGCAACTTCTACCCCGCCGGGACGGCCCTGGACCCGCTCACCCTCTCGGTCAACCTTCCTGCCGCGCAGGCGACTTCGTCGGCCCCGTCGCCGACCGCCGCGGCCACCCCCTCGGCGGCCGTCCCCTCCGCGGCCCCCTCGGCGGCCGCCGTGCCGACCCCCTCGGCGACCGCCGAGACCCCGTCCGGCGCCCAGGCCCCCGCCCGGACCGAGTTCGCGAACGGCGCCCTCGACTGGGGCGTGCGCCGCACCTTCCGCGACTACGTCACCGGCGCGATCGCCCAGGGTCGCTGGGAGCTCGGCGCCGGCGCGGCGGACGGCGGCGCCTACTTCCGCTGGACCCCGGCCAAGGGCGCGTACGACCCCGCGAACGGCGACCTCACCGCCGCCTTCACCGGCACCGTGCGCTTCACCGGCCTGCGCAGCGGCGACACCTACGGCCTGGACCTCACCCTCGCCAACCCGGGTGTCACCGTGGCCGGCGGCCAGGGCCGACTGGTCGCAGATGTCTCCGGCCGGACCCCGGACGGCGCCACCCAACAGCTCACCGGCGTCGAGCTGGCGGCCTTCGACCCGGCCGGGCTCAAGCCCGAGGGCGGCCTGCTGAAGGCCGTCGAGGTGCCGCTGAAACTCACCGAGGGCGGCGCCGAGGCCTTCGGCGGCCTCTACCCGGCCGGTACCGAGATGGATCCGCTGAGCTTCGCGGTGGCGCTCGACCCGGCCGCCGCGCTGCCCCCGCTGCCCGACCTCGGCAGCGCCCCGGCCACCGCGCCGAGCGCCACCGCGACCCCCGCCACCAGCCCGTCCGCCGCGCCCGTCGCCGCCTCCTCCCCGGGCGGCTTCCCGGTGGCGGCCGTGGCCGGCGGCGCCGTGCTGGTGGCCGCGCTCGCCGTGACCGGCGGCCTGCTCGTCCGGCGCCGCCGCGCGGCCGCCGCGTCGGGCGCGGGCGCCGACGGCGGCCCCGACGGCGGCCCCGGTGCTGCGTCGGGCCCCGGCGACGCGGCCTGACACCTCGGAGCCCCCCCGCTCCCTCCCCCCGCCCCATCCGAACGGAGTCCCACCATGTCCCGCAACCGCACCAGGCTGGCCGCCCTCGCGGCCGCCACCGCCGGCCTCGGCCTGACCGCCCTCGGCGCCCCCGCACTGGCCTTCGGCGCGGGCGGCCCCGGCAGCGTCACGTACGACACCGGCGCGCTGGACTGGGGTGTGAAGGCCAGCTTCCGCAGCTACGTCAGCGGCCCGGCCTCCCAGGGCGGCGCCATCGAACTGACCGGCGGCGCCACCACCAACGCCGACGGCACCTTCCACTTCGGCCTGGCGAACGCCACGTACGACCTCGCCACCCACGCGCTGAGCTCCTCCTTCACCGGCGGGGTCCGCTTCACCGCCCACCACGGCGCGCTGGACGTCGCCCTCAGCGACCTCAAGGTCACCACCGCCGGGACGACCGGCACGCTCACCGCCGACACCGCCTCCAAGGAGTCGATGGGCGCCACCGAGGTCACCCGACGGGACGACGTGCCGCTGGTGACGTTCACCGTCGGGCGGGACACCACCACCGGGGTGCCGACGGCGGCCAAGCTGACCGAGCAGGGCGCCAAGGCCTTCGCGGGCTTCTACGCGGCCGGGACGGACATGGACCCGCTGTCGCTGCTGCTGAAGCAGAGCCCGGCGACGCCGTCGCCGACCGCCACGGCGACCGCCACCGCTTCGCCGACGGCCCCGACCCCGACCTCGACGCCGTCCGCCACGGGCACGCCGACCGCCTCGCCGTCCGCCACCGGCACGCCGTCGACCACGCCCTCCGCCACGCCGTCGGCCACCTCGACGCCGTCCGCGACGCAGTCGCCGAGCGCCACCGCCTCGCCGTCCACGAGCGCCACCCCGTCCGCGACCGGGACCCCGGCGCCCACCGGCGCCCCCGGCCGGCTGCCCGTGCTGAACGGGAGCCTCGACTGGACGGTCAAGGAGAGCTTCCGCGCGTACCTGGCCACCCCGACGGCGAGCGGCAAGGTCGAGTTCGGCGGCGGCGCGGCCGACTACCGCTTCGGCGGCGCCACCGGCGGCTACAACACCGCCGACCACTCGCTGACCGCCGCGTTCAACGGCTCGGTCCGCTTCCTCGGCCACCCCGGCAAGGACGGCTGGGCGCTCGACACCACGCTCTCCAAGCTGGGCCTGACGATCGACCAGGGCGGTGCCTTCCTGACCGCCGACGTGAACGGCAAGTCCCCCGACGGCAAGGCGACGTCGCTGAGCGGCGCGCGGATCGCCAAGCTGGACGTGCCCGCCGCCGCCCTGAAGCCGGTCAACGGCGTGGTGACGCTCTCCGGCGTCCCGGCCACGCTCACGGCCGAGGGCGTCCCGGTGTTCTCCAACTACCCGGCGGGCACGGCCCTGGACCCGGTCAGCGCCACCCTGGCGTTCGATAAGGACGCCAAGCTGCCGGCCGTCCCGCCGACCGCCGGCTCCGGCGCCGGTGGCGCCAACCAGGCTGCCGGAGGCCAGGGTTCGGGCACCGGCGCGGTCGGCGGCGCCTCGCTGACCACCGGCGGCGGCCTGAGCGGTACGGGCGGCGGGGGCGGCGTGCTGGCCGCCACCGGCTCGGAGACTCCGGTGGTTCCGCTGCTGGCCACCGCGGCCGGCCTGCTGCTGGTCGGCGGCAGCGCCACCGTGCTGGTGCGCAACCGACGCGGCGCGCGCTCCTGACGCACCCCCCGGACGCGCGACGGCCCCGGCGAGCAACCGCTCGCCGGGGCCGATCCGTTGGCGCACCCGAGCGGGTGTGCCCGGGGAGAGCCGTTCAGGCGCTCAGCGGGTAGCGCGCGTCCAGGTCCCGGAAGACCGCGCCGTTGAGCACGAAGGCCCGCTTGCACTCCTCGACCACCCGGCGCCGCTCCACCTCGTCCATCGCCAGCCCGGCCGCGTCCAGTCGGGCCCGGTACTCGCGCTTGAAGGCGGCCGGGTTGTCGACCTCCTCGAAGACGTAGAACCGCACGCCGTCGCCCTTGCGTTCGAAGCCCCAGGTCTTCTCGGCCATGCCGCGGATGATCTGACCGCCGGACAGGTCGCCCAGGTAGCGGGTGTAGTGGTGCGCGATGTACCCGGCGGGCCACGTCCCGGCCAGTTCCTCCACCCGCGCGACGTACGCGGCGGTGGCCGGCAGCGGCGCCAGCCCGTCCCGCCAGTCCGGCCCGCGCAGGTGCGCCAGGTCGCGCTCGATGGCGGCGGTGCGCAGCAGCGCCCGGTCGATGAAGGGCCCGGCGAGCGGGTGCTCCGCCAGGTGCCCGGCGCGGCTCTCCAGGGCCCGGTAGACGTACCAGAGCTGGCCGGTGAGGTCGGCGTAGGCCTCGATCCCGAGCCGGCCGCCCAGCAGGTGGCTCATGAACGAGGACTGCTCCGCAGCCTCGTGCTCCTCGCTGCTGGCGGTGCGGAGCGCGGTGGAGAACGGGACGGGCTCGGGCGTGGGCATGCGGCCTCCAGGGATCGGACTCGGCCTCGACTGTTTTGGTTAGCCTAACCTAATGAACCGTCTTGCCGACAGGCTGTCGGCAAGACCGGCCGCGCCCGGCCCCGGACACGGCGAAGGCCGGGGCCCGCGGACGAATCCGCGAACCCCGGCCTCCGGCTGCCCCGACCTACCTCGAACTGCCCAGAACTGCCTGGTCGAACGAGATCGGAACGACGGCTCAGTGACCGCCCTGCTCCGCCAGACGCTTGATCGAAGCGGTGACCTCGGCCTCGGCCTCGGCGCGGCCGACCCAGTTGGCGCCCTCGACGGACTTGCCCGGCTCCAGGTCCTTGTAGACCTCGAAGAAGTGCTGGATCTCCAGGCGGTCGAACTCCGACACGTGGTGGATGTCCCGCAGGTGCTCCCAGCGCGGGTCGGTGGCCGGAACGCACAGCAGCTTGTCGTCGCCACCGGCCTCGTCGGTCATCTGGAACATGCCGATGGCGCGGCACTTGATGAGGCAACCCGGGAAGGTCGGCTCGTCCAGGATCACCAGCGCGTCCAGCGGGTCGCCGTCCTCGCCGAGCGTGCCCTCCACGTAGCCGTAGTCGGCCGGGTAGCGGGTCGAGGTGAAGAGCATCCGGTCGAGCCGCAGCCGGCCGCTCTCGTGGTCGACCTCGTACTTGTTACGAGAGCCCTTCGGGATTTCGATAAGGACGTCGAATTCCAACGGTTCCTCCAAGGTAGGGACTGACAGAATCCAAGTGTCTCCTACGGGAGTGAGTGCTCAGGAAAGGGGCCGGTCGGTGGGAACAGGGGTCGGGGCGGCGCGCCGCCGCAAGGGGACGGCCGCCGGACTGTTCGGAGCGGCCCTGCTGGTCGCCGGAACGGTCCTGACCTCGGGCGGAGCGTACGCGCAGCCCTCCCCGGGCCCCGGCGGCCACAGCACCGAGCACGGCGAGGGCGACGGCCGGGACGGCCGCGACGGCGGGAAGGGCGGCCGGGGGAGGGGCGACGGCAAGCCCGGGCCGGGCGACACCCCGGCCACCCGCCCGGGCGAACAGCCCACCGCCCCCGGCACCACCGGCGGCTCCACGCCCACCGGCACCGGCTCCACGGGCCCCACCGGCTCGGCCCCCGCCCCGGGCGGCGGCGCCCGCCCGGCCCCCGCCCCCGGCGCCGTCCTGGCCACCGTCGAGGCCGGTGGCTCCGCCGCCGCACCCACCGCCCAGGGCCTCCGGCAGGCGCTCGCCACCGCCGTCGCCGACAAGAGCCTCGGCACCGTCACCTTCGCCGTCGCGGACGCCGCCAGCGGCCAACTCCTGTACGGCTCCGGCGAGAACACCCCGGCCACCCCCGCCTCCACCACCAAACTGGCCACCGCCATCGCGGCCCTGTCGCTGATCCCCGGCGACACCCGGCTGACCACCCGGGTGGTCCGGGGCGCGGACCCGAGCACGATCACCCTGGTCGGCGGCGGCGACCCGACGCTCACCGCGCTGCCCGCCGACCAGGTCCAGATCGGCGGCCAGGCCGCCGACGCCGACACCGCCCCCGCCTCGCTCGACGCCCTGGCCCGGCAGACCGCCGCCGCCCTCAAGGCCGCCGGCACCACCACCGTCAGACTCGACTACGACCTGTCGACGTACGCGGGCAACCCGCAGCACAAGAACCACGACGCGCAGAACATCGCCCTGGTCGTCCCGCTGATGGTCGACGAGGCCAAGGCGGACCCCAAGAGCCGTGACGATGCGCCGGCCCGGGTCGCCGACCCGGCCGGGAAGGCCGCCGAGGGCTTCGCGGCCCTGCTCAAGGCCCAGGGCATCACCGTCGACGGCACGGCCAAGCCCGCCGCCGCCCCGGCCGCTCCCGCCGCCCCCGTCCTCGGCCGGGTGGACTCGCCGACCGTCGCCCGGCTGGTCGAGCGCATGCTCACCACCTCCGACAACCAGCTCGCCGAGGCGATGGCCCGTCAGGCGGCCCTCGCCGCCGGCCAACCGGCCAGCTTCGAGGGCGCCGCCACCGCCGTCACCCAGGAACTCGCCAAGCTCGGCGTGCCGATGACGGGCGTGTCCCTGAACGACGGCAGCGGGCTGCACCCGGGCAACGCGGTCCCGCCGGCCGTCCTCGTCCAACTCCTCGCCCTGGCCGCCTCCGACCAGCACCCGGCGCTGCGCCCGGTGCTCACCGGCCTGCCCATCGCCGGCTTCACCGGCACCCTCGGCAAGCGCTACGGCACCGGCTCGGGCGCCGCCGACGCGGCCGGCCTGATCCGCGCCAAGACCGGCACCCTCAGCGGCGTCAACACCCTCGCCGGCACCGTCGTCGACGCCGACGGCCGCCTCCTCGCCTTCGCCGTCATGACCCGCACCACCGCCCCCGCCGACACCGCCCGCGCCGCCATGGACCGCATCGCCGCCCGCCTCACCGCCTGCGGCTGCCACTGACCCGCTGCCGCCCGCCCGCGGCTCGGCGGTCCGACGCCCACCCCGTCCCCGCCCGGCCGAGGGCGCAGCTCGGTGCCGTCCGCCGGCCACGCGGTGCCCGGTGGTCCGTGGGCAGGGCGGGGGTGAGGGTGTTCGGGGCGGGTGGCTGCCGCTGATGGGTGGGAGCACGTACGGTGAGGGCATGACGAGCGCGAGTGGCGGTGCTGGCATGGTCGACTGGAATCTCGCGGTCGCAACCGCGACCAGGTTGGTGCGGCCGGGGCCGGAGGTGAGCCGGGCGGAGGCGGCGGCGGTGGTCGCCGAACTGCGCCGGCACGCGCTGGAGGCCGAGGAGCACGTCCGGGCGTTCACGGGGATGCGGTCGAGCAGCCTGACGGCGGCCGCCGCGACGCCGGTGCTGGTGGTGGACCGCCCGGGCTGGGTGCGGGCGAACGTGGCCGGTTTCCGTACGGTGGTCCAGCCGCTGGTGGAGAAGCTCCAGGCACGCCGGGCGAGCAGCCCGACGGCGGGGGTGTTCGGCGCGGTGGGGGAGAAGGCCACCGGGATCGAGGTGGGCGCGCTGCTGGCGTTCCTGGCCGGGAAGGTGCTCGGCCAGTACGAGACCTTCGCCCCGGCGGAGCCCTCGCTGGAGGCCCCGGACAGCCCGGCGGCGCTGTTCGACAAGCCGCGGCTGGGGCCGGAGGGCCCGGGGCCCGGCCGGCTGCTGCTGGTGGCGCCGAACATCGTGCACGTCGAGCGGGAACTGGACGTCGACCCGTCCGACTTCCGGCTCTGGGTGTGCCTGCACGAGGAGACGCACCGGACGCAGTTCACCGCGGTGCCGTGGCTGCGTGACCACATCCAGTCCGAGGTGCAGTCCTTCCTGGCGGAGACGGACGTGGATCCGGGCGCCCTGCTGGAGCGGCTGCGGGACGCGGCGGGTTCGCTCGGCGGCGGGCTGCCGGGTGTCGGGGGCCGGGAGGGCGTGCCGTCGGCGGGGCTGATGGAGGTCGTGCAGTCGCCGGCGCAGCGCGAGATCCTGGGCCGGTTGACGGCGGTGATGTCGCTGCTGGAGGGCCACGCGGACGTGGTGATGGACGGGGTCGGCCCGGCGGTGGTGCCGACGGTGGCGGAGATCCGGGAGAAGTTCCAGCAGCGCCGGGACCGCGGGGCGAATCGGCTCGACCTGCTGTTGCGCCGGCTGCTCGGCATGGACGCGAAGCTGCGCCAGTACCAGGACGGCGCGGTGTTCGTGCGCGGGGTGGTGGAGCAGGTCGGCATGGAGGGCTTCAACCGGGTGTGGACCTCCCCGAACACGCTGCCGACCAAGGAGGAGATCCACGATCCGGCCGCCTGGGTCGCCCGCGTCGCCCGCTGAGGCGGGCAGGCACGGCCGTCGCCCGGACCCCAAGCGCCGCGCGGTGGTCGGCGGTTGGTCAAACCCGCTCGTACGAGTGGTCCAATCGGGCAGACGGAGGGTGAAGATACGTTTCTCCATTCACCCGAACGTGGGACGGTGGTCGTACCGGTGGCGCGGGTGGCGTAGCGGGGTGCTCCTTTCTGCCACCATCTGTGAGCGCCCGGTAACAGGGCGCTCATGAAGCTGCGCGGCCCCGCCGCGCGAACCGCCGTCCTGTCCCCTCCGTCGAGGAGTCGTCCGCCGTGGGTCCACACCCCGCAGTCGCAGCGATACGCCTGGCCGTCCGCCGCACGCTCACCGACCTCGCCGCCGAGGCCGGTACCACCTTCACCGCGCCCGTGCGCGAGCCCCGCGAGCGCCCGGCCGGGGCGCCGCTGGTGGGTGCCGCCGTCGGCACCACCCTGATCGGCAACGCCGCCCGCCACCCGTCCGGGCTGCCCCGGACCCCGGCCGCCCCCGGCTCGCCGCTGGTGCTGGTCGCCGTCAGCGGCGGCGCCGACTCGATGGCCCTGGCCATCGCCGCCGCCTTCGAGGCCCCCAAGATCGGCCTGCGGGTCGGCGCCGTCACCGTGGACCACGGCCTGCAGCCCGGCTCCGCCGACCGGGCCGCCCAGGTGGCCGAACGGCTGCGCTCGCTCGGGCTGGACCCGGTCGAGGCGATCCCGGTGCGCGTCGGCCGGTCCGGCGGCCCGGAGGCCGCCGCCCGGGACGCCCGCTACGCGGCCCTGGACGCGGCCGCCGAGCGGCTCGGTGCGGTCGCGGTGCTGCTCGGCCACACCCGGGACGACCAGGCCGAGACGGTGCTGCTCGGCCTGGCGCGCGGGTCGGGCTCCCGCTCGCTGGCCGGGATGCCGGCGCAGAAGGGCCGCTACCGCCGCCCGCTGCTGGAGCTGGACCGGGCGGCCACCCGGCAGGCCTGCTCCGCCCAGGCGATCCCGGTCTGGGACGACCCGCACAACTGTGATCCCGCCTACACCCGCTCGCGGGTCCGGCACGAGGTGCTGCCGGTGCTGGAGAAGCACCTGGGCGGCGGGGTGGTCGAGGCGCTGGCCCGCACCGCCCGGCTGTTCCGCGACGACGCGGACGCGCTCGACCAGTGGGCCTCCCTGGCCGAACGCGACCTCCGGACGGGTGAGGGCGCCCTGGACGCCGTGAAACTCGCCGAACTCCCGCCCGCGGTCCGCCGCCGGGTGCTGCGCAGGGCCGCGCTGCGGGCGGGCTGCCCGGCCGGGGACCTGTTCGCGCGGCACCTGGAGACGATCGACCTGCTGGTCACCGGATGGCGCGGCCAGGGACCGCTGCACCTACCCGGGGGCGTCGAGGCCACCCGCAGGTGTGGCACGCTGGTCTTTCGGCGGCAGGGCGACTGACGGGCGGGCATGTCCCGGGGTAGCCGGCCGCCGGCCACACATACCCCGAACGTTTGAGGACGTATCCCCGGTGGACCAGAACGACATGGGCGCTGACCTCGCGAAGGTGCTCATCAGCAAGGACGAGATCGACGCCAAGCTCCTGGAGCTGGCCGAGCGCATCGACCGGGACTACGCAGGCAAGGATCTGCTGATCGTCGGCGTCCTCAAGGGGGCTGTGATGGTCATGGCCGACCTCGCCCGGACCCTGCACTCGCAGGTCACCATGGACTGGATGGCGGTGTCCTCCTACGGCATGGGCACCAAGTCCTCCGGCGTGGTCCGCATCCTGAAGGACCTGGACACCGACATCGCCGGCCGGGACGTCCTGATCGTCGAGGACATCATCGACTCCGGGCTGACCCTGTCCTGGCTGCTGGGCAACCTGAGCTCGCGCGGCCCGGCCTCGCTGGAGGTCTGCGCCCTGCTCCGCAAGCCGGACGCGGCCAAGGTCGAGATCGACGTGAAGTACGTCGGTTTCGACATTCCGAACGAGTTCGTGGTCGGCTACGGCCTGGACTACGCGGAGAAGCTGCGTAACCTGCCCTTCATCGGGACGCTCGCCCCGCACGTCTACGGGGGTTGAGAGCTCCGTTCGGGCTACGGATGGGAACAGGAGCCGGTTCCCGCCCGTTGGACCGGGCGGACAAAGAACGACAGCCGTGTCGCTGTGCTCCCGCCACGGGCGGGTGCGACTGCGGTACGGTCCATTAAAACCGCTCTTCACATGAGCACCGACCAGGATGCGCCGGCGGCCCCCAGCCCCGCGGCGCCGTTGAGTGGCAGGAGGGACGGGGCGGCAACGCCCCGCATGGATGGACGTCAAGCGATACTTCCGTGCGCCGATCATGTGGATCGTGCTGGCCGTCCTCGCCGTCATCGTGTTGATGCAGGTCGTTTCGGATTCGAACGGCTACAAGACGGTGGACACCGGTCAGGTCGTCGCGGCGATCGACGCCAAGCAGGTCAAGTCCGCGCAGATCACCACTGGTGACTCGAACACGATCAAGATCCAGTTGAAGGACGGCGCCACGCTGTCCAACGCCGGCACCGGCAAGACGCCGTCCGGCAGCAAGTTCCAGGCCTCGTACATCGGCGACCAGGGTGTTGCGATCGCCGACAAGCTCCAGGCCCAGATCAACGACAACGACCAGAGCACGCTCGCCGAGGGCTACACCATCAGCCCCGAGAAGCAGAGCACCTTCGTCAGCCTGCTGCTGTCGATGCTCCCGATCGTCATCATCGTGCTGGTCTTCCTGTTCCTGATGAATCAGATGCAGGGCGGCGGCTCCCGGGTCATGCAGTTCGGCAAGTCCAAGGCCAAGCTGCTCACCAAGGACACCCCGAAGACGACCTTCTCGGACGTCGCGGGCGCCGACGAGGCGGTCGAGGAACTCCACGAGATCAAGGAGTTCCTGCAGGAGCCGGCCAAGTTCCAGGCCGTCGGCGCCAAGATCCCCAAGGGTGTGCTGCTCTACGGCCCGCCCGGTACCGGTAAGACCCTGCTGGCGCGTGCCGTCGCGGGCGAGGCCGGGGTGCCGTTCTACTCGATCTCCGGCTCGGACTTCGTCGAGATGTTCGTGGGTGTCGGCGCCAGCCGCGTCCGCGACCTCTTCGAGCAGGCCAAGGCGAACGCCCCGGCGATCGTCTTCGTCGACGAGATCGACGCCGTCGGCCGGCACCGCGGTGCGGGTCTGGGCGGCGGCCACGACGAGCGCGAGCAGACCCTCAACCAGCTGCTGGTCGAGATGGACGGCTTCGACGTCAAGGGTGGCGTGATCCTGATCGCGGCCACCAACCGCCCCGACATCCTGGACCCGGCGCTGCTGCGCCCGGGCCGCTTCGACCGCCAGATCGCGGTCGAGCGCCCCGACCTCCAGGGCCGGCTGGACATCCTCAAGGTGCACCAGAAGGGCAAGCCGATCGCGCCCGACGTCGACCTCTCGGCCGTCGCCAAGCGCACCCCCGGCTTCACCGGCGCGGACCTGTCGAACGTCCTCAACGAGGCCGCTCTGCTGACCGCCCGTTCGGACAAGAAGCTGATCGACAACGGCATCCTGGACGAGGCGATCGACCGCGTCGTGGCCGGTCCGCAGAAGCGCACTCGGATCATGTCCGAGAAGGAGAAGAAGATCACCGCGTACCACGAGGGCGGCCACGCCCTGGTGGCGGCGGCGTGCCCCAACAGCGACCCGGTGCACAAGATCACGATCCTGTCGCGCGGCCGGGCCCTCGGCTACACCATGGTGCTGCCGGAGGAGGACAAGTACTCCACCACCCGCAACGAGATGCTCGACCAGCTGGCGTACATGCTGGGCGGGCGCGCGGCGGAGGAGCTGGTCTTCCACGACCCGACCACCGGTGCGTCGAACGACATCGAGAAGGCCACCGCCACCGCCCGGGCCATGGTGACCCAGTACGGCATGACCGAGCGGCTCGGCGCCATCAAGTTCGGCTCGGACAACGCGGAGCCGTTCCTGGGCCGTGAGATGGGCCACCAGCGCGACTACTCGGAAGAGGTCGCCGGGCTGGTGGACGAAGAGGTCAAGAAGCTCATCGAGAACGCGCACAACGAGGCCTGGGAGATCCTGGTCGAGAACCGCGACGTGCTCGACAACCTGGTTCTGGAGCTCCTGGAGAAGGAGACCCTGAACAAGGAGCAGATCGCGGAGATCTTCACCCCGATCGTCAAGCGCCCGGCCCGGCCGGCCTGGACGGGCTCGTCCCGTCGCACGCCGTCCACCCGGCCGCCGGTGCAGTCCCCGAAGGAGCTGGCGCTCACCAACGGCGCCGCCACGACCGACACCGCCCCGGTGGACATCGTGAAGCTCCCGCAGCTGCCGACCGGGGAACCGCCCGTGGAGGGCTGATCCCGCGCACCGTACGGAATGGATGCCGCGTCACCGGGGTTTGTACCCTGGAGACGCGGCATCCGTGCTGTTCAGCAAAGTCGTCCCAAGTAAGCGAGGCCCGCATGATCGACCCGGTGACGCTCGACGGTCCGCCCACCGTCGGGACCTTCGACCAGAAGCGGGCCGAGAACGCCATCCGCGAGCTGTTGCTCGCCGTGGGGGAGGACCCGGACCGCGAGGGGCTGCTGGAGACCCCGGCCCGGGTCGCGCGCGCCTACAAGGAGATATTCGCGGGCCTCTGGCAGGAGCCCGAGGACGTCCTCACCACCACCTTCGACCTTGGGCACGACGAGATGGTGCTCGTGAAGGACATCGAGCTGACGTCCGTCTGCGAGCACCACCTGGTGCCGTTCCGCGGCGTGGCGCACGTCGGGTACATCCCGTCCCCCAGCGGCAAGATCACCGGCCTGTCCAAGCTGGCCCGGCTGGTCGACGTCTACGCCCGCCGCCCGCAGGTGCAGGAGCGGCTGACCAGCCAGGTGGCCGACGCGCTGATGCGGATCCTGGAGCCGCGCGGGGCGATCGTCGTGGTCGAGTGCGAGCACATGTGCATGTCGATGCGCGGCATCCGCAAGCCCGGCGCCAAGACCATCACCTCGTGCGTCCGCGGCCAGCTGCGCGACCCGGCCACCCGGGCCGAGGCGATGAGCCTCATCATCGGTCGGTAGGGATCGGCCGGCCGGTCCGGGGGCCCGGGCCGGCCGCCACCCGCCCGCGTCAGCCGAGCCGCTGGCCGATCCACTCCAGCGAGGACGGCAGCTCACGGGTCCAGCTGTCGAAGTTGTGGCCGCCGTCGTCGAGGTAGAGCGAGTCGACCTTGAACTGCGGGTTGGCCGCCGCGACCTGCTGGGCGTGGTCGACGAACTGGAGGGTCTGGGCGAAGTCGACCTCCTTGCGGGAGGAGACCACCAGCAGCGAGAGGGCGGGGGCCGGGAGGTTCGTCAGCCGCCAGTCGAGGTCGCTCTGCTGGGCCAGGCCGGTGTCGCCGTTGAACAGGTCGCCACCGGTGAACTGGTCCTCCTTGACCTTGTAGTCGCCGTGCAGGCCCACCGCGCTGCTGTAGACGTTCGGGAAGCGCATCGCCAGCCGCAGCGCGCAGCTGCCCCCGGTCGAGTAGCCGAAGACGGACCAGGAGGCGGCCGAGCGGCCGGTCCGGTAGGTGGTGCGGAGCGCCTCCGGCAGGTCCTTGGTGAACCAGGTCTCGGTGCGCGGGCCGCCGGGGACGTCCACGCACTCGGTGTCGCGCGGCGGGGCGACGGTCGGGCGGGCCATGACCACGATGGTCGGCGGCATCTTGCCGGACTTCTGCATCTCGGCCGCGGTGCGCAGGACGGGCAGCTCCTTCAGCAGGTTGAGCGTGGTGCCGGGGAAGCCGGAGATGGTCACCAGGACGGGGAAGCGGACCAGGGCGAACTTCGGGTCGAAGTACTCGGGCGGCAGGTAGACGAACATCTGGTCGGACAGTCCGGTCTCCTTGCCGGTGACCCGGACCGACTCGACCTTGCCGACCTCCTCGGGCGCCCCCTTGGGCAGGTCGGTGACGGTCTCCAGACCGCCCTCGCCGGTCGGCTGGATCGGCTCGTCCGAGGCCGGGGTACCGCCCTTGTGGTTCTCGTTGCTGGTCAGCGCGAGCTTGGTGCCGCCGGGGCTGAGCAGGTCGTCCCACGAGGTGTAGAACCCGAAGGAGTTGTTCACCGCCAGCGCCAGCACGGCCACGACCGCGACCTGAGTGACGGCCAGCAGGCCGATCCGGCCCAGGACGGGTAGCGGGCGCTGGGGCGCCAGTCGCGGCCAGATCCACAGGGTGGTGACGAGGGCCGCAGCGCCGAGTGCGAGCAGCGAGTTCACCAGCGCGTCGCTGGTCAGTTCCATGCAGTCGGCCTTCCGATGGGACGGTGTCGGTGCACGCTTCATCGTCTGGCGGTCCGTCAGCTCCGGCCACCGCGGCTAGGCTGTCCGGGGCCCGGGCGAGCCGGGAGGGCGGGGGGAGCCGCAGGCAACCGGCGCCCTAGAATGCGGCGTCCACCGTACGTACGGCGTACCGGAGGACCCTGCCGCGCCACGCGGCGGCAGGCCCTCGGCTCCCACCCCCGGCTCAACCGCAGCGCGCCCACGGCACCGGATTACCGACCGTTTCCGGATCCTTGGTATGCGCATTGCCTGATGAAGGAAAAGGCATGAAGGTCCATCACACGTGCTCCCCCGGAGTGACCGGACGGCGTCCCGCAGCCTCTACGCTGAGCTTCCATGAGCGTTCCCGTGTCCGTTGAGCCGAGCCCCGAGCAGCCGCGTCGTCGTCGCGGCCTGCAGACGCTTCGCACCCAGGCGGCGTCCGTTCCGAGGGCCTGGCTGCCAGGCGCGGTCGGGTACGCCTGTCTGCTGATCGGGCTGGTCGACATCGCGAGCGCGGTGTTCCCCAAGCTCCGGCACTCCAAGATGCACACCTTCACCGGGCAACTGCCCGGCGGCACCACCTCGCTGGCCGCGGTCGGGACGATGATGATCGGCCTGCTGCTGGTGCTGCTCGCGCACGCGCTGCGCCGGCGCAAGCGGCGGGCCTGGCGGGCGGTGTGCGTGCTGCTGCCGGTCGGCGCCGCGCTGCACATCGTGCGCTGGCACCAGATCGGCCCGGCGGTGGTCTCGCTGGCGGTCTTCGTGGTGATGCTGGTGCACCAGCGCGAGTTCTACGCCAAGGCCGACCCGCGCACCCGCTGGCGGGCGCTGGTCAACCTGATCGTGATGGGCGCCGTCAGCGTGCTGCTCGGCCTGCTGATCGTGAGCACCCGGACCAAGTACGAGATCGGCTACCCGGCCCTGTCCGAGCGCCTCCAGCACGTCGTGTACGGGCTGTTCGGCTTCGAGGGGCCGATCCGGTACAACAACGTCCGGATGTCCGACCTGGTCGCCTACCTGCTCGGCGGACTGGGCCTGCTGACCGCCTTCACCACCGCCTACCTGGCGCTGCGCCCGGGCAAGCCCAAGCCGGAGCTGACCCCGGAGGACGAGGAGAAGGTCCGCGAGCTGCTCGCCCGGCACGGCGAGCGCGACTCGCTCGGCTACTTCGCGCTGCGCCGCGACAAGAGCGTGCTGTTCTCGCCCACCGGCAAGGCCGCGATCTCCTACCGGGTGGTCTCCGGCGTGATGCTGGCCTCCGGCGACCCGGTCGGCGACGTCGAGGCCTGGCCGGGCGCGATCAAGGTGTTCATGGCCGAGGCCCGCGAGCACGCCTGGGTGCCGGCCGTGATGGGCTGCAGCGAGGTCGGCGGCGAGGTCTGGACCCGCGAGGCGGGCCTGGACGCGCTGGAGCTGGGCGACGAGGCGATCGTCGACACCGCGACCTTCTCGCTCGCCGGCCGGGCCATGCGCAACGTGCGCCAGATGGTCAAGCGGATCGAGCGCAACGGCTACTCCTGCCAGGTGCGCCGGGTCTCCGACCTCAGCGTGGAGGAGAAGTACCGGATCGCCGACGCCGCCGCCCGCTGGCGCGGCACCGACACCGAGCGCGGCTTCTCGATGGCCCTCGGGCGCTTCGGCGACCCGCTGGACGACGACTGCGTGGTGGTCACCGCCCACAAGGCCCCCGAGGAGGGCGAGAGCGGCGACGACCTGAAGGCCGTGCTGCACTTCGTGCCCTGGGGGCCGGACGGCATCTCGCTGGAGCTGATGCGCCGCGACCGCGCCGCCGACCCGGGCCTGAACGAACTGCTGATCGTCGCCGCCCTGCAGGCCGTGCCCGCGATGGGCGTGCGCCGGGTGTCGCTCAACTTCGCGATGTTCCGCTCGGCGCTGGCCCGCGGCGAGCGGATCGGCGCGGGACCGGTGCTGCGGGCCTGGCGCGGCCTGCTGGTGTTCCTCTCGCGCTGGTTCCAGATCGAGTCGCTGTACAAGTTCAACGCCAAGTTCCAGCCCGAGTGGGAGCCGCGCTTCCTGGTCTTCCCGAACACCCGGGACCTGCCGCGGATCGGCTTCGCCGCGATGCAGGCCGAGGCCTTCATCACCCTCGGGATGCCGCGCTTCGGCCGCCGGCGCCAGCGGGAGGGCCTGATGCCCACCCCGGGTGCCCGCGAGGTCACCGAGGCCGCCTGAGACGTCGCCGCGACGAACGGGGCCCCCGCCGAGAATCCTCGGCGGGGGCCCCGTTCGATAATGGGCGCATGAGCAACTCGCCGTCCTTCTCGCTGCCGGCCGGACTGCCGCGGCTCGACCGCTGCGCCGTGATGGGTGTGGTCAACGTCACGCCCGACTCCTTCTCGGACGGCGGCCTCTGGCACGACCCCGCCAAGGCGATCGCGCACGGGCTCGCCCTGCGCGCCCGCGGCGCGGACCTGGTGGACGTCGGGGGCGAGTCCACCCGGCCCGGCTCGCAGCGGGTGCCCGAGGAGGAGGAGCTGCGCCGGGTGCTGCCCGTGGTGCGCGAGCTCGCCGCCGCCGGGGTGGTGGTGTCGGTCGACACCATGCGGGCCTCCGTCGCCGAGCAGGCCGTGGAGGCCGGTGCCGCGCTCGTCAACGACGTCTCCGGCGGGCTCGCCGACCCGGCGATGGCCCGGGTGGTCGCCGACACCGGCGCACCGTTCGTGGTGATGCACTGGCGCGGGCAGTCCGCGGACATGGACCAGCTGGCGGTCTACCGGGACGTGGTGGCGGACGTGGTCGCCGAGCTGGCCGTCCGGGTGGACGCGCTGCTGGCGGCCGGGGTCAAGGAGGACCAGCTGGTCCTCGACCCGGGGCTCGGCTTCGCCAAGACCTCCGAGCACAACTGGGCGCTGCTCGGCCGACTGGACGCGCTCACCGCGCTCGGCCGTCCCGTCCTCGTCGCCGCATCGCGCAAGCGGTTCCTGGGTACGCTGCTGGCCGACCCGCAAACCGGGGCGCTGCGCCCGGCCCGGGAGCGCGACGACGCGACCGCCGCGGTGTCGGTGCTGTCGGCCCAGGCCGGCGCCTGGGCGGTGCGGGTGCACGACGTGTCCGGCACGGCGGATGCCGTCCGGGTGGTCGCGGCCTGGCAGCACGCGGCCCGGCAAGGGGTGAGGGAGGGTCTGTGACAGGTGACGGCAGGCTGAGCGGCGGGACGGCCGGCCAGGCCCGCGAGGCGGACCTGGAGGCGGTGCTCGCGGCGAACCAGGCGCTCTACCAGGCGCTGGAGGAGGGGGACCTGGAGGCGGTCGAGGACGCCTGGCTGGGCGCCGCGGACGCGGACGACAAGGGCGGCGTGGTGTGCGTGCACCCCGGCTGGCCGGTGCTGCGCGGGCGGGCGCAGGTGACCCGCTCGTACATGCTGATCATGATGAACACGGAGTACATCCAGTTCTTCCTGACCGATGTCGAGGCCGAGGTCCACGGAGATGTGGCCCTTGTCACGTGCACCGAGAACATCCTCTCCGGCGGCGAGGCGGAGGAGGAGGGGGAACTCGGCCCGCTGGTCGGCGGAAAGGTCGTCTCGACGAATCTGTTCCGCCGTACCCCGGCCGGGTGGAAGCTCTGGTCGCACCACGGTTCACCCGTTCTGACCAGCGGCGACGACGAGGACGAGGACTGATTCGGACGGCCTTCGGAAAACGCCGCAGGGAGGTCGCCCGGGAATTTCCGAGTGGTCACCGAACGTTCACGTCAATCGCCATTCCGGTGCGCGTGGCGACGGTTCGTGCCGGGTAGGACGGTCAGACGTTGTCAGCGCCCGCGGGTAGATTCGAGACGGAGTGGCGGGTGTGCTGCCCGCCTTCGCCCCGCTCGTCCATGCCATTCTCCGGGTGGGGCCCGTCCGACTGGGAGCAGTGATTCGTTTGCTGGACCGCGTCACCCTGCGGGGGCTGCGTGCCCGGGGCCACCACGGCGTCTTCGAGCGCGAGCGCGTCGAGGGCCAGACCTTCGTGGTCGACCTCGTGCTGTACCTGGACACCCGCCCCGCCGCGTCCGGCGACGACCTCACCCGCACGGCGCACTACGGCCTCGTGGCCGAGGAGGTCACCGCGATCATCGCCGGGGAGCCGGTCGACCTGATCGAGACCCTGGCCCAGCGCATCGCCGACCAGTGCCTGAAGCACGAAGCGGTCGAGGAGGTCGAGGTGACCGTGCACAAGCCCGACGCCCCGATCACCGTGCCGTTCGACGACGTGACCGTGACCATCCACCGGGGCCGCGCATGACCGCCGACGCGCGCCCCGTTCCAGTTGCAGAGGGATCTCGATGAGCACCAGCGACCCGACCGCCTCGCCGACCACGTTCGACCTGGAGAGCCGGGTGGACTCCGCCGACACCACACTGCACAGCCAGCGCTGCGCCGTGATCGCGCTCGGCAGCAACCTGGGCAACCGCCTGGACACCCTCCAGGGCGCCGTCGACGCGCTCGCCGACACCCCCGGGCTCAAGATCAAGGCCGTCTCCGCGGTCTACGAGACCGAGGCCGTCGGCGGCCCCGGGGAACAGCCCAACTACTACAACGCGGTCGTCGTGCTGCGCACCTCGCTGCCGCCGCGCGACCTGCTGGAGCGCGGCAACGCGATCGAGGACGCCTTCGGGCGGGTCCGGACGGTGCACTGGGGTCCGCGGACCCTGGACGTCGACATCCTGGCCTACGAGGGCGTGCTCAGCGACGACCCGCAGCTGCTGCTGCCGCACCCGCGCTCGCACGAGCGGGCCTTCGTGCTCGCCCCCTGGCTGGACGCCCAGCCGGAGGCCGAGGTGCCCGGGCACGGGCAGGTCGGCGAACTGCTGGACGCGCTCGGCGGCCCGGGCGCGCAGGGCGTCCGGCGGCGGGACGACATCCGGCTGACGCTGCCGGAGTGACCTGCCACGGCCCGGCGGCCCGGTGAGGGCGGCCGGGGAACTCGACCGGGGGGCCCGGCCGTACGAGTAGGTGTCCGCCGTTCGTGCGGGTGCCCGCCCGGTCGGGCCCGGTACGGTGGCCTGGCGCCACCGCGCCGGGCCACCGGGCGACGGCCGGCTCTGGTAACCCCGGGAAGGACCTCCTCCGAGTGAAGCTGCTTCGCCTCCGCCTGCTGGTCGGCATCACCGCTGCTACCACGGCGCTGTCCTGGGCCGGTGCCAAGCTCTGGGCCTCCCTGGACACGCTGCCGGCCGTGCCGGTCGCGGCGCCGGTGGTGCTGGCGGCGGTGGCGGTGGTCCTGCTGGCGACCGCGCTCTCGCTGCGGTCCCGGCTGAAGGCGGTGCGCGAGCGGCAGCCCGGCGCGAAGGGCGTCGACCCGCTGCTGGCGGCCCGGGCGGTGGTGCTGGGGCAGGCCAGCGCGCTGGTCTCGGCGGTGGCCACCGGCGTCTACGCGGGCGCGGGGATCTTCCTGCTGGGCGAGCTGGACGTGTCGGCGCGCAAGGACCAGGCCGTCACGGCCGGGCTCGCGGTGCTGGCCGGGGCCGCGGTGATCGCGGCGGCGCTCTGGCTGCAGCACGTGTGCAAGCTGCCGGAGAACCACGACGATCCGGCCGGCCCGGCGGCCTCGCACCACTGAGCAGGGCTTTTTTCGTGATCTTGAGTGAAACGCCGGGCACGTGCGGTAAAACTTGCGCACTGTCAAGGGCGGAAGAGGACCCTGGGCTGACACGGCCCCAATTCGCACGCTAGTTTCTTGGCATGTCTCGCGGACGCCACCGTCATTCCTCCGTCCTCGGCCGGATCTTTCCCCCCACCGCCGCCGGCGTGCTGCTCGTCGCTGCGCTGGCCGCTCTGCTTTTCAGTCGGGACGCCGTCCTGGTGCGCTCGGTGGGTGTCGCGGGGGTGGTCGCGATGCTCGGCTTCGCGCTGTTGCTGCGGCAGCGGGACAAGGCGGCCCGGGCGGCCGCCGAGATGGCCGCGGCGCAGCGGTTGCGGGCCGAGGAGCGGTTCGAGGAGCAGCTGGCGGAGGCCGAGTACGCGGCGGAGGTCGCCGAGGAGCGGGCCACCCGGTTCGGGCGGCGGCTGACGGCGGAGAAGTCGCGGCTGGCGAAGGCCGAGACCGAGATCGCCCGGCTGCTGCGGGAGCGGGCCGTGACGGTGGCCGAGCAGGCGCTCAAGGAGGCCGAGGCGGCCCAGCGGGCGCTCGCTGCGAGCCGCCCCAAGTACCCGGCCAGCCCGGCCGCGTTCGTCCGTGCCGCGTCCGTGCTGCGGCTGCTGGAGCGGCGGGCGGCGGAGCAGGAGGCGCGGCGGGAGCGGACGGCGGGCTCGGAGGTCGCGCTGCGGGCGCGTACGGCGCCGGCCGCTGCGGCCCCGGTGCCCGCGCCCGCGCCCGCCGTGGTGGCACCCTCGGTGCCGGCGCCGGTGGCCCCCGCGGTGCCCACCCCGGGGCAGGCTCCGGTGGCACAGGCACAGGCACAGGCACAGGCACAGGCACAGGCACAGGCGCCGACGCCGGTGCGGCCCGCGCCGGTGCGCCCGGCGCTGACCGCCACCGTCGGGCAGCTCGGCGGGACGCCGGGTGCTCCGGTCGCGGCGGCGCCCGCGCCCGCGCCGGCGGAGCGGCAGCGGCCGCGGTCGGCGCAGTCCGGGGCGGCGCGCGGGCCGGGCTTCAGCTTCTTCGGCCGTGGTGCGGGCCCGGTCGTGCGGGCGGCGGCTCCGGCTCCGGCGGTGGGCAGCATCGACGAGCTGGGCGAGCGGACGGACCTGGCCGACGTGGTGGGCGACGAGGCGGTGGCCGCGCAGGCGAAGGCCGAGGCCCAGGAAGCCCAGGAAGCCCAGGAGGCGCAGGAGGTCGTGGCCGGTTCGCAGGCGTCGCAGCCGGCGGTCGAGCCGGCGCCGGGCGCGCCCGCGGTGGTGGACCTGACCCCGGAGGACGAGACCGAGCTGATCCAGCTGCCGGAGCTGCGCGCCTCGCGCTGAGCCCGGGCTGGGTACGCGAAAGCGGCGCGGGACATCGGTGTGACCGATGTCCCGCGCCGCGGTGTTCCAGGGGTCCGCCGGAGGCCCGGCGGGGCGTCAGAGCTGGACGCCGAAGTCCTGGGCGATGCCCGCCAGGCCGGAGGCGTAGCCCTGGCCGACGGCGCGGAACTTCCACTCGCCGCCGTTGCGGTAGAGCTCGCCGAAGATCATGGCGGTCTCGGTGGCGGCGTCCTCGGAGAGGTCGTAGCGGGCGATCTCGGCGCCGCCGGCGGCGTTCACCACGCGGATGTACGCGTTGCGGACCTGGCCGAAGCTCTGGCCGCGGGTGGTTCCGTCGTAGATGGTGACGGGGAAGGTGATCTTGACCGCCTCGGCCGGCAGGCCGGCCAGGTTGACGTTGATCGACTCGTCGTCGCCCGCGCCCTCGCCGGTGCGGTTGTCACCGGTGTGCACGACGGTGTTGTCCGGGCTGCTGGTGTTGTTGAAGAAGACGAAGTGCCCGTTGGAGAGCACCTTGCCGTCCGCGTTCAGGACGATCGCGCTGGCGTCGAGGTCGAATTCGGCGCCGGTCGTGGTCCGGACGTCCCAGCCCAGGCCGACACTGACCGCGGACAGGCCGGGGGCCTCCTTGGTCAGCGAGACGTTGCCACCCTTGGAGAGGCTCACTGGCATGGCGATTGCAGTCCCTTCGTTCGCTTTTTCCGGGACAACGCAATACCCCGGTGGGTTGGTTCCACGGAGTCCGTGAATTCTTCGTGGACGCCAATCCCCGGGCAAAGGCCGGGCAATGCCGGGCAATGCCGGGATCAGATCCGGGGGAACCGGCCCTGCAACGACCAGACGTTCGGATTGTCGGCCAGCTCGGGGTGCATATCGAAGAGATCGGCGAGGGTGTCCTGGAGGAAGTCCCGGGCCTCGCGCCGCAGCTCGCCGTGGCGGACCACGGCGGGCGGCTCGTCCGGCAGCCAGGTCGCGGTGATCTCGACCCAGTTGAAGCGGCGGGCGAACCGCAGCAGTTCGGTGTTCTGGGTGAAGTCGAGGTCGGCGGTCTGCACCCGGGCGGCCCGGCCGCCGTCCGGGTCGCGGTCCAGTTCCTCGGCGATGTCGCACAGCGCCCAGGCGAAGTCGAGCACCGGCACCCACCCCCAGCCGGTGGACAGTTCGGCGCCCTCGGCGTCCAGGTAGACGTCGCCGCAGAACAGGTCGTACCGCAGGGACCGCACCGGGGCGGAGCGGTAGTCCGTCTGCGGGGGGTCGGGGAAGCGGTTGGAGAGGGAGTAGCCGAGCTCGATCACGTACGCCATTGTCCGGGCTGCGGGCGGTGGTGCGGAACCGGGCCGTCGGCCGCCGCGGATAACCGGGTGACCGGGCGGTGCGGGCGCGCGATGATGGACGCATGCCCGAGCCCATCCGCGTACGGGGGTCGGTGGTCGTCCCCGACACCGAGCTCGTCTGGCGCTTCTCGCGTTCCTCCGGCCCCGGTGGCCAGCACGTCAACACCTCCGACAGCAAGGTCGAGCTGCGCTACGACGTGGCGGCGTCCGGGGCGCTGCCCGAGGTGTGGCGCGAGCGCGCGCTGGAGCGGCTGGCCGGGCGGCTGGTGGACGGCCGGGTGCTGGTGATCCAGGCCTCGGAGTTCCGCTCGCAGTGGCGCAACCGGGAGGCGGCCGCGGCCCGGCTGTCGGCGGTGCTGACCGAGGCGTGCGCGCCGCCGCCGAAGGCCCGCCGGGCGACCAGGCCGAGCCGGGGGATGGTCGAGCGCCGGCTGTCCAACAAGCGGCGCCGCTCCGAGCTCAAGCAAGGGCGGCAGTCGCCGCGGGGCGGCGAGTAGCCGGGCGGCTCAGCCGAGGGCGCGGTAGCCGCCGCGGAAGTAGAGCAGCGGGCGGCCGGCCGGGTCGGGCACCGTGGCCTCCAGGACGCGGCCGAGCAGCAGGGTGTGGTCGCCCGCCGGTATCCGCTGCTCGGTGCGGCACTCGACGGTGGCGAGCGCGCCGTCGATCAGCGGGGCGCCGGAGCGCGGGCCGCGGTGGTGCGGGGTGTCCGCGAACAGCAGCCGGTCGCTGAGCCGGCCCTTCATGGCGAAGCGGGAGCCGAGCGCCTTCTGCCCCTCGGCGAGCAGCGAGACCGCCCAGGTGTCGGTGCGGGAGAGCACCTCGTCCATCCGGGAGTCCTCGCGGACCGAGATCAGTACCAGCGGCGGCTCCAGCGACACGGACAGGAAGGACGTGGCGGTCATGCCGACGTCCTCGCCGTCCTCCGGGTCGTGGACGGTCACCAGGCTCACGCCGGAGGCGAGCTGGGAGAGTGCCGCCCGGAACTCGTCGGGCGTGGCGTGGGAGGCAGCTTCGGGCTGCGGGGACGAGTACACGTACCGCACGGTAGTCGGCGGTCGCCGGAATCGGCATCGGGCCGAGGTCGTAGGACCAGCGGCGCACGGGGCGGGGTTGCGGCCGGGGGCGGGACTCACCCTCAGGAGTGAAGCAAGGGGTCTGCCGGGCGGCAGCCGGCTTCAGCGCGAGGCCAATGCGGTCGACCACGGGAAATGTTCCGATAACGCTTTATGTCCCGCTATGGGGCGGATGAGCTGATGAAGGGCGCATTAGTGTCGTGTGATTTGAGTCACAAGTGATGGCCTATTGCTGACCGAGCGTGCCGAACGCTGTGCTCCCTGTGATTCAGTTCTTCTGGCAATCGGACGATAACCAATCAAGAACTATCCGAAGCAGCCGGGGAGCCCCCGCATGGAAGCCGAGTCGGAGCCGTACGTCCGTCTCGCGACCCTCCGCACCTTGCACCGGGTCGTGGCGGACCTCAACGCTGCCCGCAGCCTGGCGGGCACGCTGCAGGCCGTCGTCGAGGGTGCGGTGCACGGGCTCGGCTTCGACGCCGCCGCGGTCAGTCTGGTGCGCCCGGACGGGGACCTCGTGGTGGCGGCCGTCTGGGAGCTGGAGGAGAGCACCATGGGCGGCCCCTCCGTCCTGCTCGGCCAGGTCGGCTCCCGGGAGTCCTGGGACCGGCTGCTCGGCGTCAGCGACCACTGGGGCACCCTGCGCTTCCTGCCGTACGACCGCGGCTGGGCCGTCGCCAGCGACATCCCGCGCTGGATCGGGGACGGCCCGCTGCCCGTCTACGCCAACGACTGGCACCCCGCCGACGGGCTGCTCGCCCCGATGTACAGCGCCGGCGGCGACCTGCTCGGCGTCCTCTCGGTGGACCGCCCGCGCAGCGGCAAGCGGCCCGGCGCGTGGACCCGCGAGGCGCTGGAGATGTTCTCGTTGCAGGCCTCCATCGCGATCGGCAACGCCCGGCTGCGGGCCGAGATGCAACGCGCGCTGGCCCGCCTGGAGAAGGAGCAGCAGGCCCTGCGGGCCAGCGAGGAGAGCTTCCGCCAGGCCTTCGAGTACGCGCCCAGCGGGATGGCCATCACCGAACTGCACGGCGCCGGGCGCGGCCAGCTGACCAGGGTCAACGACGCGCTCTGTCGCCTGCTCGGCCGCCCCCGCGCGGTGCTGCGCCAGCAGAGCTTCGCCGACCTCGTCCACCCCGAGGACCGGGCGCTGCTGGAGCGCACCAGCGCCGAGAGCGGCCGGGCGGAACTGCGGCTGTCCCGGCGGGACGGCGGTTACCAGTGGGTGTGCCTGCGCAACTCGATCGTGGCGGACGCGGCCGAGGGCCCGAGCTTCCTGCTCACCCACGTCGAGGACATCGAGGACCGCAAGCGGCACGAGTTCCAGCTCGCCCACCGGGCCAGCCACGACGCGCTCACCGGCCTGCCGAACAGCGCCGAACTGAAGGCCCGGCTGGCCCGCCGGCTCTGCGCCGAGCCGCAGACCGTCGGGGCCCCCGCCGGGCCGGGCGAGCCGGCCTACCCGGCGCCGTACGGCTACCCGGCCGACTCCTACAGCGCGCACGCCGCCTACGACGGGCTGGAGGGCGCGGACCCGTACGGCGGGCCGGTGCACGGCTACGGGATGCCCGAGGGCGGCCCGCTGCCCGGTCTCGCCCCGGGCTACGGGGAGCACGTGCACGCGGTGGTCCCGGCCGACCAGGGCCCGGGCGGCGAGGCGTGGTCCGTCCCGTTCCGCTCCGGCGTCCCGGCGTCGCTGGACAAGGGGCTCGCGGTGCTCTTCTGCGACCTGGACGGCTTCAAGTCGATCAACGACCGGTTCGGCCACAACGCGGGCGACGCGGTGCTGGTCGAGGTCGCCCGGCGGCTGAGCCAGGCCGTCCGGGACGGCGACACGGTGGCCCGGCTCGGCGGCGACGAGTTCGTCGTGCTGGCCGACGGGATCGGCCGCGAGGAGGCCAAGGACCTGGCCCACCGGCTGCGGGGCGCCATCATCCCGCCGATGCGGATCGACGGCCGGGCGATGCGGGTGGGGGTGAGCCTCGGGGTCGGCTGGGCGGGCTGCGGGATGAGCATCGAGGAGGTGCTGCACACCGCGGACGAGCGGATGTACGACGAGAAGCGGGCCCGGGGCGGCGCCGTGCGGGGCGCGCGGGGCGAGCGCTCGCACCGGCGGGCGGGCTGAGTCGGCCGGCCCTGGTTACCCACGGGTTGTCAAGGGCTCTTTTCCGGCTGTCACGTGGGACAGGTAGGGTTCCCGGGTACGACAGCGTCCATGATCTGCGCCGGCGGCCCGCAGTCCGCGGCGCGAACCGGATGGGGGAGTTGACCACCGTGACGACCGCCGGCAACAACGGAGCGCCCGAGGGCGGTGCCCCGCAGGACGACGACCCGTTCGGCTACCTCTACCGCCCGGCGGAGGGTGCCTCCGGGCAGCCGGCCGAGCCACAGCAGGGCGTGCCCCGGACGCCGTACAGCCGCCCGATGGAGGTCGGCCGGGCCCAGTACGGGCAGCAGCCCTACCAGCCGAGGCCGCAGCAGCCCCAGTACGGCCAGCAGGCGGGGCCGCAGCAGGGCTACCCCGGTGGCCAGCCGCAGCCGTACCCGCCGCAGCAACAGCAGCCCGAGTACGGCACCGCGCCCACCCAGCAGACCCGTTACGCCGAGCACTCCCGGCCGCAGCCGGGGGAGGACCGGTCGAGCAGCGGCCGGAGCAAGGGTGCGGTGATCGGCGCGGTCGCGGTGGTCGCGGCCATCGCGATCGGCGCCGGGATCGCGCTCTCCACGGGCGACCCGGAGCCCGACAAGACCGCCAAGGGCGGTGCCCAGACCACGGCTGCGGCTCCCCCCTCCACCCCGGCGACCGGCAGCGCGTCCACGGGTGCCTCTCCCTCGGCCAGCACGACCGTGGCGGCCGGCCCGTCGGCCGTGGACGCGGCCCAGCTGCAGGCCCAGAACGCGCCGTCCGGCAACAGCGTCAAGGGCGCCAAGTCCGCCGACGGCAGCTACCTGACGCTCCAGCAGGGCGGCTCGGTGACCTGGAACGGCGAGATCGCCACGGCCGGGACGTACAAGCTGACCGTGCACTTCAACAACTCCGGCGCGGACGTGAAGGGTGCGGCCGCCGTGAACGGCAAGGACTGGCCGAGCGGGCTGGCCTTCAAGAACTACTCGCCCGGCAAGGACCCGGCGTCCTCCTGGTACACCACCTGGATACTTCCGCAGCTCCAGGCCGGGGCGAACAGCATCACCATCACCGCGCCGTCCGGTCCGGTCCTGATCGACCAGATCACCGTCGAGCCGAGCAGCTGAGCCGGAACGCGAGACGGCCGCCCGTCCCCGTGGGGGAAGGGCGGCCGTCGGCGTTCGGGCGGGCCGTCAGACGGGCTTCACCACGTCGAAGCGCTCGCCGCCGAGGACCCAGCGGCCGCGGCGCATGACGGCGACCAGGTCGTAGCCCGCGGAGTCGAGCACGACCAGGTCGGCGTGCTTGCCCGCCTCCAGCGAGCCGATCG
>NZ_JBIVAX010000043.1:0-60603 GCF_044745805.1 Kitasatospora sp. NPDC086801
GAGACGTCGTCATCAAGCCCGTTCCCAGGCCAGTCACTACAGACGCCAAGCCGCGACCCAAGCATGATCGTGATCTACAGCTGGAGTACTAGGCCCCGTCCCGCCGCCGAGTGCGCCGACTATTCGGCGTCGTCGGGAAAACTGACCGAGCCGATGCCGCCTCCGGTGCTCGAACCACCCGCTCCGACGGTCTCGACCCCGTCCTGGCAACCGGCGCCGAGGAAGACGGCCACCTCCGTGTCGGTGTCGTTGTACAGCTCGGTGACGCCGCGGCCGAGGTCGTAGCACCGGTCGTTCTCGGGGTTCTCCAGAGTGTGTTCCTGATTGTTGCTGATGTAGGTGAAAGTCCCCTCCGCGGCTTGGGCGTTGACCGGGACTCCGATGCACAGGGCCGCAGCGGCACCGACGGCGACCAGCGTCCTTCCGAGGCTCTTCACGGACTCGTCTCCTTCGAACGGGGGCTTTCCCAGCGCTGCCAGTGTGGCCGTTCGGACACCCGAGGACGCGGGACGTCACTCGAATGGCCCTTCGACGGCGTTTCCCCGCCCCCTCAAAGACGGTGTTGGGCGATAGGGGGTTCGCCCCCGATTCGCCGGTCAACTTCTTTGTGCCATCTGCCAGTACGGCGGCCCGGCGGGGCGGAGGAGACTTTCCGCCACGGCCGCGACCCGGCGGGCGGGCGGACAGGAGGGGGCGGCACGTGGGCGTGCAGCAGTACGACGGGATCGGCGAGGCGTTCGAGGGGTTCAAGTCCCTGCCGTTGATCCGCTACGGGGAGGTGCCGAGCTTCCTGGGCCTGGTCGGGGACGTGGACGGCCGGTCGGTCCTCGACCTGGCGTGCGGCACCGGCTTCTACAGCAGGGAGTTCAAGCGGCGCGGCGCCACGGACGTTCTCGGCGTCGACATCTCCGCCGAGATGGTCACCGCCGCGCGCAGGATCGAGCAGCGCGACCCGCTGGGTGTGCGCTACGAGGTCGGCGACGTGGCCGAACTGCGGCCCCTCGACCGGCGCTTCGACATCGCGCTGGGAGTGCAGTGCCTCAACTACGCCGAGGACGTCGCGGCGATGGAGCGGATGTGCCGCAACATCCACCGGGGCCTGGTGCCGGGCGGGGAGTTCTTCGTGCTCGCCCAGAAGCCCGACTACCGGTTCGACTGCCCGTCCCTGGACACGTACGGGTTCCGCTGCGAACCGACCGGCGAGGAGAGCGAGACGGGTCCGCGGGTGCGGGTCACGGCCCTCCTCGACCCGCAGCCGATCAGCATCGTGGGCGCGGCCCCGCGCCGCGAGGTCTACGAGGAGTGCCTGCGGGCGGCCGGGTTCGGCGACGCCGAGTGGGTCCCGCTCCAGGTGTCCGAAGCCGGCCTGCGCGAGTTCGGCGAGGACTTCTGGGCGAACCTCCTCGCCAGCCCGCCACTGGAACTGCTGCGCTGCCGCGCCTGAGCGGCCGGGAGCGGCCGGCCGGTCGGGTGTCAGAGATCCGGTCAGGTGTCAGAGATCCGGCCACCTCCTCCACCGGCCCGTCAGGGCGACGTCGGTCTCCTTGAACGCGGCCTTCCACGCACCGCCCTCGCGCACCATCGCGTAGCGGGCCTCGCCGCCGATCAACCCTTCCGGCACGTACACCCAGCACCTGCCCGGCGTCTCCTGTTCGACGCGCAGGATCGGCGCCTCGAACTCCGGCGGCGTGCCGAAGCACAGCAGGTCGTAGCGCGACTGGTGCCGGGCCAGCGCCCTGGCCGCCAGGTGCCTGGCGAACACCGCCTTCACCGCCGCCAGTTGCTCGTCGCCCGTGGTGTCGTGCCGGCAGGAGGCCATCCACTCCTCCCACCGGCGCATCGCGTCGAAGAAGTCCTGCGCCGCCGCTCGGGCGCCTGCCGCACCTTGACCGCTCTGGCCGCGCTGGCCGCCTCGGCCGGCCGGCCGGTCGCCCGCTGGCATCGCTGCGCCTCAGCTCCAGTCGAAGGTCAACAGGGCGAGGCGGTCGACGGGTTCGAAGAACAGCATGATCCAGTCGGCGCCGCTGCCGCGGTAGTGCCAGCCGGGCACCGCCGCCACGAACTCGAAGCGGCGGCCGGACGGGCCGACGGGCCAGGTGCGGTCGCCGTCGTAGTCGAGCGGGAACAGGTCGGTCTCGATCCAGTTGCCGGCGGAGTCGGCGTAGCCGCCGAGCTGGTCCAGGAGGGCCATCTCGCCGGTGCAGCCGGGGTGCGGCAGGCCGTCGTCGCCGAGCAGGACGAGCCTGCCCTCGCGGCGGAAGCTGTCGCGGTGCGCCCGGTAGCTGTGCTCCTGGCGTTCGCAGTGCTCGGCGAGGCCGGCGTGGAACCCCGGCCAGGGGTCGGGGACTTCGTCCGGGCCCGCCGCCCGGGCGAAGTAGCGCAGGTCGCCGGCCAGGCGGAAGCGGTCGCCCTCCATCGTGAAGCCGAGCCAGTTGGGGGCCTGGAGCCCCGTGTGGAAGGCCGAGGTGTGGTCACCGATGAGGCCCTCCGACGGCTCCAGCGGGCTCAGCAGGTGGATCCACCCCTGCCAGGCGGGGTTGACCCGGGCCAGGTCGATCGAGACCAGCGGGTGCAGGTGCCGGGCCAGCTCGGCCTGGTCGGCGACGAAGACGTCCGCCGGGTCGGGGTAAATCCGCAGGCCCTCCCCGGCCGTCATGACGTCCTCGCGCACGGCGGTGTCCTCCACGGGCATCCGGGCCTCCTTCGGTGACCACGCGTCGGCGGTCGGTCGGCTGACGATCAGCCCCTTCCTACCAGGAGGCTCCGACAATCAGCCCCGGGCCCCGGGCCCGCCGACCGACTGTCGGTGACGGGTGCTACGTTCCGGTCCTCGTCACAACGGAGGGGAGTTCCCGATGCAGCAGCTGTGGGCGCGGATCGAGGCCGTGCTCGGGCGGATCGCCCCGAGGTTGGCGGCCGCGATGCCGCCCGGCGCCACCGACGAGCAGATCCGGGCGGCGGAGGCCGCGATGGGGGTGGAACTCCCGCCGGACGTCCGGGACTCCTACCGCTGCCACGACGGCCTGCCGGGGGTCCTGATCGGTCTGCACACCGAGCTCCACTCGCTCGACGCGATGGTGGACGACTGGCGCGAGCGGTCCGCCGACGCCGGGGATCCGCCCTGGGACGAGCGGGAGGAGGACGGCGTGATCCGCCGGGACGTCGCCTGGTCCGCCGGGTGGATCCCCTTCATCGGCATCGGCAACGGCGACGTGATCTGCATCGACCTGGACCCGCCCGCCCCGCAGCGCCGCGGCCAGATCATCGACTGGTCGCACGAGGGCTGGCGGGCCGGCTACGAGGCCGCCGGCCTGCGGGAGTTCCTGGAGGCCTTCGCCGCCGACCTGGAGGCCGACCGCTACCAGGTCGACGAGACGGGCGGCGCGTGGAGCAACGGAGGCCTGCCGCTGGTGATGCTGAAGGACTGAGGGCGCAGCCCCGTCAGAGCGCCCCGCTCCCCCGGCGCGCCGGATCGGGGCTGCACAGCCAGCCGTTGACGGCGAAGCGGCTGTCCTCGGGCCGCCGGGACGGGCACCTCACCGGGCGCACCTCGTGCCAGGCGGTGGGGCGGAAGAACACGATGCTGTCGTGCTCGGGCTCCCAGTCCCGCCAGGTGCGCTTCTCCCACTCGCCCGTCGTCCCGCCGTACAGCGGCAGGGCGGCGTCGAACACGCGCAGTGCGCCGCCGCCGAACGGCCGGGGCGTGCCGTGCAGGTAGTAGACGAAGGTGAGCAGGCGCCGGGGGGAGAACTCGGCGCTGGTGTCCTGGTGCGGCCGGTAGAAGTCGCCGTCGTTGTGCACGTTGAGGGTGTAGTCGGGCTCGGTGTTGCGGCAGGAGACGCCCAGGGTGTGCTCGACCGCCTCCAGCACCTCGTCGATGGCCGCCAGCAGTTCGGGCGCGGCGAACTCCCGGCACGAACGGGAGCGGCGGAAGCCGGGGACCAGCTCCCGGTCCCCGATCAGGGAGGGCTGCAACGCGTCGCCGGCGCGGGCGAGCGCGACGGCGCGTTCCAGCAGGGCGCCGGCCGTCCGCTCGCCCAGGAGCCCGGTGATGCGGCAGACCGTCACCGGGAGCCGCCAGATCGCGTCCGTGCTCACCGGCGACGGCCGCTCCGTCACGGTGTGCGGCCCTGTCATGATGTCCGGCTCTGTCCTGGTGTCCGGCTCCGTCATGGTGTCCGGCCCTGTCCTGGTGTCCGGCTCCGTCATGGTGTCCCGCCCTCTCGTCGTCCCGCGGCCCCGGGCGCGCTCACGCCCGGGGCCGCACCGGCCGGTGCCGCACCCGCGCCCCTACCGGCTCCAGTCCACGGGGACCACGTCCTGCTTGAGCCCGCGGTCGCTGCACACGGCACACGGGTTGCCCGGGACGCCGGGGCCCTGGTCGGTGCCGATGGTGATGGCCCCGTGGGCGCCGGCCGGGGCGTGGACTCCGTCGCCGACCATCGCGGCCTCGTAGCCGCCCAGCAGTTCCTGCAGGGTGCCGGGGCCCAGGTTCTCGGGGGCGGTGATCGCCGCGATGCCGTCGTAGTCGGTGTAGGCCGCGCCCAGCGTCCGGCCGCCCACGGTGGCGAACACGATCCGGGCGCCGCGGATGGGCTCCCCGGTCACCGCGTCCGAGGCCATCGCGTGGATGTTCTCCAGCTGCATCTGGGTGACGTTCAGGCTCGCCTGACTGGCCGAGAGCCTGGTCGGCTTGAGGCTGGGGCACTCCGCCCCGCTGCACGGCGGGGCCGGCGAGGCGGCCGCGGACGCGGTGACCGCGCTCCCCGCGCCCAGCGAGGCCAAGGCCGCGGCCATCACCGCGACGGTCTTGCGACCAACAGAGCTCATGATCCACTCCCGTGGGAACCGCCCGCGCGTGCTCCGCTGCGACGCCCGCGGGCCACGACGGCCCGGGCGCGTGCGACACGCGAGGGGTGCCGCCCCCCATCGGACGGCACGGCCGAGCGTAGCCACCGCCCGTCCGGCCCGACCAGCCGAAGACCACGAGTTCGCAAGATCTGATGAACAGTCAACCGCGCGGTGACAAACCGAGATCCGAACGCACCGGCCGGTGCGCCGGAGCGCCGGCAGCCGGGTGCCGGCGCTCCGGGCCTTCAGCGGGCCGGCCGCGGCGGGTACGTGGACGCCGTCCAGGACGCGTTGGCGTTGAACGTCAGGCCCGCCCGGTCCGAGGGGAGCGTGTGGTCCGCGTCGTTGCGGACGACCTCGATGCGGTGGCTCTCGGCGTACAGCGCGGTGAGGTGCAGGCCCGGCGCGGGGGCGCGGAGCTCCTTCTGCTCGCGGGCCATGGCGGTGACGAAGCGTGTGCCGTCGTACCCGAGTTCGCGGCTCAGGGACGCGGCCGCCCTGGCGCCGCAGCCCTCGATCTCGACGCCCGCCTCGAATCCCACGGACAGGCCGACGGCTTCCCGGCAGGCCTCCGACTCCGTCTCGTCCACCCCCCACGGGACGGTGTCGCCGACCGTGCCCGGGGCCGGGTCCTCCCTCAGGTCGGTGACCGCGACCCGGGTGTAGAACCGCTTGCGCCGCACCGTGTACGTCGGCGAGTTCCGCAGGATCCACTGCGTGGACGCGCCCCGGTCGAGGACGGCGGTGCACGGGACGACCACCTCCCGGTCGACGACCGGCTCGGTCCGCCCGGGCACGTCGTCCCAGCCCGTGACGGCCGGGCTCTTCGCCGTCCCCTGCCGGACCTGCCGCATCGGCACGTCCAGCACGTGGACGTCGCCGGGGTCCTCCCCCTCGTAGTCGCCGTCGAAGTAGGAGATCCAGGTCGCGATGCCGGGGGTCAGCAGGCAGCCCGTGCCGGCGGGGATCACCTCGGGGCGGACGGTCTCGGGGATCTCCAGGCCGCCGCGCCCGCGCCAGGCGCCGGCGGCCACGTAGGGGCGTCCGCCGATCTCCTCCTTCACGCAGCGCAGGTCGCCCTGGGCGACGAAGGCCGCGCCGCCGAGGTCGCGCAGGACGTCACGGGGCCCGTGGACCGTGTCCGAGGACCACAGCGCGCTCAGTGCCCGGTACCCGGGGGGCGCCACCGGCACCAGGCCGCGCAACACCCCGTCGGAGTCGGTGACCTTGCGCCACTCCTTGGGCTCGGCCAGCGCCGCCGAGCCGTCGGCGGTCCCCTTCACCCAGGTCATCGGGGCGTGCTCGGGGATGACGCTGCACAGGGCGTGGTAGCCCTCGGGCGGTCTCGTCTCGCCGACGCTGAAGACGAAGGTGAGTTCGCCGAACTCCTGTGGTGCCGAATAGCCCATATCCGCTCCTCCTGTCGGGCGGCTCGTGGTTCCCGGGCGGCCGCCCGGGGCCCGGCCCGGGCTCAGCGACCCCGGCCCAGCGACCCGGGCTCAGCGGCCCGCGGTCACCGGGTAGTGGTCACTGAAGTCGCGGTACGCCCGGCCGCCCGCCTCCCAGCTCGGCGAGGCGGTCTTCAGGACCTCGCTCGTCCAGGCGTCGCACGGCGGGGCGTGGCCCTTGCGGAGCAGGACGTGGTCCGTGTCCTCGGCGGGATCGGCCGGGTGGCGGCGCAGGGCGGCGTCGTTGGCGATGGTGTCGAAGGAGTACTTCCAGCCGGTCCGGGGGCCCGCCTCCTGGAGGTTCCCGAAGCCCAGGACGTCCTGGAAGTCGGGCGAGTGGCGGTCGGTGTTGAAGTCCCCGGCGACGATCACCGGTTCCCGCGAAGGGATCTGGCGGTCGGTCAGGAAGACGTCGATGTCGCGCAGCTGGGAGCGGCGCATGATCCTCGCCTGGCCCGCCAGGCACGCGCCGTCGTCGGACTGCAGGTGGGTGCCCACCACGTGCACCCTTCGGCCATCGACGTCCAGCACCGCGTAGGCGAAGCCCTTGGCGGCCTCGGCGTCCCACCCGCAGGCCACGTCGTAGACGTACTGCTCCATCCGCAGGATGGGCCACCTGCTGACGATCGCGACCCCGCCGCGCGCGTGCAGCGGGGAGATCTGCCGGCCGTGCGTGGCGTCCCACCCCGACTCGTCCGCCCCGACCACCGGTGTGCGGTGGCGGTACCCCCGACCCTCCAGGCGCTGCATCAGCTCCTCGGAGGGGTCGGGGTCGAAGAGCTCCTGGAAGACCAGCACGTCGTGGTCCGCGACGTACCCGGACTCGGCGATCAGCCGCGAGCGCGTCGCGTTGTTCCAGTCGCCCTCGCTCTTCTGTGTCCGCCAGGACAGGAACATCACGTTGTGCGTCAGAACCTTCACGGCCGTCCTCTCCGAACCGGCGGGCGCGGGGCGCACACACGGCGGAACCGGTCCGGGGCGTCCCGCCCCCCAAGTCAAGGGGGTCGGCCCACGCCCGCCGGCGTCGACGCGCCGGTGCCCCGGCGGACGCCACGGGGCGCGGGGAGCACCGCGGGCTCACGGCAGAGCAGGACGGGGCGTGCACGGACGATGCCGCGCCGGGGCCCGCGCCGGTCTCCCCCAAGCGCGGGGACCCGCCACGCGGCGCGGGTGGCGGCGAAGGCGGGAAGGAGTCCGCCCGCCGCCCCCGGGTCGCGGGGGCGGCGGGCGGCGCCGGACGTGTTGGAGCGGAACTGCTAGAACGGCGGGAGCGTGCCGAGCTTGACGTCGCCCGTGTAGTGCTTGCCGAGCGCGTCGAAGTCGTAGTACAGGTGCACGTCGTCGCCCACCAGGTAGAACCTCTGCGTGCCGTTGACGAACGGCGACAGGCCCAGGTGGAAGGTGATGCCCTCCGTCAGGCTGCCCGACGCGCTGCCGACCTTGACCTTGCCGAGCACCGGCACGTTCGCGTACACCACGATGGACGCGGAGCGGGCGGTCGTGTCGAGGGTGAGCGTGGTCTCCAGCGGGCCGGTGACGTAGGTCCAGGTCTGCACGGCCGTGATGGCGGGCGCGACGTCCTGGACCACTGCGACCGGGGCCGGGGCCGGAGCGGCCGCCATGGCCGCCGTGCTGCCGAAGCCGACTGTCAGCACGGCGAGACCGGCCACCACAACACCCGCACGACGTACAAAGCGGTTCTTCATGGTTCCCTCCCAGATGTGTGGGCTGATGGTCGGGTCCCCCGGGGTGATGTCTATCAGTCAACTCGCTTGCGTAGCCAGCGTGTTGTACATCACGACCGGCCCCCGGCGTAGAAGTGGACCCACCCGTTCGGGTGGTTTTTCTTGACTTTGACAGCGTCCATGTGCATCGAGGGGCGGCCTGCATCGCGCGGCCCGTTCCGGGTACGGAGCAGCCCTCCCCTCGTGCGGGTTCAGGACTCGGCCGGCCGGCTCCGGGCCGGGGCGGCCGGACGGGCCGGGGCGGTGGCGGTGGCGGCCGGGCGCGGGATGATCTGCGGGCCGCCGGCCAAGTGGACCGGTCGCACGAGTGACGCTACGCGCGTCCGTTTCCGTCCACCCGGGGGGATTTGCCGGACCTTCACGGGTCCCCCATCAGATGATCACTCGGCTGCCGGGATCCCGACCCCTGGCGTACCGCGCGGTCCACTCGAATTCCTTCGCACACGCCGAGCAGCGAAAGGCCTTCACCCCATGACCCGCCCTGCCGACCGCCCCTCCCCCGACCAGCAGCTGCGCGAGGCCGCCGCGCGCCTGGACCGGCGCCGCTTCCTCACCGTCACCTCGGCCGCCGCCGCGCTGGCGTTCACCGTCAACCTGCCCTCCGCCCACGCCGAGGACGCCGAGTTCGCCCCGCGCGTCATCACCGGCAACCCGTTCACCCTCGGCGTGGCCTCCGGGGACCCGCTGCCCGACGCCGTCGTGCTGTGGACCCGCCTGGCGCCGCGCCCGCTGGAGCCCGGCGCCGGGCTGCCGCCCACCGGTTCGGTGCGGGTGGGCTGGGAGCTGGCCCGCGACGAGCGGTTCCGCAAGGTGGTGCGGCGCGGCGGCGCCCGCGCGCACGCCGAGTTCAACTACGCGGTGCACGTGGACGTCGACGGCCTCGACGCGGACCGGGTGTACTGGTACCGCTTCACCGTCGGCACCTGGAGCAGCCCCGTGGGGCGCACCCGCACCGCGCCGGAGCGCGGGCGCAGGCTGGACGCCGTCCGCTTCGGGCTGGTGTCCTGCCAGGCCTACGAGGACGGCTACTTCACCGCCTACCGCCACCTCGCCGACGAGGACCTGGCCGCGGTGTTCCACGTCGGCGACTACATCTACGAGTACGGGATCGACGCGGCGGGCGGTGACCGCAAGTACACCGACCGCACCCTGCCGGCGCTGTTCGACCACGAGACGGCCACGCTGGAGGACTACCGGCTGCGCTACTCCCTCTACAAGAACGACCCCGACCTGCAGGCCGCGCACGCCGCCCACCCCTGGTACGTCACCTGGGACGACCACGAGGTGGAGAACAACTACGCGGCCGGCATCCCCGAGAAGGGCCAGGACCCGGCCCCGTTCATCGCCCGCCGCGCCGCCGCCTACCGCGCGTACTGGGAGAACATGCCGCTGCGGATGCCGCAACCGCGCGGCACCGAGCTCACCCTCTACCGGCGCGTCCACTTCGGGCAGTTGGCGCAGTTCGACATCCTCGACACCCGCCAGTACCGCGACGACCAGGCCAACGGCGACGGCTGGCAGTACCCCACCCCGGAGTCCGAGGACCCGCGGCGCACCCTGATGGGCGCCGCCCAGGAGCGCTGGTTCGCCGAGGGCCTGCGCCGCTCCCGGGCGGTCTGGAACGTCGTGCCGCAGCAGGTGGTGTTCTCCCGCCGCAAGAACACCACGGCCGCGCGCTCCAAGCTCTCCATGGACGCCTGGGACGGCTACCCGGCCGCCCGCGAACGCTTCCTGTCCGCCGTCGACCGGGCCGGGGTGGAGAACCTGGTGCTGCTCACCGGTGACGTCCACGTCGCCTACGCCCTGGACGTCAAGCGCGACTTCGACAAGCCGGACTCGCGCACCGTGGGCGTGGAGTTCGTCGGCACCTCGATCAGCAGCGACGGCGACGGCGAGGAGCGGCCGTCCAACTGGCAGAACCTGATGTCGGCCAACCCGCACATGAAGTTCTACGACGGGCGGCGCGGCTACACCACGCTCACCCTGGACCGCCACCAGGTGCGCGCCGACTACCGGGCCGTCTCCCACATCACCCGCCCCGGCGGCACCGTCACCACCGCCGCCTCCTTCGTCACCGAGGCCGGCAACCCGGGCATCCGCCCCGCCTGACCGGCCCCGTCACCTTTCAGGTGGCCCCGCAACGGGGTTCCCGGCCTCCAGGACCGGCATGACGTTCCGTCCCCTGTCGTCCGCATGATCCGGGGGGTGTCGTCACCGGTCCTGGAGGCGCCGGTCCCGGGGTCGCCGGTCCCGGGGGCACCGGTCCCGGGGGCACCGGTCCCGGGGGCACCGGTCCCGGGGGCACCGGTCCCGGGGGCACCGGTCCCGGAGGCGCCGGTGGGCCGCCGGCACGGGCTGGACCGCCGGACCTGCTGGTGAGGGTGGCCTTGCGCCGGCGTCCACGGGACGTGGATACGGGATCAGCGCGCTGTCGGATCCGGGCCGGCACTCCCGTGTGCCGCGGTGGAGCACGCGATGATGGCCTCGTCGAGCCCCCACGTCTGCGCATCGTCGCCGGAAGTTTCCCGCTGCTTGAGCCGGCGCAGTACGGGAAGCAACTCCGGCGCGGCCAACTCGGACGCGGCCTCGATGAGGTTGTCGACGGGGTCACGGCCTTCCAGCGCCGCGCCCAACGCCGCCAGTATGCGCCGATCACCACGCCGGGCCAGGCCGAGCAGCGCCTCCCCGGCCGTGTCCGGGTCGGGATCGTCCACCCGATCCAACAAGGCGCGGCGGATCCGCTCATCGTCACCCGCCGATTCCAGCCGCAGACCGAAGGTCGCCCAATCACGGACGAAATCCGACCGATCGCCGCTGAGCCGGATCAGCGCGGCGACGGCCTCCGGGCAGGCGGGCTCTCCGGCGACCGACGGCAGCGTGAACGCCACCGACTGGCGCACGTCCTCGTCGTGGTGCCCCTCCTGCCCCAGCACGGCGGCAAGGCTTCGGGGGTCGGCGAGATGACTCAATGCCGAGATCGCTGAGCGGACCACGCCGGACCGCCCGTCGGCACAGGCCTCGATGACGATCGGCAGGGTTTCCTCCGAGAACGGGCGACCGGCACCCCAACCGAGCTGGCCCAGAACGCTCAGGCCGATCATCCGCTCGCGCATGTCCCCGGAGCGAGCCACCACGCACGCGGCCTCGAACGCCGACCGATCCGCACGCTCGTGGAAATCACCGACGACCTGCCAATACTCGTTCTCCTCCGGGTCCAGGAGCGCCGCAGCGCGCAGAACTTCGAGATCGTCATCGCTACCGGCCATACCCTCCAGGATAGACAGCCAGCCCAAGCGCCGCTCGAATTATCGTGTCCGATCGCCCCTGACCCACCGGTCTGCACCCGGACTGTTCGGCAGACGGACAGGGGCACCCACGGCCCCGCCGCCTCGTCGCAGGCGGCGGGGCCCCGGTGCCGTGGCCTGCGGGGAGTGCAACCTTCAGCGCTACGCCGGGAGTTCGCCCCGCTGGATCGCGGTGATGAAGGAGCTCCACGCGGCGGCCGGGAAGACGAGGGCCGGGCCGCCGGGGTCCTGCGGCGAACGCGTCAGCCCGTGCTCGCCGCACGGGGGAAGTCGGCGCCGCCGACTTCCCCCGCATCGCGTCGACGGGGTGGTCACCCCGGAGTGCCAGCCAGTCAGCCGCTTGCGGATGCTCGGCACCATCAGCAGCTCGTCCGTCTCGGCCGGGGTGAACCACGCCACCAACCGGGCGACGACGGCGGGACGATCAGGCCGAGGAGGGGCCCGCGGGTGCCGAGGCCCCGGGCTCAGACTTCGCCGAACTCGCCACTCCGTACAGCGGCAATGAACCGCTCCCAGCCCTCGGCCGAGAAGGCCAGCGCCGGGCCCTGGGGGTCCTTGGAGTCACGGACCCTGCCCAGGTGCACATCGTCCACCTCGATGCAGCCGCCTCCGCCATTGCTGTAGGTGCTCTTGCGCCACTTGGCGCCCGTTGGGTCATGCATGGTCCAGTTCCTCCCGTGTCTCCCGGATCATGGCCAAACTGTCCGGCTGGCTGTGCGCGTTGACCTGGAGTCGATCGTATCTATCGACCCATCGGGCCACCGTCTCGGCGTCTTGTTCCAGGTATCCCCGTTGAAGCGTCTCCGTGTACCCGACCAAAGCACGATTGGGGAGGGTCAAGAGCGTGACGGGGTGGGACAGCGACCGATCCTCGGCGAGGCGGTACGGAGAGATCTGGATGATCACATTTGGGTGATCACACAGGCTCTCCAGGTGAGAGAGTTGCACGGCCATAATCTCCCGACCGCCGATCGGTCGACGCAGGACTCCCTCGTCCAGGACGACGTGGATCATCGTTCCCCTGTCGACCATGAGTTGACGCTGAGCCAGCAGGCTGAGCCTCTCGTCGGCCTGCTCCTGCGTCGCTTCCCCTCGACGGACGATGCCGGCCTCGTAGGCCGCGCTGTAGTCCGGGTGCTGGAGTATGCCCGACACCATATCCGTGTCGAACAGTCTGACTGTGATCGCTTCGCGCTCCCGGCGAAGGTACTCGGAGAACCCCGGCAACAGAGCGCCGTTCTTCCAGCTCCACCACAGTCCCGTCAGGGCGCCACCGGCATCGAGGGCGGCGTCCACGCGTTCTACGAACTTTAAAGACGGCGCTTGTTTAGCTCGCTCCACGTTCGAGATGTAGACGTTGGAGTACCCGACTCGCACGCCGAGTTCGATCTGTGTCATCCCCTTGGCCTGGCGCGACCGGCTGATCTGAACAGCCAGGGCTTCCAACGGGGATGACGTTGGGTCAAGTGTGCGACGAACCAAGATCGCCTTCTTTAAAATCCGCCGGACTAGAGATTTGAAACTCTTTCGATCCTAGAGCAGGCTGAGCCATCCTGGTAGTCATTCGACTACTGACCGAAGTGGGCGCACTCCATTCACATACACCCTCCCCTTGAGGTGCTTCGCCATGCTCAAAATCCGTACCGCTCCCCGCCCCCGCACGTTCGCGGCCCGCCTGGACTCCCGCACCGAATCCACTCCCGTCGCCCGGCAGTTGCTCCGCGCCTACCTCGCCGCGCTCCCCACCGGCGACCGCTACACCGACACCGCCGAACTCCTCCTCGGCGAACTCTTCGCCAACGCCGTCCAGCACACCGACGCCCCCACCGACCGCCTCATCGAGATCCGCTTCGCCCTCACCGGCGACCGCCTACGCCTCGAAGTCCACGACGCCGGCACCGGCCGCCCCTCCCTCCACACCCCCACCCCCGACGACGAACACGGACGCGGCGTCCTCCTCGTCAACGAACTCGCCGAGAAATGGGGCTGCTGCCCCCGCGCCGGCGGCGTCGGCAAGTTCGTCTGGGCCCTCATCGCCCCCGCACCCTCCCCCACGTCCACCCTCCTCACCGTCTGAACAGGTGCCCACCATGCGACTCCCCCTCACCGCCCGGCACCTGTTCGACACCGGCTCCACCCCCGCCGACGCCTACGCCACCCTCGCGCGCCGCACCCGCGAGCCCCTGCGCTCAGCCCGCGCCGTCTGCACCGCCCTCGGCATCCCGGCGGCCGAGACGCAGCGCCGCCTCGACGACTGCTACGACGCCCTCCTCGCCAACCCCCGCCCCGGCTCCGAGAACGACACCGGCGAACTCCTCGAAGCCCTCGGCGTCTTCGACATCCCCAAGACCCCTGACAACCGCGACCTCGCCATCATCGAACTCTTCCTCACCGCCATCGACGCCCACGGCAGCATCCGCGCCGGCCACCAACACGGCCTCACCCGCTGGTTCACCACCGGCAACCTCACCACCGCCTACCTCTCCCTCACCGCCACCCAACCCCACCCCACCACCGGCGACCCCACCCACTACTGGACCACCCTCACCACCGCCGGCGAACTCCTCACCGCCACCCCCAACCCCGACCCCCGCCTCAAACCCGCCCTCACCCACTGCCGAGACCGCGCCGCCCGAACCACCCGCTCCTGAGCAACACCCGACCGTGCGCAGGAAGTCGGGCCCGCCGACTTCCTGCGCAGCACGGTCGGCTCGTCCAGGTCAGCCGGACCTCAGGGCCGCCATCCGCCGACACCCTCCACTTCCACTCGCCTCGGCACCACACGGCGGTTTCTAGGGGCCTTTCGTGCGTTCTGGGCCTGTTGGAATCCAACAGGCCCAAGGGCCCGCCGGCCGTGGGACAAGTCCGGCTCCTCTTGCGTGGAGGGGTGTCAGAGGTGTGGCTCTGCCCGGGTTCGTGCAATTTCGTGCATGCGGGGTTGTGCTTCTGACTCGCAGGGCTGACGGTGGTGCACGTCCCTGCAACTCCACAGACGTTGGAGATCGTCATGGCACTAGGTTTTGTGGGCATCGACCCCAGCACGGGCGGCGGAGGCTCGCCTACCGTGTGGGTCGAGGACGAGGCG
Source organism: Kitasatospora sp. NPDC086801 (assembly GCF_044745805.1). Classification (NCBI taxonomy): domain Bacteria; kingdom Bacillati; phylum Actinomycetota; class Actinomycetes; order Kitasatosporales; family Streptomycetaceae; genus Kitasatospora; species Kitasatospora sp. NPDC086801. The sequence goes on from NZ_JBIVAX010000043.1 coordinate 14,435, forward strand.
GAGGAGATCGTCGTGCAGAGTTGGACGGCCGATGACGCCCTCTGCGAGAAGATCGCAGGGACCGAGTGGGTTCCCGGCCACACGCTCGGGATTCCCGCTCATGAGTCCGTGATCCGTATCCCGGCCCGCATGGCGCCGATCCTGAAGGAGGCTGTCGAACGTGTCGAACGTGCCCGACTTCGCCACGCTGCTGAGGAGCACTCAGAGGACCGCAGTTCATCTGGAGATGCGTGACGCCTACGCCGTGGGCGACGAGGCGGAGGAGATCGACCGCTTCGCCCGCACCGGCGAGATCGAGCTGGACCCCGAAGCTTCGTGGTGGCCCGAGTGGCTAGGACTCGTCCGCGAGACGGTCGGTCGTGGCGTGGTCATGCGGCGGGCCCGGATCGTGTCCGAGCCGGTGACCGACTACATCCGGTGGGAGCACGCGGTTACCCCGATGAACCTGGCGGCCGGAGAACTGGTTCGGTGGCTGCCGAGGAGTCAGACGTCGAACATCGCGCTGCCGGGGAACGACTTCTGGCTGATCGACGACAAGCTGGTGCTGTTCCACTTCTTCACGGGGTACGGCGACTGGGCCGAGCCCGGGTTCGCCTTCTCCGAGGACTCCGCGACGGTTCGTCTCGTCTCCTCCGCGTTCGAGGCTGTGTGGGAGCGTGGCACCCCGCACGACGAGTACAGCGTCTGACCCGCCCTTACCCTGCGAGCACCGGACCGCCAGACCTATGCCGACGTCTCCGTCATCAAGCGCGCAAGCGGCGCGTCTTGCCCTTGCCAACCGCCTTGTCGATCTCCGCAAGGCTGCCGGCCTGACGGGTAGGCAGCTGGCGTTCCGGTGCGGGTGGAACCCTTCGAAGGTCTCCCGCATCCAGAGTGCGCGAACCCCTCCGTCTGACTCCGACATTCGGGCATGGTGCACTGCTTGCACAGCGGCTGACCAGTCGGACGACCTGATCGCCACGTCGAGAGCGGTCGAGTCGATGTACATGGAGTGGCGTCGGCTGCACCGTGCAGGGATGCGCCAGGTGCAGGAGGACTTCTACACGCTCCACGAGCGGGCGGAGTTGTGCCGGACGTACGTCTCCAATGTCGTTCCCGGCTTCCTCCAGACGCCCGGGTACGCAACCGCCCTGATGCGCTCCATCACGGAGTTCCAGGGGACCCCTGATGACGTGGCCGACGCCGTTGCCGCACGGGTGGCGAGAGGACGGCTCCTGAACGAGGGCAGGCACAGGTTCGCTGTGCTGATGGAGGAATGGGTGCTCCGCTCCCGGATCGGTGACGCGGAGACCATGGCCGGTCAACTAGGCCATCTGCTGGCGGTGATGCCGCTGGCATCGCTGTCGCTGGGGGTCATCCCATCCACCGCACAGCGCGGCATGTGGCCCCTCGAAGCGTTCTACCTGTACGACGATCGGCATGCTGTCGTGGAGACGTTGACAGCTGAGGTCAACGTCACCCAGCCCCGCGAGATCGCTGACTACACCCGGGCGTTCGGCGAGTTGCAGCGCCTCGCGGTCTACGGTGCCCGGGCACGTGCGCTCATCACGTCGGCAATAGCCGCCCTCGGGTGAATCCGTGCGCGGGGGCCTCGCCGGCGCCGGGCTCCTCGGGCGGGGCGGCCGCGCGTTTCCTGGCCCGGGCCCCGCGATGCGGCGGGGCCCGGGCCAGGAAACGGGGCCCGGGTCTTTCGGCTTGGCTAGGTGCGGCCGCTGGCGGTGCGGGTGCGGCGGGAGAGGGAGTCCAGGACGACGGCGGCGAGCAGGACGGCGCCGGTGATCATGTACTGGATGGCCTGGGCGGCGTGGACCATGTCCAGGCCGGTGGTGATGGACTGGATCACCAGGATGCCCAGCAGCGCGGACCAGGTCTTGCCGCGGCCGCCGAAGAGGCTGGTGCCGCCGATGACGGCGGCGGCGATCGCGCTCATCAGGACGTTGCCGCCGCCCAGTTGCTTGTCGGCGGAGCCCTGCTGGGAGGCGTAGAACAGCCCGCCCAGGCCGGCCAGGAACGCGGACAGCATGAAGACGGAGATCCGCACCCGGGCCACGTTGACGCCGGCGCGCCGGGCGGCCTCCACGCCGCCGCCGACCGCGAAGATCTGGCGCCCGTAGGAGGTGCGGCGCAGGACAAAGTCGGTGAGGACGACGACGCCCACCAGCACGACCAGGGGCAGCGGCAGGCCGCGGTCCTGGTTGAGGGCGTAGGCGGTGGCGAGGGTGAGCACGGCCAGGGCGCCGGTGCGCACCACGGTGTCGGCGGTGGGGCGGGCGGTGAGGCCGGCGGCGGTGCGCCGGCGGGCGGTGCGCAGGTGGGCGAGCAGGTAGAGGGCGGGGGCGAGGACCGCCAGGGCCCAGGCGTAGGCGATGTCGCCGTCGCCGAGGAAGGTGGTGTCGAGGGTGGAGACGAGGCCGCCGTGGCGGTTGTTGACGGTGCCGAGGTCGCCGAGGACGTACTCCTGCAGGCCGCTCCAGGTGAGCATGCCGGCGAGGGTGACGACGAAGGCGGGGACGCCGACGCGGGCGAAGAAGAGGCCGTGCAGCAGGCCCATGGCGGTGGCCGCGGCGAGGGCGGCGAGCACGGCGAGCCATTCGGCGACGCCCTGGCGCACGGCGAGGACGGCGGCGAGGGCGGCGCTGGCGCCGGCGACGGAGCCGAGGGAGAGGTCGATCTCGCCGAGGATGAGGACGAAGACGACACCCACCGCGATGAGGCCGGGGCCGGCGATGAAGCGGGTGATGTTGGTGAGGTTGTCGGCCTGGAGGAAGTGGCCGGTGACGGACTGGAAGATGACGGCGATCAGAATGAGGCCGACGACGACGGGCAGGGAGCCGAGTTCGCCGCCGGCCAGGCGGCGGCGGGCGGCGTCCAGGTAGCCGGCGGGGCCGGCGGCCCGGGTGTGCAGGCGGGGGTCGGCGCCGGGGGCCGCGGGGGTGTCGGCGCCGGGGGCCGCGGGGGTGCTGGGGGTGGTGCTGGGGGTGCTCATGCGGCGTCCTCCTCCTCGGCGTGGCGGGCCTGGCGCCGGGCGTGGGCGTTGTCGGTGGCTCCGGTGATGGCGGAGACGATCTGCTCCTGGGTGGTGCCCGCGACGGGGAAGACGCCGTTGTTGCGGCCCAGGCGCAGCACGGCGACGGTGTCGGCGACGGCCCGCACGTCGGCCATGTTGTGGCTGACGAGGACGACGGCCAGGCCGCGTTCGCGCAGCCGCTCGACGAGGTCGAGGACCTGGGCGGTCTGTTCGACGCCGAGGGCGGCGGTGGGCTCGTCGAGGATGACGAGGGCGGGCTCGCCGACCAGGGCGCGGGCGATGGCGACGACCTGGCGCTGGCCGCCGGAGAGCGCGGCGACGGGGGTGCGCACGTCGGGGATGCGGATGGCGAGGGTGTCGAGGAGTTCGCGGGCGTGCTGCTCCATGGCGACCTCGTCCAGGAGTCCGTGGCGGCGTTTCTCGCGGCCGAGGAACAGGTTCGCGATGACGTCGAGGTTGTCGCACAGGGCGAGGTCCTGGTAGACGGTGGCGATGCCGAGGGCCTGGGCGTCCTGGGGGCGGGTCAGGCGCACGGGCTCGCCGTGCCAGGTGATGGTGCCCTCGTCGACGGGGTGGACGCCGGCGATGGTCTTGACGAGGGTGGACTTGCCGGCGCCGTTGTCGCCGACGAGGGCGAGGACCTCGCCGGGGTGGACGTCGAGGCCGACGTCGGTGAGGGCCTGGACGGCACCGAAGCGCTTGGAGACCGAGCGCAGCTGGAGGACGGGTGCGCCTGTCACGTGAACCTTCTTCTGCGGTGGTGGACTTGGACCCGGGTCGAACTGGGCGGGGCCGGGCTACTTGAGGCCGGCGGCGGCGCAGGCGGCGGCGTAGTCGGCGGTGCAGATGTCGGAGACCTTGTAGAGGCCGTCGGCGACGACCGTGGTGGCGATGTTGGCCTTGGTGACGACCTTGGCGTCCAGGAACTTGGCGGGGATGGCCTTGTCGGTGGCGCTGTCGACGGTGGCGGTGGCGACGGCCTTGACGTCCTTGCCCTTGAGGAGGGCGACGGCCAGTTCGGCGGCGGAGTCGGCGAGCGGGCGGTAGGCCTTGTAGATGGTGAAGGCCTGGTCGCCGTTGACGATGCGCTGGATCGCGTCGAGGCCGGCGTCCTGGCCGCCGACGGGGACCTTGATGCCGGCGCCCTGGAGCTGGGTGATGATGGCGCCGGCCATGCCGTCGTTGGCGGAGTAGACGGCCTGGAAGCCGTTCTTGCCGAGCTGGGTGACGGCGGCGCCGATCTTCTGGCCGGCGACGGTGGCGTCCCACTGGCCGGACTGCTCGTAGACGATCTTCTTGACCTTGGCGTCGAGGATCTTGTGGGCGCCGGTCTTGAAGTCGGCGGCGTTGGGGTCGGCCTCGTCGCCGTTGATCATGGCGACGTTGGCGTCGGCGGCCTGCGGGCCGAGGGCGTCGACGAGGGCCTGGCCCTGGAGTTCGCCGACCTTCTCGTTGTCGAAGGAGGCGTAGGCGGCGACCGGTCCGGTGGCCAGGCGGTCGTAGGCGACGACCTTGACGCCCTTGGCGGCGGCCTCCTGGACCCAGCCCTGGGTGGACTTGGCGTTGTAGGGGTCCAGGATGATCACCTTCACGCCCTGGGCGAGGAGGGTGTCGAACTGCTGCTTCTGCTTGGCGGCGCTGCCCTCGGCGTTGTTGTACAGGACCTTGCAGTCCGCGCACAGGGCGGCGACCTTGGCCTCGACGAAGGGGCGGTCGAAGGATTCGTAGCGGGTGGAGGAGGCGTTCTCGGGTAGGAGCAGCCCGATGGACTTGCCGTCTCCGGAGGCGGCCGCGTCCTTCTTGTCGCCGCCCGCCTTGCCGCAGGCGGCCATGGACAGGGCCAGTGAGATGCCGGTGGTGGCGATGAGGACGCGACGCAGTGCTGCGTTCATGGGGGTGCCTCTCCCTGACGTCGCCGCGGCTCTGCGGCGGGGTGGGGGGAGTTAAACCTGAACGCGTACATGACGTCAATAAGTAAATTCAGACTGCGGGCGATGCGCCTCTACTCGTTATCTTCATGAACACTGACGGGGAGTTGAAACCTGGAGGAAGCTCCAAATGACGGAACGGCGGCGCCCGTTGCGGGGCCCGCCGTTCAAGAGTCGATCAACCTGTCGGAGTGTCAGGAAGGCGGGGCGCCCGCCGCCCCCCGTGCGGCGGGCGCCCCCGTGCGGAGGTGGTACCGGTGCGCCAGGAACGACGCGTCAGGGGCGGTCGAGGGTGATCGAGTTGATCGGGCCCAGGTCGTACCAGACGCCCTTCTGCGCCGGGATGTCGTAGACGCAGCTGCCGCCGCCCGAGCCCTGGCACAGGTGGGCGTGGGCGCCGCCGGACTGGTTGTTGAGGACCCAGTGGTTGCCGTACTGGTTGCTCAGGTTGTGCGCGCCGTAGCTCCAGTACACCTCGCTCGGGGCCGAGGCCGGGTCCTGGTTCTGCGGGTAGACGCAGACCGCCCCGTACGGACAGCCCGCCCAGGAGCCGTCGGCGGCGCCGGCGCTGCCGGCGCCCAGGGTGGTCAGGGCGGTCAGGGCCGCGGTCGCGAGGGCGAGGGCGGCGACGGCGTGGGTGATCCTGCGCATGGATGGTTCTCCCTTGGCTGGTGAGCGGCCTGACGTGGGGTCCGGCCGGTGCTCAGCAGCCTAGGAACGCGGGCGCGGCGGCGGTCCCTGACATCTGACAGGGGCGCGCCGCCGCACTCCGGGAGCCGGTTCGCCGGCTCACCGGGCTAGAGCTTGCCGAAGGTGTCGCACTGGGCGAGGTCGCCGGTGCGGTAGCCGGTGGTGAACCAGGTCTTGCGCTGGTCGGAGGAGCCGTGGGTCCAGCTCTCCGGGTTGACCCGGCCGGTGGCTTGCTGCTGGATCCGGTCGTCGCCGACGGCCGCGGCCGCGTCCAGGCCCTGGGCGATGTCCTGGTCGGTGAGGGTGGCGATCAGCGGCCGCCCGGTGGAGGGCTGCGGGGTGGTGGTGGCGTGGTGCGCCCACACCCCGGCGTAGCAGTCGGCCTGGAGTTCCAGCTTCACGGAGGCGCTGTTGGCGCCCTGGCGGTCGCTGCCCACCTTCTGCATGGTGCCGAGGAGGTTCTGGATGTGGTGGCCGTACTCGTGGGCGACGACGTAGGACTCGGCGAAGGGCCCGCCCTTGGCGCCGAAGCGGGCCGAGAGCTCGTTGAAGAAGCCGAGGTCGAAGTAGGCCTTCCGGTCACCGGGGCAGTAGAACGGGCCGACGGCGGAGGTCGCCGGGCCGCAGGCGGTGGAGACCTGACCGGTGAACAGCACCGTCTCGGCGTTGCGGTACGCGGTGCCCGTGCGCTTGGGCAGCTCGGTGCGCCAGAACTCCTGCACGCTGTTGGTGACCGCCACGATCCGGCAGTCCTGGCGCCGGTTGGCGTCCGCGCCGGTCTTGCAGGCCTGCTGCACCTCGCCGGCGGTGTGCGCGCCGTTGGAAGTGGTGGAGCCGCCGCCGGAGGACAGGCCCAGCAGCTGGGGGTCCACGCCCAGGACGACCGCGAGCAGCACCACGATCAGGCCCACCACCCCGCCGCCGATGGTGACCTTCCCGCCCGGGATCCCGCGCCGGTCGTCCACCTGCGAGGTGTCGAGGTCGCCCTGGTCGTCGAACTGCATGCCCCTGCCCGCTTCTGTCGTTTTTGTCAGCACTGGTGACGGTCTGTGCCGGTGACGGCCCGCCCAGCCTACGGGCAGCGGGCGCCGGCGCGGCGCAGCGGGGGCGGGGGCGGCGGGGTCCGGACGGGGGCGGGGTCCGGACGGGGGCGGGGTCCGGACGGGGGCGGGGCCAGGCGGCGACTGCGGACGTGGCCGTGGACGTGGCGATCGGGCACCGCTCCCCCGAGGCCGCACGCGCCGTACCGGACCACCGCCTCACCCGCCTTTCGTTCTGACGATCTGTCAATTTGCGCTACTGGAGTGGGCTTTGGCCTTGACTTGGGCTTCGGCTTCGGCAGGGCGGGCAGGCCCGCGGGGGCGGCCGAGGAGGACGCCGGCCAGGACCAGGGCCAGCCCGCACAGCCCGCGCGTGCCGAGCCCCTCCCCCGCGAGGCCCGCGCCCAGCAGGACGCCCGCGAGCGGGTTGAGCAGACCGAGCAGCCCGACCGTGCCGGCCGGCAGGTGGCGCAGGCCCGCGAACCAGAGGGCGAAGGCGAGGGCGGTGGCCACCAGGGCGACGTAGCCGAAGGCCGGGAGCGTGCGGGCGTCCATCGCCGGGGGCGCGCCCTCCACGGCGGCGGCCAGGGGCAGCAGCATCAGGCCGCCGGCGGTCAGCTGCCAGGAGGTGGCGGCCAGTGGGTCCGCGCCCTCGTGCCAGCGGGCGGCCAGCACGTAGCCGACGGAGGAGACCAGCATCGCCGCCGCCGACGCCGCCAGCCCCGTCCCGCTGACCGCGCCGCCCGCGCCGCCCGCGCCCAGCAGCGTCAGCGCCACCCCGCCCAGGCCCACCACCGCGCCGGCCAGGTGGGCGCGGTGCGGGCGCTGCCCGGCCAGTGCCCAGGCGGTGAGCAGCATCGCCAGCGGGGAGGCGGCCATGACGGTGGCGGCGGTGCTGGTGGGTAGCAGTTGGGAGGCGAGGTAGAGCAGGACGAAGAACACCGCGGTGTTCAGCAGGCCGAGCAGGGCGCTGCGCCACCACCAGGGCCCGTGCGGGCGGCGGCGGGACAGGGCGAGCAGGACCAGTCCGGCGGGCAGGGCGCGCAGGGCCGCGCCCCACAGGGGCCGGTCGGCGGGCAGGTAGGCGTGGGTGACGTAGTAGTTGGCGCCCCAGGCGAGCGGCGCGACCGCGGTCAGCAGCACCCACCGCAGATTGGCTTCCATGGAAGGCAATATACCTTCCCTAGAAGGTACTGGCGGTAGGATGGCCCCATGGAGGACCACCGGCAGCACCGTCAGCAGCACCCCGAGACGCCCTCCCGGCCGGGCGCGGACGCCGACCACGTGGCGCTGATCCAGGCCGAGTGGCGGCGCGAACGCCCCGACCTCGACGTCTCCCCGCAGGCCGTCATCGGCCGCCTGCACCGCCTCGCCGCCCGCCTGACCGGCGAACTCGCCCTGGTCTACTCCCGCTACGGCCTCGGCGAGGGCGAGTTCGACGTCCTGGCCGCGCTGCGCCGGGCCGGCGCCCCCTACGAGCGGGCCCCCGGGGAGCTCGCCGCCCACACCATGGTCACCACCGGCGCGATGACCAAGCGGATCGACCGCCTCGAACGCGCCGGACTGGTCACCCGCCGCCTCGCCGAGGGCGACCGGCGCGGGCGCCTCGTCGCCCTCACCGACGCCGGCCTGCGGCTGATCGACGAGGCGTTCACCGCCCACATGCGCAACGAGCACCGCCTGCTCGCCCTCCTGTCCCCCGAGGAGGCCGCCGCCCTGCAGACCCTCCTCGCCGCCTGGCAGCACCGCCTGGACGGCACCGCACCGGGCGGCGGGCCAGCAGAATGTGACGCATGACCAGCACTCCGCCGCCGTCCCAGCCCCAGCAGCCGCAGCCGCCCCAGCCGTCGCCGTCCGGCAGCCCGGAGAGCCCGGGGGCCCGGGCCGACCGGCGGCTGGTGGAACTGCTGCAGGAGCTGCGGGTGCTGCAGACCGGCGTGCAGATCGTGTTCGCGTTCCTGCTCGGGGTCGCCTTCACCCCGCGCTTCGCCACCCTGACCGACGGCCAGCAGGACGTCTACGTCACCACCTTGCTGCTGGCCGTCATCTCCTCGGCCGTGTTCGCCACCCCGGTGGCGCTGCACCGCGGGCTGTTCCGCCACCCCGGCAAGGCGCGGATCGTCAAGGTCTCCGCCCACATCGCCCAGCTGGGCCTGATGCTGCTCGCCTGCGCGCTCACCGGCGCCGTGCTGCTGGTCCTGGACGTCGTGCTCGGGACCGCCGCGGCCCTGGCCATCACCTCCGTCGTCGCGCTGATCTTCGCCGGGCTGTGGTTCGTCCTGCCCTGGGCGGTGCGCCGCCCGCTGCACGACGACTGAACCGGCGCCCGGCGCCCGGCACCACCGGGGACAGTGCGCCCGCTTCCCGTCACCCGCGCCGCGCCGGGGGCGGGCGCGGCGCGGGTGACGGACGGGACCGGGCCGGGGCCGGCTGTCGGGCGCCGGGGGCCAGGCGAGGAAGTCCCACATCTCCCTCACCCCGCAGAGCCCGCCCGCCCCCGAAACCGCTTACCGCCCCACCCCGCACGGCGGGTACCGTGCCCGGATGCACAGCAACGACAACAACGGCAGCGGGAGCGGCAACGGGGACGGCAACGGCAGCGCCCCCACCTGGGACGTCCTGCTGATCGGCGGCGCCTCCGGCGTCGGCAAGAGCCGCGCCGCCGCCCGACTCGCCCGGCACAGCGGCGCGTTCGTGGTCGAGTTCGACGACGTCGTCGCCGCCCTGCACGCCGCCACCACCGCCGAGAGCCACCCCGGCCTGCACCACTTCGACGGCCTCGACGACCCCGACGACCCCGACGCGCTGCCCGCCGACCGCGTCCTGGAACGTCAGATCGCCACCGCCCGCGCCCTGGACGACGCCCTGCTCGGCGTGGTGCGCAACCGCCTCACCGTCGACGTGCCCGCGATCGTCGAAGGCGACTACCTCACCCCGGCCGCCGCCGCCCGCGCCGCCGCCGAGGCCGCCGGGCAGGGCCGCCTCGTGCGCGCCGTGTTCCTGCACGAGGGCGACGCGGCCGGCATCAGCGCCAACTACGCCGACCGGGAACCCGACTGCGGCCCGCAGCAACGCCGCGCCGCCGTCAGCGCCCGCTACTCCCACTGGCTCGCCACCCAGGCCCGCACCCACCGCCTGCCCGTCCTGGACTGCCGCCCCTACCCCACCCTCGCCGACCGCCTCCGCCACGCCCTGGCCTGACGAAAGGGGTTCAGCGGTGCTGATCGTGGTGAGCGGCGGGCCGGGCAGCGGGAAGACGACGCTGGCGCACGCACTGGCGCGGGCCCTCGGCTGCCCGGCGGTGTGCCGGGACGAGCTGAAGGAGGGCCTGGTGCACGCGGGCACCCGGTCCGCGAACCCGAACGAGGTGGTGCGCGCGGCGTTCTTCGACGTCCTGGGGGTACTGGTGCGCGCGGGGGTGAGCGTGGTGGCGGAGGCCGCGTACCAGGACCGGCTGTGGCGCCCCGGCCTGACCCAACTGGCCGAACACGCCGAACTGCGGATCGTGCACTGCCGGGTGGACCCGGCAGTGGCCCGCGCACGGATCCGGGCCCGCCTGGCGGCGGACCCGCGCCGCGCCGCACACGCCGACCACGCACTCCTCGCCGCCCCGCCCGGCCCGGGCAACCTGCTGGACGACTTCACCCCGCCGTCCCTGCCGGTGCCGCACCTGCACGTGGACACCACCCACGGCTACCGCCCGCCGCTGGCCGACATCGCCGCCTTCGCCACCGGACCCGGCGACTGACGGACGTCCGAACTGCTCGGCCTGGTCCGACACGGTCTCTTCGTTCATCGCCGCCGGGCGCGACGCGCCCGATCACGGTCTGCCCGACCATGACGCCAAGGCGCGGTCGACAGTTCGCCAGTGAGTCCAGCGGTTCGCCGAATCAACTCCGCACAGCGGCAGTCGAGTTCAGATTCCCGCAGGCGTTCGACGGGCTTCGCGCGGACGGCGCCTCCGCGGGCCTGCCGCGCCCGGCCGTCCGTTTGCGGGCAGCGCGCGAGGGGGAGGTCCCCGCGCCGGGTGCCGCTTGCGGGCGAGGCGCCGTGACCTCCGTGATCGCCGTGGCGTCGACCGCCACCCCGACGGCCGTACCTTGACGGTCCGTCCGCCATTGCCGGCCCCTCCCTGTGGGCCGCCGGGATGACTTCCCCAGCGTGCCGAATCGGCCCGGATGGTGTATACGGCATAGTCGTTTCGTCACCTTATGACGTATTTATGCCGCCATCCACGCGTCCCGTGAACACCCTGGGGAGTCCCCGATGCCCGAAGTCAGACGCCGCTGGGGCTTGGCCCGAGCCTTCGAGGCACCAGGGAGAGCCGCCCCGAATCGGCGCGGCTGGTCCGGAGTGCTCGCGGCCGTGCTGATGCTGGCGCCGGTGCCGCTCGTCCCGCTGCTGGCCGCCCCCGCCGCGCACGCGGCTCAGGCGTGCCCGGCGGATGCCGGCTACACCGACTGCCTGTCCTTCGCCTACACCGGAAGCGACCAGGACTTCACCGTCCCCACCGGGGTCTCCTCGATCAGGGCGAAGGCCTGGGGTGCGGGTGCGGCCGCCGACGGCGACACCGCCGCGGCCGGCCGCGAGCACGCGAACCGGCCGGGCGCCGCCGGCGCCTACGCGACCGCGCTGCTGGAAGTGACGGCCGGACAGCGACTGACGGTGGTACCGGGCCAGGGCGGGCGCTCGCACCCCGACGACGCCGCAGACTCCCCGGCGGCCCGCAACGGCGGCGCCTCCACCATCCGGTCGGGCCAGTCCCACACCCCAGCGGACACCCTGCTGGCAGCCGACGGCGGCACGGCCACGAGCGCGACTGAGACCGCGACCCCGAGCGGCGCCGGTGTTGCCGGGGCCGGTGCTGCCGGGGCCGGTCCTGAAGACGGGTCGCAAGGCCTTGCCCCTCACGTGACCGAGCGCCAGTACGTCACCGGGGCGGCCTTCGGCGGCTTCGCGCCGCCCATCACGGACGTCAACGGCGCCGACACCGGCGCCAACACCGGCGCCGACGCGGCGAAGGGCGGCGGCCACAGCGGCGACGGCGGCAACGGCCTCGTCGTGCTGGAGTGGAAGGATCCCGGCGCCGGCGCCACGACGGCAAAGGCCGACCCCTCACCGGCCTCGACACCCACCGGCCAGAGCAGCGCTCCAGGAGCCCCGTCCCCCGAGACCACGCCATCCGCAGCGGCCGGACCGGCCGCCCCGAGCAGCGCGGCCGCCGCGCCGAGCGCCGCCCCGCTCGGCCGCTTGCCCCGGGCACCCGGCGACCCCCTGGACTGCACGGGCAACACGATCTACGCCATCCAGCGCGGCTCCTCCACCGCCGCGACCGGCACCCTGCTCGCCCTGGCCGCCGGCACCGTCGGCGGATCCAGCGTGACCGCGACGACGGTCAGCACGCTCCCCGCCGGGTCGGGCTTCACCAACGCCCTCGGCATCACCGACGGCGGCACCGCCGCCTACGTGGTCGACCAGACCCCGACCGTCGCCGGGTCCGTCAACGTGTACGGCTACAACGCGGCCACCGGGGCCTGGACCACCTACACCGGATCCGCCGGCGCCACCACCGACTCCTTCGTCGCCGGCGCGGTGAACCCGGCCAACGGCATCTACTACTACGCCAGCTTCGAACCCGGTACGGCGACCACGCCCGGCGTGGCCACCCTCTACGGCTTCAACACCGTCACCAACACCGCGATCCCCGGCGTGATCGCCACGTTCGACCTGCCGGTCACCGGAGCCTCCGGCCCCAACGGCGACATCACCTTCGACGCGGCCGGCAACCTCTACGTCCTCTCCTCCGTCGGCACCGACGCCGCCATCGGTCGGGTGGCCGGGCCGATCCCCACCACGGGGTCGGCCACCGGTGTGCCGCTGACCGACACGGTGCTGAGCACCCTGCCCAACCCGAACAGCAACTCGTTCAACGGGGCGGCCTTCGACAACGCCGGAAACCTCTACATCGAGTTCGCCTCGGGGAGCACCACCTACCTGGAGCAGCTCAACCCGAACACCGGCGTGATCACGGCCGGGCCCACGCCGTACTCCAACAACGCGTTCCTGTCCGTGGACCTCGGCGCCTGCTCCACCAACCCGACCCTGACCCTGCAGAAGAACATCGTCGGCCGGTTCGCCGAGTCGACCACCTCGAACGACCAGTTCGGCCTGGCGATCACCGGCGGCGGCATCACCCAGGGCAACACCGCCACCACGACCGGCACCAGCACCGGCGTCCAGGCACCCCCCGCCGGCCCGGTCATCGCCGTATCGGGGACCACCTACACACTGACCGAGACCGCCGCCTCCGGCAGCCTCGCCAACTACACCACCGCCTACGACTGCGTCGACACCGCCAACGGCAACGCCCCGGTCGCCTCGGGCACCGGAGCGACCACCTTCAACCTGCCGTTCCCGCCCACGGTGGAGGGCAAGAACAGCCCGATGGTGCTCTGCACCTTCACCAACACCCCGGTCCCCGCGACGCCCTCGCTCACGATCGTGAAGACCGCGTCCCCCACCACAGTCACCGCCGTCGGGCAGGTCGTGGACTACAGCTTCCTGGTGACCAACACCGGGAACGTCACGCTGACCGACGTCACGGTGAACGAGACCGCGTTCTCCGGCACCGGCACCCCGCCCGTGATCACCTGCCCGGCAGGCGCCGCCTCCCTCGCCCCCGGCGCGTCGGTGACCTGCACCGCCCCCTACACAGTGACGCAGGCCGACATCAACGCGGGCTCGATCACCAACACAGCGACGGCGACGGGCACTCCGCCCACCGGCCCGCCGGTGACCTCACCGCCCTCCAGCGCAACCGTCACCGCGACACCGGCTCCGGCGATCACGATCATGAAGACCGCCTCCCCGACCACGGTTTCGACCGTCGGGCAGGTCGTGAACTACAGCTTCCTCGTGACCAACACCGGCAACGTCACCCTCACCAACGTCACCGTGAACGAGACCGCGTTCTCCGGCACCGGCACCCCACCGGTGGTGACGTGCCCGGCAGGCGCGGCCTCCCTCGCCCCCGGCGCGTCCGTGACCTGCACCGCCCCCTACACGGTGACGCAGGCCGACATCAACGCGGGCAGCATCACGGACACCGCGACGGCGACCGGCACACCGCCCACCGGCCCGCCGGTGACCTCACCGCCCTCCAGTGCAACCGTCACCGCGACGTCCAACCCGGCGCTCACCATCCTGAAGTCGGTGGATGCGACGGAACTGACCGGTGCCGGCCAGGTGCTGCACTACTCCTTCCTGGTGACCAACACCGGCAACGTGACCCTCACCAACGTCACCGTGAACGAGACCGCGTTCTCCGGCACCGGCACCCCGCCCGTGATCACCTGCCCGGCAGGCGCCGCCTCCCTCGCCCCCGGCGCATCCGTGACCTGCACCGCCACCTACACCGTCACGCAGGCGGATGTCGACAGTGGGAAGGTCACCAACACGGCGACGGCGACAGGTACCCCGCCCACCGGCCCGCCGGTGACGTCCCCGCCGTCCTCGACCAGCGTCCCGAACACCCCGGCCCCGGCGCTCACCATCGTCAAGTCCGCCTCGCCGAGCACGGTTTCGGCCGTCGGGCAGGTCGTGGACTACAGCTTCCTGGTGACCAACACCGGGAACGTGACCCTGACCAACGTGACGGTGAACGAGACCGCGTTCTCCGGCACCGGCACCCCGCCCGTGATCACCTGCCCGGCAGGCGCCGCCTCCCTCGCCCCCGGCGCGTCCGTGACCTGCACCGCCAGCTACACCGTCACACAGGCTGATCTCAACGCCGGCAGCATCACAGACACCGCGACGGCCACCGGCACACCGCCCACCGGCCCGCCCGTAACCTCACCGCCCTCCAGCGCGACCGTCACCGCGACGTCCAACCCGGCGCTCACCATCGTCAAGTCGGTGGATGCGACGGAACTGACCGCCGTCGGCCAGGTGCTGCACTACTCCTTCCTGGTGACCAACACCGGCAACGTCACCCTGACCAACGTCACCGTGAACGAGACGGCGTTCTCCGGTAGCGGCACGGCGCCCGTGGTGACCTGCCCGGCCGGCGCCGCCTCGCTCGCCCCCGGCGCGTCCGTGACCTGCACCGCCACCTACACCGTCACACAGGCCGACCTGAACGGCGGCAAGGTCGCCAACACGGCAACAGCGACGGGCACTCCGCCCACCGGCCCGCCCGTGACGTCCCCGCCGTCCTCGACCAGCGTCCCGAACACCCCGGCCCCGGCGCTCACCGTGGTGAAGTCGGCTTCCCCGACCACGGTCACGGCCGCGGGTCAGACCGTCGACTACAGCTTCCTGGTGACCAACACCGGGAACGTCACACTGACCGACGTGACGGTGAACGAGACGGCGTTCTCCGGCAGCGGCACGGCGCCCGTGGTGACCTGTCCGGCAGGCGCCGCCTCGCTCGCACCGGGTGCGTCCGTGACCTGCACCGCCACCTACACCGTCACACAGGCCGACCTGAACAGCGGGAAGATCACCAACACCTCGACGGCGACGGGCACTCCGCCGTCCGGTCCGCCGGTGACCTCCCCGCCGTCCAGCGCGACGGTGACCGCGAAGCCGCCGCACGGCCACCTGCCGAGCACCGGCTCGAACACCCACCTGGCCGGGCTGGCGGGGAGTCTCCTGCTCCTCGGCGGTGGGCTGGCGCTGGTGACGCGCCGCACCCGTCGTCGCGGCTAGCAACGGCGGCTGACGGCGGCGGTCCCCGGAGCATGGGCTCCGGGGACCGCCGCCGTTCTGTGCCCGTCCGTCGTCCGTCCGTCGTCCGCCCGTCGTCCGCCGTCTCGCAGGTGAGGGGCGGACGACGGAACGCCCCTCAGCCGAACGGATGAACCTCCGCCACCGCCAGGCCCGCCGAGCCCGCGCCGCCCGCACCGGCACGGTAAGACAGGCCGGGCCCCTCCGCGGTGACACCGGTGTGATCGTTCCTGGCGCCGCCCACAGCCGAAGGAAGTACGAGATGCGCGAAACCAAGCACAAGGCCCGAGCGGGTGCCGCCGCCGGCATCGCACTGCTCGCCCTCGCCGCCCTGTCCGGCTGCCGCCAGCCCCACAGCGGTGGCAGTCAGGACGTGCAGGCCGCTACGGCCGCGCCCTCCGAGGACGCTGCGAGCAGCGGTGAGATCGCCGTGCTGGAGCAGCCGACGCTGCCGCCGCCGTCGTCCGTCGCCAACGACCAGGAGAAGCGCAAGCAGGTCACCATCGGCACCTGCGAGGCGACCGAGGACGGCTGGCGCGCGGCCGGCACCGCGGTGAACCCCGGCGGCCAGGACGCGGACTACCGGATCGTCGTCTACTTCACCTCGGCGAAGGCCACGGTGCTTGCTCTCGGCGACACCGCGCTGAACGTCAAGGCCGGCCGGAGCGGCGCGTGGGAGGTGCGGCAGACGTTCCACGCCCCGCAGGGGACCCTCTGCGTCCTGCGGGGCGTCGCCTAGTCCAGCAGGACTTCGTGATCGTGCGTGACTTCGTGCGGCCAAAGGTCAGGTGTCCTGGGAGTGGACCAGCCCATTCAGTTGCATGGTCAGGGCGTTGGAGAGCCGGTGGTACTCCGCGCCAGGTACCACCGCTCAGGCGTCGAGCGGCTTCCGGTAGACCAGGCGGACGGTGCTCTTGGGGTAGGTCTTCCGCCAGTCCACGTCCCAGCCGCGCCGCGCTGCGACGACGGCCACGCCGCCGGCGCCGATGCTGCGGTAATAGCGCTTCTCGACGTCGAACGCGGGGTCGGTCTCCTTGTGCTTGTACCTGCTCCCCGCGTTCCACGCACGGCGTTGCCGCTCGGCCCGCAACGCCTCGGTGGAACGCCGCTCGAGGATCTCGTCGGTCCAGGCTTCCCACTCCTGCTGCGTACCTCGGCGCTCAAGGTGGTACCTGCGCGGCGTCAGTGTGTGGTCGACGAGACCTCTCCGGATGTTGCTGTCGCTATTCCCCAGCAGCGAGCCGACGACATCCGCCACGGCCACCACGCTCCAGGGCACCAGGTACAGCCACTGCAGCGTGAACTGCAGGGCGAGCCCGACGGCCGAGCGCTTGGGCAGCGGGCCGACATCCAGCCCGGGGGGTGCGGGGGTGTACCAGTCGCTCACCCGAAGGCCTCCGTAATCCTGGACCGGTCGGGCGGTGTCACCGAGGCAGCAGCCTCCGTGGCCGCGCCGGGCTTGTTGTAGACCACCGTGTCGGCCATCCGCGCGAGCATGGTCACGTACTCGGGGAAGTCGGCAATCGACGGCGTGCTCAGCCGACAGACCAGCAGGGTGTCCGCGCCGGGCACGGGGATGTACGCCTCGGCCTGGGCGAGCTCGAGCGAGGTCGGTTCGCCGGCCTGCTCGGTGAGGTCCATGATCATGCCAGAGATCGACAGCACCGCCGGTCCGCAGCCGACCTCCGAGCGGATGACCTCATGGGCGGGGTCAGCGGAGAGGAACTCCACCAGGGAGGCAGCGGCGATCTCTGCGTCCGAGGTGTCCGACTCCTCCACCAGGATGACCAGGGTTGCCATGCTGACCTGGTCGTCCTCGGTGCCGAGCAGCGCGAAGCCCGCGTAGACGGCGCCGTCCTCGGCGGCCTCCGCGGCGATGTCCGCGTACCAGCCTGCAACGGTGGTGCGCTGGAACTCCGTACCACCCGACCAGACTTCGGCGGCGACCTCCGCGATATGCGCCGCGCGCTGATCCTCGGGCAGGGAGACGCCCAACGAGTGGAAGACGACCGGGACCTCCCAGCGGATGTCCAGCTCGTCATCGGCCGTCGGCGGTGCGGCGACGCCCTGTTCGACCGTCACGATGTCACTTCCTGGTAGAGCTTGGGCGCGTGCACGACGAGACCGCTGCCCTTGACGCCGATCTGGATGCCGCGCGACCACCACGACGAGGCGCTCAGGACATCCTTTCCGGCCTTGCCCAGGGTGGTGGTGGCACCAGGTAGGTTCCGGAGCGGAGTCTTGGTGAAGATCGGCGCGATGACCTTGCTGTGCAGGAGACCACCGGCCATGTGTGCGCTCTCGATGGCCTTTCCCGCTTCCAGCAGCTTCGCTCCGCCGGCCGCGAGGGAGCCCTCGGCCTTGATGGCCTTGACTCCCATGGCGATGCCCTTGACGCCTTTGGCCGCGCCGCCGACGAAGGGGACCACGCCCACTCCGTCGAGCGCGATCGTCGTCCAACTGACGTTGGCGCCGCCGAGTTTGGCCAGGCCGTGAGCCCCGAGGGCGACGCTGGAAGCGCCGGCCGCGGCCACGCCGAGGGTGGCGGACAGCGGCGGGCACCACATGGTGGCCAGCGCTGCGATGCCGAGGACTGCCGAGGCAGCGCCGGCGATGTCACCGACCTTCTTCAGGACGTCGGCGTGCTTGTGCGCCCAGTCCTTGATGCCCTTGCCGATCTTCTTGAAGCCGTCGGCGAGCTTGCTCCACGTGCTGATGTGCGGCGCGCCGTGGTTCGCCGTGCGCAGGGCCTTGGCGGTCCGGTCCGAGTCGTGCTGGTGGTGCTTATGGAGCTCCTTGGCCTGCTTGACGATGCGGTGGAGCTCGTCCTCGATCGACGAGAGCTCCCGCGACGCGGTCTCCAGCTGGAGGTTGGCCGTCTCCAGTTGCTGCCGTGCCGTCCTGATCTTGTTCTCGGCCTCCGCCAGCTGCTGGCCGTCGGAGAAGCGGTAGCCGACCAGCCGGAAGGCGGGATCGTCCGCCGCCCGGTTGTAGCGGGAGGTGGCCTCGCCCTTACGTGTCTCCGCCTCCTTCAGCCGCCTCCTGGCCCCCTCGGCCTCCGCCTCGTAGCGCTTGGCAGTCTCCTGGTAGCTCACCAGCTGCTTGCTCCACGAGGACAGTTGGGTGGACGCGGCCTTCAGCGCATCTACGCTGTCCGCCATGGTCTTGGGCAGCTTGCCGACCTTCTGGGCGAAGCCCTCCGCAGCCTTGCCCTGCCAGGCGCTGCCGCTGTGGCTGATGGACACCAGCGTGTTGTGCGCGCTCTCCAGCGCGCCGGCGGTCGAGGTCAGCTTGGACACCAGGACATCCACACTCTCGGGCCTGCCGGGCGCGGGGTCGAAGCCGAGGGCCGGGAAGTCGCGGTCACCGCTCATGCCGCAGCCCCCTTGCCGAAGGCGTCGCGAATCGCCTGCTCTGTCTCCGTATAGTCCTTGGCCGTCTCACGGAGCTTGTCCTCGATCTGCGCCGTACCGTCCGAGATCAACTTGATCGCGTCGTGCCAGCTGTCGTGAAAGTCGTCGCAGGCACGGTCCAGTGACGTGCTGCCGGTGCTCTTCGGGCCGATGTCGCGCATTGCGTTGAGTGCCGCACGCAGGTCGCACTGGCCATGTTTCAGCTGTTGCAGCAGTCGGTCCAGCTCGTTCACCTCAACGCGGAAATAGTCCCCCACAGCGCACCGCCTCCTTGAGCTGATGGATGGTCAGTTCAGCCCAGCCTATGACGCGCGATGCCTGCACTCCGGGACAACTTCCAGAAACCGCAAGAGTATCGGCGTGAAGCTCTCCGCGCGGTCGTGCTGGGGCTCCCCGATCCCGGATATACCTACCCAGGTGCGCACTGCCTCGCCGGGGCGGTGGCGTGATGGCCAAGCCCTACATCAGGGAGCAGCCGGACGGCACCCGCAGGGACAACACGCGGGGGATGCTGCGGTGTGAGCGGCAGGGGTGGCAGATACTCGCCGGAAGCCGCTACGCGGTCCGCTACGAGCCCCGTACGGCGAACGACTGCCGACCGTGGACTGACGGGGCGGTTCGGTACTGGTCGCGTGACTGCTGGGCCGTCCCGCACCACCGGGCCACACACACGTCGTAGGTCTCTCCGGACAGCGAAACGCCCCGTTCGGCCAAGTGCCGGGCGGGGCTCTGTCGTTGGTGCTGACCTGCGGCTAAGCTGCACAGAACTGGTAGTCACGTGTGTTGATCGTCTTCGGTTCCGGCACCTGGTGGAAGTACAGCTGCGGGCCCTCCGGCAGCATCACCGCAGTCTCCGGATCGCCCGGGCCGTCCTCCGGATCCAGCGGACAACCGAGCACCTCACTCCAGAACCGGGCCAGCCCATAGGCATCCGCACAGTCGATCGCCACGTTCTGCAACACCGAGACCATGTACGAGAGCCTGCCCGAAGCACCGCCCGGTCCGCCATCGACTTGCGGCCGGGCAGCACCAGCACTGTCGTCGCAGGCCCTGGCGTCTAACGCGGTGGCGTCCGGCCCTCGTCGCAGGTGGTGCGTTGGCCGTGGAGGAGGAGGGGGACGGCGCGGTTGGCGAGGGCTTCGGCGGCGCGGGCCGCTTGGGCGGGGGCCATGACGTCCGGGAGTTCGTGGGCGGGGACGAAGCGGGCGCCGAACAGGCCGCTGCGGTGCCGGGGCGGGACGGTCAGGCGGGCGGCGGCGTGCTCGGTGACGGTCCCGCCGTCGAAGACCAGGTTCAGGCGCTCCAGGTAGCGGTCGGCCGGGGTGAAGTCGACGGCCAGGACGTCCGCGAGGCGCAGGTTGAGGCCGGTCTCGGCGTGGAGGTGACGGGCGGCGGCGAGGTTGGGCGGCTCGTTGGGCTGGGCGGCGCCGCCCGGGAGGATCAGGCCGTCCATGTAGTCCGGGTCGACGAGCAGGACGTCGCCGCGCGGGTTGCGCACGAGGACGAGGCAGCCGAGCCGACACACCGGCGGCTTGGCGAGGAGGCGGGGGTCACGCATCGGGCGGTTCACTTCCTGAGGGCGGCGAGGAGTACGAGGGAGAAGCCCGCCCACCAGAGCAGGCGGACCAGGAGTTCAGCCGTCATGCGTGAGGCACTCGTAGCGCAGTCCCTTGCGCAGCAGGTCGACGACCCGCAGGAGTGCGGACGGGTGGGCGCAGCCGAGGCCGATGAGGTAGCAGCCCGTCCTGCGGCCGTGCTCCCAATCCACCTCGACGGAGGGCAACTTCACCCCGCCCAGGGCAAGGACGGCCGTCAGGTCGTCCAGGACGTCGGCCGCCTGCCGCCGCTGGTCGGCCGTGGCCCGGTAGACCTTCTCCCCCATCACGCCCCCACCTGCCGCCGAACCTCGAACCCCCGCCAGGCGCTGAAGGCGGCGGAGAACGAGGAGAAGGAGGCCAGCTCACCCGAGGTACCGCTGCGCAGCCACTCCCCCGTCGTCTCGTTCCGCACCCGGTAACACCGGCCCTCCGGGTCCCACCGCACCCCGTAGCCGTGCAGCCGGGGAACTTGGACATCAGCCATGGGAATAACCTTCCGCAGTCGATCCTTCACTTTCTGTGCGGGAAAGACTTGCGGAACGACCCCCTCCTAGGGAAGTATCTGAAGTCGCCAGTTCAGCATGGTTCAGTTGGGAAGCATCATGAACCGTAAGAAGCTTGATCCTGCGTCATCCCCGTACGCGACCCTCGGGATTCAGCTCCGCCGTTCACGCGAGGCACGCGGCCTGACCCAGACGGAACTCGGAGAGGCCATCGCCTACTCCGGCGCCTACATCTCCAGCATCGAACGCGGCATCCGCGCGCCGAGCCGCCGATTCGTCGATCTCGTGGACGAGCACCTCGCCACCGGCGGCACGCTCGGCCTGATGCTCGACCAGCTCGAACACAGCATCCTGATAGAGGGTTTCCCTGAGTACGCCGACAAGGAAGCCGAAGCGACCGTCATCCGGCCCTTCCAGATCGGGGTCATCTCAGGGCTGCTGCAGACTCCCGAGTATGCGGCAGCCTATGAACAGGCCTTCGTACGGCGCGGGATCGTCACTCAGCAGCAGGCCGACGAACGCATGCGGTTCCTCCTCACCCGGCAGGAACGGATCAACCAGCCGTCTCCGCCATACATCCAGGCCGTACTCGACGAGTGGAGCCTGCGACGGCCGATCGGCGGACCAGCGGTGATGGTGGGCCAGCTGGCCCATTTGGAAGAGCTAGCCAGTCGGCCGAACATGACCATCCAGGTAGCCCCGATCAGCCTCGGGGAGAACCGGCCGTTCGCACACCCGGTGACGCTTCTGACGATGCCGAATCGTTCGCTGCTCGGCTATTCGGAGAGCCATCTGCGCGGCCATCTGGAGCGCGACGCCGAAACCCTCGCGGGCTGGGCCAGGGAGTACGATCGGCTGCAAGCCGAGGCACTACCTCTGGCTGCGTCGCTTGAGCTGATCCGCGCAGTACGGAAGGAATTTGAAAGTGCACCTTGACCTATCCGGCGCTCGCTGGCGCAAGAGCACGTACAGCGGCGGAGGGGGCGAATGCATCGAGGTAGCGGACGGCTTCCCCGGCATCGTCCCGGTCCGCGACTCCAAGGACCCCAACGGCCACACCCTCGCCTTCCCCTCCCCCGCCTGGCAGGCCTTCGTCACCGCCGTCCACGCCGGCGAGTTCGACGCCCGGTAGCAGCAACTCCGGCCCCGACGCCCCGATCCAGGGCGGCGGGGCCTTCTCAACCCCTCCACCCGGTTCAACCCGCCGCCGTGACCTCAGGGGGTGATGAACTGATGATCTGGCCCAACACCGTCCGGGCGAACGTCAAGACCGGGCACGACCGGGAGGTGTTCGCCGTCTACCCGTACCGCTCGGCCTGCCCGCAGTCGGTCTGGGCGCAGCTGATCGCCGAGGCCCGGTCCGACATCTTCCTCGCCGGCTACACCAGCTACTTCGTCTGGCTGGAGCAGCCCGCCCTGTTGCAGACTCTGCGGCGCAAGGCCGAGAGCGGCTGCCGGGTCCGGTTTCTCCTCGGGGATCCGGTCTCCGACACGACGCGTCAGCGGGAGCAGATCGAGGACGTGGCGCTCACGGTGTCCACCAGGATCAGGGTCACCCTGGAGAACCTGGCCAAGCTCTCCGGCACCGAGGGCATCGAGGCCCGGTTCAGCGCCCCGGACGACGGCCCGAACCACGTCGGCCTCTCCGTCTTCCGCTTCGACGAACACGCCCTCGTCACGCCCCACCTCGCCCGCACCGTCGGCCACGACTCACCCCTGATGCACCTGCGGCGCAGCGAGGAGAACGGCATGTTCGACCGCTTCGCCGAACACGTCGAAGAACTCTGGTCCCGGGGCAGCGACATCCGTTCCGGCCCGCGCTGACACCTGCGTCTAACCCGGCGCCGGAGTGGGAAGTCATCCCCATCGACTTTCCACTCCGGCCGCAGGAGGCAACCGCGATGGACACCACTTGGCGCAAGAGCACCTATAGCGGCAGTGGCGGTCAGTGCGTCGAGGTCGCCGACGGCTTCACCGGTGTGCAGCCCGTCCGGGACTCCAAGGACCCCGACGGGCCCGTCCTCCTCTTCCCCTCCCCCGCCTGGCGGGCCTTCGTCACCGCCGTCAGCGCGGGTGAGTTCGACGCCCGGTAGCGGCAATTCCTGGGTGGAACAAAGGAACTGTTGGGTGCAGGTGACAGCCTCGTCTCGGCCGTCCAGCCGCCCGTGGGGTCCGTGTAGCCGCGTGCGTCAGTGGTCGGGGGTGTGGGCAGCGGGGCGGACGGCGTCGGGCAGCAGGTGGAGTTCGTAGGGTGTGCAGCAGTCCGACATCTCGCTTCCGACCACGGCGCCGCAGTGGCAGGCGCGGTTGGGTGGGCCGTCACCGGGGGCTCCGCAACAACTGGGTGGCCCGGTCGTTGTTGTGTGCCAGGTGAGGCCGGTCCCGTCCTCGGGGTGCAGGACGAAGGTGTTCCGGGGCCCGGCCGAGACGACGACCGTTCCGTCGAAGTCGCTGATGCACGGGCCGCCGGGGTAGGCGGGGGGCCAGTCGTCCTGGTCATCGGCCGGGACTAACGGCGGCCCGTGCGGCTGCGGATCGACGGCGTAGTGGCCACGGGGCATGGTGGGCGGGGCCTGTCGCCGGCCGTTGACGAGCTCGCCCTCGAACAGGTGCCGGGCAGGAACCGCCGGGAGGGGCTCAAGGTCGGCCGTGAGGGCCTCGCCGCAGGCGGCGCAATGAAAAATCGTCATCGCGGCATGTCTACAGCGACGGCCCTCACGTCACAACATAATTCCGTTCCCCCGCAGGCAGGGGCTCGCTCGTCAGCCGAACCGGAACACCTGGTCGGGCCAGCCGCCGTCGGGTACCGCGCTGTCGAGGGCCTCGCTGATCGTGCGTTCCTCGTAGGCGAAGTGGGATTCCATGATCGCGGTGAGTCCGTCGAGTTCGCGCCCGACCGCTTCCAGCCCGTCGCCGGGCGATTCGGCGGCGTGGTCGGCGAGTTCGCGCACCCTGGTGAGGATGGCGGCGATCATCTCGTGGTCCTCGACGAGCTTGGCGACCGTCCCGGCGAGCTGCGGGCGTTCGCGCAGCAGGTGGGCGAACATGCCCTCGTCCTCGCCCTGGTGGTGTGCCGTCAGCGCGGCGCAGAAGGCCAGGCAGTGGGTGCGCAACGTGTCGTCGCCCGGG
Source organism: Kitasatospora sp. NPDC086801 (assembly GCF_044745805.1). NCBI lineage: Bacteria > Bacillati > Actinomycetota > Actinomycetes > Kitasatosporales > Streptomycetaceae > Kitasatospora > Kitasatospora sp. NPDC086801. The sequence goes on from NZ_JBIVAX010000043.1 coordinate 38,491, forward strand.
CGGCGCTGTCCGATCCCGGCCCTGATGCGGCCGATCCGGCGGCGCAGTTCCTGGTGTGCTCGGGAGAGTTGAAGGCTCAGGGCGACCGCGCGGTCGCCGTCCTGGGAGGCCACGGGAGGCGGTCCCTTCGGTTCCGCACCTCCATGCCTGACGCTGTCCGTCACCGGCACGCGATGCTGGCGCCATCCGATCACGGGCCGCGGCGCCACGGCAAGCGCCGTCGCGGGTGGGTGCCGAAGGCTTCCCCGGACATCGTGGCCCCGCGGCCCGGCTTCCGGCGGGTTCCGAGCGCGGTCGAGCGGCATGCGGGTGGTGACGGCGGGGGCTCCGGCGTCGCCGGACGTCCGCGGCGATGCCGGAGCCGTGCGGGATCCGCGCCGAAGGCCGGCCGGCCGGGCGGGCGCGGTGGACACCCCCGAAGGGGCCCCGGGCGGGGCCCGGGGGCCGGTCAGGCGTCCAGCGGGTGCCAGGCGGGGCCGGGGCCGTCGTGGCGGACGCGGCCGAAGACGACGTCGGCGAAGTGGACGCCGAAGCCGATCGTGTCGGGTTCGGCGAGTTCGGCGACGAGGCGGCGGCGGGATTCGACCGCGCGGGCCGGGTCGTGGTCGACGGACACGGACCACTCGGGGTGGTCGACCTGGACGGGCGAGTGCATGGCGTCGCCGAAGGCGATCAGCCGTTGCCCGCCCGCGGTGACGGTGTACTCGGCGTGTCCGGGGGTGTGGCCGGCGCCGACGTGCACCCGGACGCCGGGGAAGACCTCCTGCCCGTGCGCGACCGTGCGCACGCGCGGTGCCAGGACGGCGGCCCCCTCGACCGCGCCGGGCCCGTCCGGCCGGGCGAGGTGGCCGGCCCATTCCGCCTCGGACACCAGGTAGTCGGCGTGGGCGAAGGCCGGCCGGTCGCCGCCGGGGGCGGGGTGCCAGGCCCAGCCGGTGTGGTCGGAGTGCAGGTGGGTGAAGGCCACCGCCTCGATGTCGTCCGGCCGGCGGCCGAGTTCGGCGAGGTTGTCGAGGAGCGCGCCGCCGTGGCCGGGGCCGTGCGGGACGCTCGGGTCCGCCGGCAGCGAGCGGGGCCCGAAGCCCGCGTCGATCAGCAGGGCGCGCCCGGCGTGCTCGACGAGCAGCGCGCCGACGGTCGCGACGAACTGGCCGGAGGCGTCGAGGTACTGCGGGCGCTCCGCCCACGTCCGGTCGGTGGTCTCGGGCAGCCAGCCGCGCGGCGGCAGCAGGACGACGCCGTCCGGCACGAAGGTCACCTTCGTGTCGCCGAGCTGTACGGAGCGGATGCCGGAGGGCCGTCGCAGCCGCTCGTCCCGGTGGGCCGCGTCGGCTTCGAAGTTCGCCATGGTCCCTTCCCCTCTTCGGTGTCGGTCCGCCGCCGGGCCGGTGGCGACGGCGGCGGCCTTGCCACCGTAAGCATCAAGCTAGAAAGATTCAAGATATAAAGGTTCAAGTGATAAATATGATGGCTTGATGGACTCGCTAGGATGGAGCCATGACGACGCCCCCCCGACCGCAGGCCACCCCCGAATGGGAGCTGTGCGGCCTGGTGAACGGGCTGGCCCAGCAGATCGCCGACCACGTCCGCGAACGCGCCGTCACCCTGGGCCTGACCGCGCCCCAGGCGACCGCGCTGCGGGAGATGACCGGGCCGCTGACCATGCGCGAACTCGCCCAGCGCATGAACTGCGAGCCCTCCAACACCACCTTCGTCGTCGACCGGCTGGAGAAGCAGGGCCTGGTCGAGCGCCGACCGCACCCCACCGACCGCCGCGCCAAGCACCTCGTCCTCACCGCCGAGGGCGCGGCGCTGCGCACGCGCCTGCTCGCGTTCCTCACCCAGGACTCGCCGCTGGCCGGACTCACCGCCCCCCAGCAGCACGCCCTCCGGGACCTGCTCGAACTGGCCACCCGCCTCTGCCCCGGCCAGCCGCCCGGCCCGGCCGGAGGCCGCCCGCCGGGCCGGTAGATCGGCGCGGGCCCCGCACTCCCCCGGCGCAGCGGCCAGGTCCTGCCCGGTCGGCAGGGCGCGCGCCGGGTGTCGGGAACGCCGGGTGACCGTGACCGTGTTCGCGTGGGCGGCCTGCGACCGTGACCGTGTTCGCGTGCGCGGCCTGCGACCGCCCCCGATCGCCGGACCGCTGACCAGACTGCCCGGCTTCTTCGCCCTGGAACCCGGGCCGTGGGGCGCCCCGCTCGCGCCCTCCGACGCATGCCTGCCGGTCTTCGCCGGGGTCCCTGCGTCGGCGATCCGGACGGCGACGGGTTCCCGGTGTCCGCGGGGCCCCGGAACACCGCGGTCCTGCACCCCGATGACGCACCGTCACTCCAGCCGCATCCCGGTGGGAGGCATTCCCGGGGGGCTGCCACCCCGACGACCCGAGCGGCATGAACCAGCTGTGCCCCTGCGGCGCGAAGGCGGGCACGCTGATCAGCGAGTGCAGCACCGCGTACGAGCCGCACCCGGGCCCCGGCCGGGTGCGCGCGATCACGGGCTGAGCCTGCGGGCCCTACGCGGACGGCGCACCCGTGTCCGCGTCCGCGGCGGGGGTGGCCAGGCGGTGGCGGGCCGCGGCGAGGAGTTCGTCGGACAGGGCGGGGTCCTCGCTGGCGCGGGCCAGGAGGAGGGCTCCGACCATGGTGGACAGGTCGGCGAGGGCGCTCTCGCGGTCGGCGGCGTCGGGCAGGTGCTGGAAGCCGTCGGCCAGGTCGCGCAGTCCGGCGGTGAAGGCGGTGCGCAGCGGGGAGCCGGGTTCGGCGCGGGCCGCGTCGGCGGCCAGGGCTGCGGCGGCGCAGCCCTGGCCGGGGTTGTCGCGGTGGGGGGTGGAGAGGTAGCGGGCGAGGAACTCGGCGCGGGGGGTGGGGTGTTGGGCGGCGGCCGGGTCGGGGGTGGGGTCGTCGGCGAGGCGGTCCATGGCTTCGCGGCGTTCGGTGAAGGCGGCTGTGAGGGCTTGGGCGACGAGGTCGTCCTTGGAGGTGAAGTGCCGGTAGAAGCCGCCGTGCGTCAGGCCTGCGGCGGCCATCGCCTGGGGGACGCTGACCTGGTCGGAGCCCTGCTCCCGGATCAGTCTGGCGGTGTGGTCGATCACCTCCTGGCGGTGGCGTTCGGCCTCGGCCCGTGACACGCGGGGCATGCCTGCGTTCCTTTCCTCGTCCTGCGGCGGTGGTGGTCCTACTTTCCCATCCGGGCTTCCCCATCCAGTTTAGATGATGGTAATAATCTAAACGTTGCGGTACCCCGGCTGCGGGCGCCGCCTTCCGAGAGCGAGGAACACGCACATGACCGTGATCGACGGCTCCACCGCCCTGGTCACCGGAGGACTGCGCGGCCTCGGCCGGGCGTTCGTCGGGGAACTGCTGGCGCGCGGCGCGAAGAAGGTCTACGCCACCGCCCGCACCCCCGTGCCCAGCGAGGACGGGCGGGTGGAGGTCCTCGCCCTGGACGTCACCGACGACGCCTCGGTGGCCGCCCTGGCCGAGCGCGTCCAGGACGTCGACCTCGTCTTCAACAACGCCGGCGTCCTGTACCCGGGAGCGCTGCTCACCGGCGACCTGCGGCAGGTCCAGGAGACCTTCGACACCAACGCCCTGGGCCCGCTGCGCATCGCCCGGGCCTTCGCGCCGGTGCTGGCGGCCCGTGGCGGCGGGGCGCTGGTCGACATCCACTCCGCGCTGTCCTGGGGCGCGGGCGCCGGCGCCTACGGCGCCTCCAAGGCCGCCCTGTGGTCCCTGACCAACTCCCTGCGCCTGGAGCTCGCCGCCCAGGGCACCCAGGTCGTCGGCGTGCACCTGGGCTTCGCGGACACCGAGATGGTGGCGGCCCTGCCCGTCGACAAGATCCCGGCCGCCGAGGTGGCCCGCATCGTCCTGGACGGCGTCGAGCGCGGCGATCGCGAAGTCCTCGTCGACGACCTCACCCGGGCGCTCAAGTCCGCGCTCCCCGGCCCGGTGGAGGGCCTCACCATCCCCATCCGCCGCTGAACCGCACCCCGCCGAAACCCGTCGAAACCCGCCGGCCACCGCCGGCCGACACCGAGGAGAACACCCATGCCCCTGTGGCACGTCTACCACCCTCCCGGCACCTACACCCCCGGGCAGAAGCAGCAGCTCGCCGCCGACATCACCGGGTTCTACACCCGCTTCGGGCTGCCGAAGTTCTACGTGATGACGCTCTTCCACGAGATCGGCGCCGACTCCTTCCACGTGGGCGACCAGCCCGCGCACGACGCGGTGCGGATCGTGGTCGAGCACATCGCCCGGCACACCGAGGACCCCGACCTGCGCAAGCGCACCCGGGAGGCCCTCGCCGCCCTCCTCGCGCCCCACACCACCGGGCGCGGCCTGTACTGCGAGTTCCACATCGACGAGACGCCCCGGGACCTGTGGATGATCAACGGGATCGCCCCGCCCCCGTCCCAGAGCGAGGCCGAACAGCTGTGGGCCCGCGAGAACCGCCCGATCCCCTACTGATTCCCTGCCGATCCCCTGCCGACCTCCTGCCGATCCCCTTCCGACCTCCTGCCGATCCCCTGCCGACCTCCTGCCGATCCCCTTCCGACCTCCTGTCGACGGACGCCCCGGCACGGCGCCGCCACGAGAAGTCGGACAGGTCGACTTCCCACTCCAGGACCCACCGACCCGGCACCCCGCGGGCGGTGGGTCCTGGCGGATCCAGGCAGGTTCAGGCAGGTTCAGGCAGGTTCAGCCGTCGAGGGCGGCAGGCGCACCGGCGAGGAGGGCGTCGAGCAGGCCGGGGAAGCGGGCGTCGAGGTCGGTGCGGCGCAGGCTGACGAAGCGGTTGCGCCCGGCGACGCGGGTGGTGGTGACGCCGGCCTCGCGCAGGACGCGCATGTGGTGGGAGACGGTCGACTTGTGGAGGTGGTCCAGGCCCAGGTCGCGGGGGGCGCAGGAGTGTTCGGCGCCGTCGGCGTAGCTGAGCAGCAGGGTCATCCGGACGGGGTCGCCGAGGGCGTGCAGGACCGTGACGAGGTCGATGTCGGCGGTGGTGGGCTGGGGCAGCCGCTCGTCTTCGGTCATGGCGCGTGGTCCTCGTCGGCTGGACATTGGTTTGACAATCATCCACCCATCCCTAGTGTTTGACGAGCGTCAAACTGTTGCCCTATCGTCAAACAATCGGGGGGCTTTTCCATGCCCGTACGCCTGCTCCTGCTCGCCCTCGGCACCTTCGCCATGGGCACCGACTCGATGGTCGTCGCCGGCATCCTCGGCCCGGTCGCCGCCGACCTGGGGGTGTCCGTGCCGGCCGCGGGCCAGCTGGTCACCGTCTTCGCGCTCGGCTACGCGCTGCTGGCCCCGGTGCTGGCCGCGCTCACCGCCCGTTGGCCGCGCCGGCGGCTGCTGCTGACCGCGCTCGCGGTGTTCAGCGCGGCCAACGCGCTCAGCGCGCTCGCCCCCGACTACGGCCTGCTGCTGGCCACCCGGGTCCTGGCGGCGGCCGGGGCCGCGCTGTACACGCCGACCGCCAACGCGGTGGCCACCACCCTGGTCGCCCCCGAGCGGCGCGGGCGGGCACTGGCCACCGTGCTGGGCGGGATGACGGTGGCCACCGCGCTGGGCGTGCCGCTGGGCACCTGGGTGGGGCGCAGCGACTGGCGGATGACGATGTGGCTGGTCACCGCGCTGGGCGTGGCGGCGCTGGCGGGGCTGGCGCTGCTGCTGCGCGACCTGCCGGCGCCGGTGGCGGCGCCGGGGCTGCGGGCGCGCCTGGCGCCGCTGGGGCAGCGGCGGGTGCTGGGGGCGGCGGCCACCACGCTGGCGTTCTTCCTGGCCTTCCAGTGCGTCTACATCTACCTGGCCACCGCCGTCTCGGGGGCGACGGGGGGCGATGCCAACCGGCTGAGCCTGGTGCTGCTGACGGCGGGCGTGATGTCGGTGGCGGGCAGTTGGCTGGGCGGGCGCCTGGTGGACCGGGTCGGGGTGCGGCGGGTGCTGCTGACCGGCTCGACGGTGGCGGCGGGCGCGTTCGCCGCGCTGCCCTGGCTGGGGCGCAGCATGCCGGGGGCGCTGGTGTACGCGGCGGTGGTGCCGCTGGCGGGGTGGGCGGTGTCGGTGGCGCTGCCGCACCGGCTGGCGTCGATAGATCCGGGCAACGCGCCGCTGCTGATCTCGCTGAACAGCAGTGCGCTGTACCTGGGGACGGCGGCCGGGGGTGTGGCGGGCAGTGCGGCGATCGCGGTGCTGGGCGGGCGGTGGTTCCCGTTCGCGGCGGCGGGGCTGGCGCTGGTGGCGGCGGTGACGGCGGCGGTGACGGCGGCGGCGACCACCCGGGACGGGCGGGCGGGTGCGCCGGGTGCGCCGGGGGCGGGGGCGGGGGCGGGGGCGGACGCGCCGGCGGCGGGGGTGCCGGCGCCGGCGCGGTCCTGAGCCCCCGATGGGCCGATGGGTGCAGGCTCTCAGCGGGCGGAGCCGAGGTCGCGGTCGGTCTCGGCTCCGGCGAGCAGCAGGGTGGTCTCCTCGATGCGGCGCAGGCGCCCGCAGGGGGCGTACTCGCCGAAGAGGTAGACCTCCATGGAGACCCGGGTGCCGTCGGTCTTGAGGACGTCGACGGTGTGCCGGGTGGCGGTGCGGTCGCCGTCGTGGAGTTCGTCGTGGATCTCGACGCGGCCGGAGGCGACCACGGCGCGCAGGTGGCGGATGTGGTCGGTGAAGGCGGCGCGGTCGCTCCAGCGGCCGTCGGTGCGCTGGCGGTAGTCGGGGGTGAAGTGGCGCTCGACGGCGGTCTCCAGGTCGAGGCCGGGGGTGAGGAGGAGGTCGTCGAGGGCGGCGGCGATGGTGGTGCGGGGGGCGGTGGCGGGCATGGGGGGTCCCTTCTCGGAATCCGAAGATACGTGCGTGGCGCACGCTTCATGGAAGGAGCGTACCCCAGGAACGCGTGCGCCGCGCACGCTATGATCGAGGGGTGGACCACACCCCCGAAATCCCCGACCCCGACCCCGACCCCGTTCCTGAAACCGCCCCCGCTCCCGGAACCGCCCCCGGCCTCGGGGACTCCGTCGCCCAGGCCCTGGCCGTCCTGCTGCGCCGCCCCGCCCGCGCCGCGCTCTACCGGCGCCTGACCGAGGGCCTGGGCGAGGCGGTGGACGAGGTCACCTACCCCGTGCTCTCCGGCCTGGCCCGCACCGGGGCGCGCAGCGCCGCCGACCTGGCCGCCGAGATCGGCCTGGACCGCTCCGGGGTCAGCCGCCGCGCCACCCGTCTGGAGGAGGCGGGGCTGCTGCGCCGCGAGGCCGACCCGCACGACCAGCGCGCCACCCTGCTGACCCTCACCGGCGCGGGGACGCGCACCGTGGCGGTGATGCGCCGGCGCCTGGCCGGCGGCATCGAGGACGCGCTCGCCTCCTGGCCGCTCGGGGAGGCCGAGGCGTTCGCCCGGTCGCTGCGGCGCTTCACCGAGCAGGGCCCGTTCGGCTGAGCACGGACGCGCCGCAGAACACGCGCGGGAACCGGGCCCGGGGAACACGCGTGCCCCGGACCGGCAGACCCGGTCCGGGGCACGCGCGGGCGCGGGATCAGGCGCCGAGGACCTCGCCGACCAGGGCCCGGGCCTCCTCCTGCACCCGGGCCAGGTGGCCGGTGCCGAGGAAGGACTCGGCGTAGATCTTGTAGACGTCCTCGGTGCCCGAGGGGCGGGCCGCGAACCAGGCGTTGTCGGTGCACACCTTGATGCCGCCGATCGGTGCCCCGTTGCCGGGCGCCTCGGCCAGCACCGCGGTCACCGCCTCGCCGGCCAGCTCGCCCGCGGTGACCTGCCGCGGGGAGAGCCGGGCCAGGCGCGCCTTCTGCTCGCGGTCGGCCGGGGCGTCCACCCGGGCGTAGGCGGGGGCGCCGTGGCGCTCCGTCAGCTCGCGGTAGTAGGCGCTGGGGGTGGCACCGGTGACGGCGGTGATCTCGGAGGCCAGCAGGGCCAGCAGGATGCCGTCCTTGTCGGTGGTCCACACCCCGCCGTCGCGGCGCAGGAACGAGGCGCCGGCCGACTCCTCGCCGCCGAAGGCGATCGAGCCCTCCGCCAGCCCGTCGACGAACCACTTGAAGCCCACCGGCACCTCCACCAGTTCGCGCTTGAGGTCGGCGGCGACCCGGTCCAGCATCGAGGAGGACACCAGCGTCTTGCCGACCGCGGCGTCGGCGGGCCAGTCCGCGCGGTGGCGGTACAGGTAGTCGACGGCCACCGCCAGGTAGTGGTTGGGGTTCATCAGGCCCCCGTCGGGGGTGACGATGCCGTGCCGGTCGGCGTCCGCGTCGTTGCCGGTGGCGATGGCGTACTCGTCGCGGCGCCCGATCAGGGAGGCCATCGCGAACGGCGAGGAGCAGTCCATGCGGATCCTGCCGTCCCAGTCCAGCGTCATGAACCGCCAGGTCGGGTCGGTGACCGGGTTGACCACCGTCAGGTCCAGGCGGTGCGTCTCGGCGATGCGCGCCCAGTACGCCACCGACGCCCCGCCCAGCGGGTCCGCGCCGATGCGCAGCCCCGCCGCGCGCACCGCGTCCAGGTCGAGCACGGCGGGCAGGTCATCGACGTAGGTGCCCAGGTAGTCGTGGCGCCCGGTGGTCGCCGCCGCCAGCGCCCGCGCGTACAGGACGCGCTTGACGCCGCGCAGGCCCTCGCGGATCAGCTCGTTGGCGCGGTCCTGGATCCAGCCGGTCGCCTCCGAGCCGGCCGGGCCGCCGCTGGGCGGGTTGTACTTGAAACCGCCGTCGCGCGGCGGGTTGTGCGAGGGGGTGACCACGATGCCGTCCGCCAGCGCCCGGGGGCTGCGCCGGTTGTGGGCCAGGATCGCGTGCGAGACGGCGGGCGTGGGGGTGTAGCCGTCGGCCGCGTCCAGCAGCACCTGCACGCCGTTGGCCGCCAGCACCTCCACCGCCGTCACCTTCGCCGGCTCCGACAGCGCGTGCGTGTCCGCGCCCAGGAACAGCGGGCCGGCGATGCCCTGCTGCGCCCGGTACTCGCAGATCGCCTGCGTGGTCGCGGCGATGTGGTCCTCGTTGAACGCGGCGTCCAGCGAGGACCCGCGGTGCCCCGAGGTGCCGAACGCCACCCGCTGGCCGACCTCCTGAGGGTCCGGGTTCAGCGCGTAGTACGCCGTCACCAGCCGCGCCACATCCACCAGATCATCCGGCTGCGCCGGCTGCCCGGCCCGTGCGTGTGCCATCCGTCTTCTCCCGCCAACTTCCCAGACGCGTCCTTGCCCGTGCTGACCGATCGTAGCCAGAACGCGACCGTGCCCCGAACCGCGAGGCGGGGCGGGGCACGGCGGGAGCGGGGTTCAGGCCGGCAGCTGCTGGCGGTAGGCGTCCAGAGCGGGGGCGGTGGTGGTGGCGAGGAACTCGGTCACCGTGTACGCGACCAGGCCCTCGCGGGCGAAGGGGTCGGTGCGGGTCAACTCCTCGACCGCGGCGCGGTCCTCGCCCAGCGCGATGATCACCCCGCCCTCGCGCGGCACCTTGCGGCCCGAGGCGAGGAAGGTGCCGGCCTCGTAGTGCCCGTTCAGCCACTCGACGTGCTGCGGCAGCACGGCGTCGATGCGCTCCAGCGGGGCGGTGTACGTCAGCTCAAGTACGAACATGCGACCAGGCTAGCCCCGCACGGCAGGGGCCTCCCGGCCGGGGCCCGCGGCGTGTACCGAGCCCAATCATGCCAGCTCAGCGGCGGGTTGCGGTAGGACGCAGAGCACCCCGGTCGCACCTTGCCGCGCGGCGGGCGCAGCCCGCAGACTCGTCCGCATCCACTCCTTCGGCCACGCGCCGGCCCCCTGCCCGGGGCGGCCGGCGCGCGCGCCGTGCTGCGCACGGGCCCTGCGGCGCCGGAGGCGGTGGGCGGTGGACGCGATGAAGGGGGACGCGATGAAGGGGGACGCGATGAAGGGGGACGCGATGAAGGGGGACGCGATGAAGGGGGACGCGATGAAGGGGGACGTGATGAAGGGGGACGTGCGGATGACGGTGCACAGGGACTTGGTGCTGAGGGCGCGGGTGCGGCTGCTGAGCCACAACGAGAGGATCCTGGACGCCCCGGAGGGGCTGTGGGTGTACCGGACGCTGTTCCCGGTCAGCCCGCGCGTGTACGCCTACAAGCTCGCCCACGTGCTGTGGACGGCGGCCGACTCGCCGCGGGTGGCCCACCTGCCCGAGGCGCGGCGGGCGCTGCTGGAGGAGGCGCGGGCCGCCTGCGCGCACATCCCCGCCGGCGCCCCGGCCCACCAGGTGCGGATGCGGGAGTACGTCGCGGCCGCGCTGGCGGGGCTGGAGCGGGAGCAGCAGGAGGGGCGTGCGGGGAGGTAGGTGGTCGCGGGGTGGTTGCGGTACAACAATCCCTATTTGACGACTGATCGGAGAAGTTCTCGTATGAGCAGTTCAGGTCTGTCCCGCCGCGCACTGATCGCCGGCGCCGGCGCCGCCGTCGTCGGCTGGAACACCGCCGCCCGCGCCTGGGCCGCCGAGCCGGGCGAGAACGTGGACCAACTGCCCGCCCTGGACGGCACGGTGGCCCTGCGGGGCGCCGAGGTGGAACGGTTCTCCTCCGACTTCGGGCACCTGGTCACCGCCTCGCCCCGCGCGGTGCTGCGCCCGGCCTCGGTGCGCGACGTGCAGAAGGTGGTGGCCTTCGCCCGGCGCCACCGCATCCCGGTGGCCGTCAACGGGCAGAGCGGCGACCAGGCGGCCCTCGGCACCGGCGCTCTGGAGTCGCACTCCAGCTACGGCCAGGCCAACCCCCGCGGCGGCATCGCCATCGACGCGCGGGGGCTGTCGCGGATCGTCTCCGTCGAACCGGGGCTGGCCGTGGTGGAGGCGGGCGCCACCTGGGCGCAGCTGACGGACGCGGGCCTGGCGCAGGGCTGGGTGCCGCCGTGCCTGACGGACTACCTGCACCTGTCGGTCGGCGGGACGCTGAGCGTGGGCGGCATCGGCGGGGCGGTGCAGCGGCACGGGCTGCAGGCGGACACCGTGCGGGAGCTCCAGGTGGTCACCGGCACCGGCGAGTTGGTGACGGCCTCGCGCGAGCGCAACCGGGAGCTGTTCGAGGCGGTGCTGGCCGGCGGCGGGCAGGTGGGGATCATCGTGCGGGCCACGCTCGCCCTGGTGCCGGCGCGTGAGCGCGCCACCGTGTTCACCCTGGCCTACGACGACGTGGACGTCTACCGCGCGGACCAGGAGAAGGTGATGGCCGAGGGCCGTTTCGACCTCCAGGTGGGCAACGTGGTGCGCAGCGCGGACGGTTCGCGGTGGCGCTACACGGCGGAGCTGGTGGCCTACGGGGACGCCGGGCGCCCGGTGGACCGGGAGCGGCTGCTGGCGGGGCTGCGCGGGGTGGCGGGCGAGACGTCGGTGGTGGAGCAGGGCTGGCGCGAGTACGCGTTCCGGGTGGACGCGTTCGCGGGCTACCTGCGGGCGGCCGGGTTCTGGGGGCTGCCGAAGCCGTGGCTGAGCCTGTTCCTGCCCGCCTCGACGGCGGGGGTGTTCATGCGGGAGGCGGCCGAGGTGCTGACGGCGCAGGACCTGGGGGCGGGGCTGCTGCTGTTCTACCCGTACGCGCGGGCGCGGGTGGGGGCGCCGCTGGCGGTGCTGCCGCAGGAGCCGGTGGGCTGGCACTTCGACCTGCTGGCGTTCCCGGCGCCGGGGTCGGACACGGCGGCGATGCTGGAGCGCAACCGGCGGCTGTACGACCGGGCGGTGGCGCTGGGCGGCAAGCGCTACCTGATCGGGGCGGTGCCGGGGATGACGGGGGCGGACTGGCGGCGCCACTACGGCGGCCTGTGGGAGCGGGTGGAGCGGGCCAAGCGGCGGTGGGATCCGGCGGGGATCCTGACGCCGGGCCAGGGCATCCACGCCGGCTGAGCCCCGGCCCCGGTCCGCCTGAGCGGCCCCGGTCCGCCTGCGCCCGCGGGCGGACCGGGGCCGCTCAGGTGATCTCCAGCTGGGCCATCATGCCCATCGCGGAGTGGTCCAGCAGGTGGCAGTGGTAGGGGTAGCGGCCGCGGTAGGAGTCGAAGAGGGCCTGGAGGCGCACGCTCTCCCCCGGCAGCAGGCGCACCGTGTCCTTCAGGCCGGACTCCGCCGGGCCGGGCGCGGCGCCGTTGCGCGCCAGCACCCGGAACTGCACCAGGTGCAGGTGGAAGTTGTGCGGCACGTCCTTGTTGGCGTTGACGACCGTCCAGATCTCCGAGGTGCCGAACGCCACCGAGGCGTCCACCCGCGCCGGGTCGTACACCTTGCCGTCGATCAGCCCGAGGGGGGCGGCGCCGGGCTTCTCCTGGTACTCCAGGACCACGGTGCGCTCGCGGGCCGCCGGGCCCAGGGCGGGCAGGGTGCGCAGCAGGGCGGGCACGCGGCTGGGGTCGTCGGCGGCGCGGGTGATGTCGAAGCGCAGGACCTGGCCGACGTGTTCGGCGGGGCCGGGGGGCATGGAGTTGGTGAGGACGACGCTGGAGCCGACCGGGTAGCGGGAGAAGTCGACGACGACGTCGGCGCGCTCCCCGGGGGAGAGGTCGACGGTGTCGGTGACGTGGGGGCGTTCCAGCAGGCCGCCGTCGGAGCCGATCTGGGTGAGGGGGCCGCCGTCGGCCAGGCGCAGGGAGAAGAAGCGCAGGTTGGAGGAGTTGAGCAGGCGCAGCCGGTACTTGCGGGCGGCGACCTCGACCGTGGGCCAGGGGCGGCCGTTGGCGAGGATGGTGGTGCGGTTGAGGGGGTCGTCCATGCGGTAGACGAGGTTGCCGGCCGTGTCGAAGCGGGCGTCGCGCAGGGCGATGGGCAGGTCGTAGCGGCCGGCGGGCAGCGGCAGGGCGGCTTCGGTGGCGTCGGTGATCAGGTAGGTGCCGGCCAGGCCCCGGTAGACGTGCTCGGACTCCAGGTGGTGGGCGTGGTCGTGGAACCACAGGCTCGCGTGGGGCTGGTCGTTGGGGTAGGTGTAGGTGCGGGTGGCGCCGGCGTCCAGGAGGTTCATGGGGCCGCCGTCGGAGGCGGTGGGGACGCGGGCGCCGTGCAGGTGGACGGAGACGGGGTCGTCCAGCAGGTTGGTCTGGCGCACCACGACCGGGCGGCCGGAGCGGGCGCGGATGACGGGGCCGGGGAAGGCGCCGTTGTAGGTGAGGACCTCGGTGCGGTGCCCGGGCAGGATGCGGGCGTAGGACTTGAGCATGGTGACGGCGTAGGTGTCGGCGGCGCCGGCGGTGGAGACGGGGGCGAGCACCGGGGGGACGGGCATGGCGGCGGTGAACTTCGGTGCCAGGGTGGGGCCGGCGTCGGGGCCCGGGTCGGCGGTGTCGGAGGCGGCGGAGCCCGGGTGGGTGTGGGCGGCCGCGGCCGCGGCGGTCTCGACGGAGGCGGCCGGGCGCAGGGTGGTGCGCATGAGCAGGACCCCTCCCCCGGTCGCCAGGGCGGCGCCGATCATCCTGCGTCTGGTCACCATCGCGCGTCCTCCTGCTGCCGGCCCGGTGTGGCGGTGTGCCCGTGCGGCCCCGGCGGGTGGGGCGGGGGCGGGTTCCGGGGGTGATTGCAGCAGCGCGGCCTTGCGCCGGGTTGGGGTCCGGCTGAGGCCCGGTGGACCGCGCGGGGCGGGGCGGGCGGGGGCGGTGCGGTGAGCTGCGGGTGTTGCGGGCCGCTTGCGGCGGGCGGCCACCGTGGCTCGCAGAACACTGGAGGATCCCTCGAAGGGAAGGGCCGGAGCGTGGACCTGCGGTACTGGCTGCCGAGGGCGGCCGAGGTCGCCGAGCAGTGGGGCGAGCGGTTCGGGCCCTTTCGCCCGCACCCCTCGCACCAGGTGGACGACGCGGACTTCGCCGCCGCGTTCGAGCGCTTCGCCAAGCGCCTGGAGCACAACTACCCGTTCTTCCACCCCCGTTACGCCGGGCAGATGGTCAAGCCGCCGCACCCGGCCGCCGTCGTCGGCTACCTGACGGCGATGCGCTTCAACCCCAACAACCACGCCTACGAGGGCGGGCCCGCCACCAACGACATGGAACGCGAGTGCGTCGCCCAGCTCGCCGCCATGTTCGCCCTGCCCCGCCACGTCGGCCACCTCACCAGCAGCGGCACCATCGCCAACCTGGAAGCCCTGTACGTGGCCCGCCAGAGCCACCCCGGGCGCGGCGTCGCCTACAGCGCGCAGGCCCACTACACGCACAGCCGCATGTGCCACGTCCTGGGCATCGAGGGCCACGCGGTGGCCTGCGACGCGGACGGGCGCATGGACGTCGGCGCGCTGGCCGCCCTGCTGGCCGGCGGGCGGGTCGGCACGGTGGTCGTCACCGCCGGCACCACCGGGCTCGGCGCCGTCGACCCCGTGCACGAGGTGCTGGCCCTGGCCCGCCGCCACGGGGTGCGGGTGCACGTGGACGCCGCCTACGGCGGGTTCTTCGCCCTGCTGGCCACCGACGACGCCCAGGCCGCCGCCCTCGGACTGGACCCGGCGCCGTGGCGGGCCATCGCCGGCTGCGACTCCGTCACCGTCGACCCGCACAAGCACGGCCTCCAGCCCTACGGCTGCGGCGCGGTACTGTTCGCCGACCCCGACATCGGCCGGCACTTCGCCCACGACTCCCCCTACACCTACTTCACCGACGCCGAACTGCACCTGGGCGAGATCAGCCTGGAATGCTCGCGCGCCGGCGCCGCGGCCGCCGCCCTGTGGCTGACCCTGCAACTGCTGCCGCTCACCCCCCAGGGCCTGGGCGCCGTCCTGGCCGGCGGGCGGCGCGCGGCCCTGGCCTGGGCGGATCTGATCGAGGACAGCCCGCACCTGACCCTCCACCAGCGCCCGCAACTGGACATCGTCACCTACCACCCCGCCCCGGGTGGGGCGCCGATGTCCGCCGTCGACGCCGCCAGCCGGCGCGTGCTGCGCCAGGGCATGGCCGACGAGCACGACCCGCTCTACCTGAGCCTGCTGCGGGTGGACGCCGCCGACTTCACCCGCCGCCACCCGGCGGCCGCGGCGGACGCCGACGGGGCCTCGGTGCTGCGCAGCGTCCTGATCAAGCCCGAGGCCGAGGACCACCTGCCCGACCTGCACGCGCGCCTGACCGCGCTCGCCACCGCCCGGCCCTGACCCGCCCGACCCGCACCGCCGACCGGCCCGCACCGCCGTACGACCGGGCCCGTACGACCGGGCCCCGTACGACCGGGCCCCGTACGACCGCCCCGCCGTCCCGCCGTCCGCCTCTGTCTGCCGAGGAGTGTGTCCGTTGACCACCGCCACCGTCCCGCCGGGCGCCGCCCTCGCGGCCCCCGCGGTCCGCCCCGCCCGACCGGAGGAGGCCCCCGCCCTCGCCCGGGTGCTCGCCGCCGCCTTCCACGACGACCCGCTCACCCGCTGGGCCTTCCCCGACGACGCCCACCGCGCCCGCATCCTGCCCGCCTTCTTCCGCGTCCACGTCGACCAGTGCCTGGCCCACGGCGGCGCCCTGACCGCCCAGCACCCCGACGACCACGCCCCCGTGGGCGCGCTGCTCTTCCTGCCCCCCGGCGTGTGGGAACACCCCGGCCACCACGACCAGGACGCCGCCCGCGCCCTGGACACCGCCGTCGACGCCGCCGCCCACCCCGAATCCGCCCGCCGCCTGGCCGCCATCACCCGCCTCCAGGCCCGCCGCCACCCCCGCCACCGCCCCCACCACTACCTGGCGTTCGTCGGCGCCCACCCCGACGCCCGCCACACCGGCACCGGCACCGCCCTGCTGCGCGCCTTCCTGGACCGCGTCGACCACGACGGCCAGGCCGCCTACGCCGAGACCAGCTCCCCCGGCGGCGCCCGGGTCTGCGGCGCCGGCGGCTTCACCCGCTTCGGCGAGGCCATCGCCCTGCCCGCCGGCGGCCCCCGCCTGACCCCCGTGTGGCGGGGCCCCCGATGACCACCCACACCCTCGACATCGACACCGCGCTGCGCATCGACACCGCGCTGCGCGTCTACTCCGCCGAGCAGATCGACGCCGGCGCCGCCGACCACCACCCCGAGGCCGCCGAGATCCTCGCCTGGAGCCGGCGCTTCCTCACCACCGCCCACCCCGACCTCGGGCGCAGCGGCCCCGTCTGCCCCTACACCCAGCCCTCGCTGCGCCGCGGCCTGTTCCACATCGCCGTCGCCGACACCGGCGCGGGCGGCGACCTGCCCGCGCTGGTCGGCGAGCTGCGCGCCTGGTACGACCGGCTGCTGGCCGGCCTGACGGAGGAGTCGGACCGGGAGCTGCTGACCGTGCTGCTGGTGCTGCCCGGCCTGGACCGGGCCGACTCCACCGCCCTGGACGAGGCGCAGCGCAAGGCCAAGGACGAGTTCGTCGAACAGGGCCTGATGATCGGCCAGTTCCACCCCGTCTGCGAGGAGGGCGGCCTGTGGAACCGCTCCTTCCGGCCGCTGCGCGCCCCGGTGCCGCTGCTGGCGGTGCGCAAGCTCCTCGTCTTCGACCTGCCCTTCCTCGTCGACGACGAGACCCACCTGGCCCACTACCTGGCCCGCTTCGCCCCCCAGGTCCCGGCCCGCATCCGCGACCAGCTGGTCTCCGGCATGACGGAGCACCGCAGGACCGCCCGCCTGACCGCCGCCTGAGCCGCGGCCCCCCTGCGCGCGGAGCCGGGTCGGCGCCCGGCTCCGCGCGCGCCCTACCGGGGAAAATCGCTGGCGGCGGTGGCGCCCGGCGTGAAGGCTCTCACCGTGGCGCTTCACGAGAACGAGGTCTTCGCGGACCAGGCGGTCGTCCGCTCCCTGCTCCGGGAGCAGCGGCCGCAATGGGCCGACCTGTCCGTCTCGCCGGCCGGCTCGGGCACGGACAACACGATGTACCGGCTCGGCGACGACCTGCTCGTGCGGCTGCCGCGCACGGCGCAGAGCGCGGACTCCGTGCGCAAGGAGTTGACCTGGCTGCCGCGGCTGGCGCCGCACCTTCCGTGCCGCGTCCCGGAGCCGGTGCACGCCGGGGCCCCGAGCGCCGTGTTCCCGCTCGCCTGGTCGGTGTACCGCTGGATCGACGGCGAGGAGCCCGGCCCGGGGTCGGTCACCGACTGGCCCGCCTTCGGGGCCGACCTGGCGGCGGTCGTCAAGGGCCTGCACTGCGTCCCGCTCATGGGGGCCGTCCGCCACGGCGCGCTCGACTGGTACCGCGGGGGCGACCTGCGCGACAGCGACGAGTCGATCACCGCATGCTTCGAGAAGTGCCGGACGATCCCGGGCCTGGACCTCGACATCGAGCACCTGCTGCACCTGTGGCGCAGCGCGCTCGACCTGCCCGGGCCGTCCGGGCGCCAGGTGTGGCTGCACGGCGACCTGAAACCCTCCAACCTGCTGGTCCGGCAGGGCGGGCTGCACGCGGTCATCGACTTCGGATGCCTGTCGGTCGGCTTTCCCGACGCCGAGCACGCCACGGTGTGGGACCTTCCGTCCCCGGCCCGCCAGGCGTACTGGGACGCCCTCGGCCTCGACGACGTGACGTGGCTGCGGGCCCGGGCGTGGGCGGTCGGCGTCGGGGTCGGCGGGCTGTCGTACTACTGGGGCACCTATCCCGGTTTCGTCGGCGAATGCCTGGCCCGGCTGTCCGCGATCCTGGAGGCCGCCGGCGCGCGGTGAGCCGTCCCGGCCGGTCGGGACGGGTTCACCGCGCGCGTCGGTCGCCGACTCGGATGCGCCGGGACGGCGGACCTCAGGTCGCGCGCTGTCCGTGGAGGAGGACGGGCAGCGCGCGGCCCGCCAACGCCTCGCTGACGCGGGCGGCCTGGGAGGGCGCCATGACGTCGGGGAGCCGGCGGACGGGGACGAAGCGGGCGCCGAACAGGCCGCTCCGGTGCTGCGGCGGGACGGTGAGGCGGACGTCGTCGCGCACGGTGCCGCCGTCGAAGACCAGGTTGAGGCGCTCCAGGTGGCGGTCGGCCGGGGTGAAGTCGACCGCGAGGACATCGGCGAGGCGCAGGTTGAGGCCGGTCTCCGCGCGCAGGTTGCGGGCGGCGGCGAGGTGCGGGGGCTCGTTGGGCTGGGCGGCGCCGCCCGGGAGGATCAGGCCGTCCATGTAGTCCGGGTCGACGAGGAGGATGTCGCCGCGCGGGTTGCGCACGAGGACGAGGCAGCCGAGCCGGCACACCGGCGGCTTGGCGAGCAGACGGGGGTCTTGCATCGGGCGGTTCACCTTCTGAGGGCGGCGAGGAGCAGGAGGGAGAAGCCGGCCCACCAGAGCAGGCGGGCGAGGAGTTCAGTCGTCATGCGTCAGGCGCTCGTAGCGCAGCCCCTTGCGGAGCAGGTCGACGACCCGCAGGAGCGCGGACGGGCGGGCGCAGCCGAGGCTGATCAGGTAGCAGCCCGTCCTGCGGCCGTGCTCCCAGTCCACCTCAACGGACGGCAACTTCACCCCGCCCAGGGCGAGGACGGTCGTCAGGTCGTCGAGGACGTCGGCCGCCTGGCGCCGCTGGTCGGCGGTCACGCGGGAGAGCATCGAGGACACGCTCACTCCCCCGGCCGCTTGTGGACCTCGAAGACGCGCCAGGTACTCCAGGCGTCGGAGAAGGAGCCGAACCCGCTGAGCTCACCGTCCGGTTGGCGCAGCCACTCCCGGGTGACCTCGTTGCGGACCCGGTAGCACCGGGCCTCCGGGTCCCAGCGGACGCCGTAGCCGTGGAGGCGGGGCACTTGGACATCGCCCATGGGAATAACCTTCCGCGATCAGTGTTTCACGTTCTGTGCACATGGTGGCCCGGCGTCGCCTAGCATCGGAAGCGGAATGCGACTTGCCGTCAGGCCTGCCGTGAGTTGGGGGTTTCCATGAACAAGAAGACCATCGACCCGACCTCGTCCCCCTGGGCTGCCTTCGGAGTTCAACTCCGCAGGTCACGCGAGGCAGCTGGGCTCACCCAGGTCCAGCTGGCGAAGAAGGTCGGGTGCACCGCATCGCACCTCTCCTACGTCGAACTTGCGCACCGGCCGCCGAGCCTGAAGTTGGCGGAGCTGGCCGACGAGGAGCTCAAGACCGGTGGCACGCTGGTGCTGATGTACTGGCAGCTCAAGCACGCGGCAGTCCTGGAAGGCTTCCCGGAATACGCCAACTACGAGGCCCTCGCGGAGCAGATCAGGATCTTCGAGATCGACGTCATCCCGGGGCTCCTCCAGACCCCGGCGTATGCGACCGCGATCGAGGTGGGTTGCGCCAAGCAAGGAAGTGCAACCCTAGAACTGGCCGAGGAACGTATCCAGTTCAGGCTCGCCCGACAGAAAGTCATGGAGCGAACGCCTCCCCCGCTCGTGCACGCGGTGCTGGACGAGAGCTGCCTCAAGCGCTTCGTCGGCGGGCGGGAAACCATGGTCGAACAGTTGCTCCACCTTGAACAATTGGCCGATCAATCCGGCGTGGTCATCCAGGTGGCGCCGTTCTCCCTCGGCGAGAGCCGACCGTTCACTCGCGTGGTGCACCTCCTTACCATGCCGAACCGCAAAGTTCTCAGCTACGGCGAGATTGAGCAGCGCGGCTACATCGAAAGGGATATCCACTCCGTTGCCGCACTGACCACGAGCTACGATCGGCTTGCGGTCGAGGCCCTTGGCCAGGCCGAATCGCTAGCTTTCATCCGCGCGGCAAGGAGGGACCTGGAGTGGATGTCGACCTGACCGACGCTTCCTGGCGGAAGAGTTCATACAGCGGCGGAGGCGGCGGCGCGTGCATCGAGGTCGCCGACGGCTTCACCGATGTGCAGCCCGTCCGCGACTCCAAGGATCCGAGCGGGCCTGCCCTCCTCTTCTCCTCTACCGCCTGGCAGGCCTTCGTCACCGCCGTCCGCACCGGCGAACTCGACGCCCGGTAGCAGCAACTCCCGGCCCCACTTCCCGCCGTCCGCTGCGCAACGGCGTTCGCCCCGGTACCGGCGGGTGCCGGTACCGGGGCGAACGGGTGAGTGGCGTTCGGGTCAGCAGGTCCCGGCCGGGCGGTCGCGGACCACGAGGTCGTTGCGCCCGGCGGTGGCGTCCAGCCAGAGCACCCGGGTGCCCTGGTCGGCCACGGGCAGGTACTGGCCGCCCCGGTTGCAGGAGACCCGCACCGGGGTGCCGCCGGTAAGCGGCAGCTGGTACAGCTTGGGCAGCGTGGCGTTCGACCAGCCGCCGTTCGGCCGGGGGCTGCGCTGCATGAAGGTGACGGCCTGGTCGGTGGCGGTGAACCCCCGCTCCGCCGGGGTGTACGGCGAGTCGGCGGGCAGCAGGTCGCGCACGCCGGAGCCGTCCACGGCGCCGGAGCGCAGAGCAGCCGGGCGGGTGCCGTCGGCCGGGCCCGCCAGCCAGAGCAGCTGGTCGCCCGCGAACAGCGGGAAGTTGAGGAGCGGCAGGGTGCTGCTCTTCGGGGTGCTCACCGGGTACTGGGCGGTGACCTTGCCGGTGGCGGTCGAGAAGACCGTCGGCGCCTGGACGGTGGCCCCGTCCGCCGTCCAGGACTCGATCCAGCCGAGCAGGCCGTCCTTGAACGCGAGGGACGTGAGGTTGTGGCCCTCGGGCAGTGGCAGTTCCACGAACGGGCCGCCGTCGTGGGAGAGACGGACCCGGGTGCGCCAGGTGCTGCTGCTCACGTCGTCGGTCACCGTGAAGGCGATGTCCCCGCCGGACATCCGGACGTCGGCGATCGCCTGGTCGGCGCTGTGGAACAGCACCCGCACCGGGCCGCCGGACAGCGGGCTGGTCAGCACCTCCGTCGCCCAGGCGCCGGTGGCGTCGGGCCCGACCGCCAACCAGACGGCGGACTTGCCGTCGGTGGCCGCCCAGCCGTGGATCCGTCCGTCGTCCGGGCTGAGCCGGGTCGGGGTGCCGGAGGCGGTGGTGGAGCCGGTGTACAGGGCGATCCCGCCCTTGCCGTCCGCCGGGGTGTCGCCCATCACCCAGTGGCCGCCGCCGGTGGCCGGGCCGGTCGGGCCGGTGGCGCCGCGCAGCAGCGGGCGGCTGTCCGTCCCGAGCCGGCTCTGCCAGCCGGCCTTGATCCCGTGCGCGTCGAACGCGGCCGCCACCTTGCGCAGTTCGGCCCCGCTGAGCTTGAGCGCCCGGCCGGCGGCGAGCACCGCGTTGCGCCCGGCCACGAAGTCGTCCAGCGGGGTGAGGTACTCGGCCATCGCCCGGTAGACCAGGCGGTCGGCGGTGAGCGGGTCGAGGGTGCGCCGGATGTCCCACAGCGCGCCGCTGAAGATGGTGGAGTTGGCGTGCACGCCGCCGTTGTCCAGCTCGCGCCCGGCACCGAGGTAGTCGTCCACGGTGGTGCGGTGGTCGTCCAGGCGGCGGATCGCACAGTCCTCGGGGGTGCCGGTGCGGCACAGGCTCTCGCCCATCAGCGGGGCCGTCGGGTCGTCCATCTTCACGCCGCGCGTGGTCACCTCGACGGCGTTGCCGAAGTAGTCGGCGAGCCCCTCGTTCATCGCGCCGGACTGACCGGCGTTGAGCAGGTTGGCGGTGTGCGAGATGACGCCGTGGGTCATCTCGTGCCCGGCCACGTCCAGTGCCGCGGAGAACGGGAAGAACCTGGCGTCGCCGTTGCCGTAGAGCATCTTCTGCCCGTCCCAGGCGGCGTTGGAGTAGGGCTTGCCGTTGGCGGTCAGGTTCACCACGGAGACGATCGGGCCGCCCTTGCCGTCCAGGCCGTCGCGGCCGAGCCGGTCGTGGTAGAAGCCGTACACGGCGGCGGCGTTGAGGTGGGCGTCGGTGGCGCCGCTGGTGCCGGTGGCGGCCGGGAAGTCCGGGCCCGGGGAGGCGACGGGGAGACTGCCGCCGGGTATCTGACCGAGGAAGTCGTTGAAGTCCCGCCCGGTCGCGTCGTAGGTGGCGATCCCACCGGAGCGGGTGGAGTCGACGAGCTGGTAACTCCCGTCCGGCTGGCGGGAGATGTTCACCGGCACGGTACGGCCGTGCAGGTCGGGGGCGGTGCCGACGGCGGGTTCCGCGGCGGCCCCGGCGACCCCGGCGGCGGCCACGGCGTTCGCGGCACCTGCGGCAGGCGCGGCAGCCGCGTCGCCCGTGCCGCCGACCTGGTACGGGGCCGGGGCGTCGTGGGCGAGGGCGACCGCCCCGGAGGTGGCGTCCACGTAGACCTCGTGCACCAGCGGCCCTTCGGCCGCCGGATCGGCGGCGGTGTGCACGGTGTAGTGCCGGGCGAGCCGG
>NZ_JBIVAX010000044.1:0-57765 GCF_044745805.1 Kitasatospora sp. NPDC086801
AAGGTGACGCTGACGTTGTCGAGGGCCACGACGCGGGTCTCCCCGTCCCCGTAGACCTTGTTGAGGCCGGTGGCGCGGGCGGCCGCCAGGCCGGTACGGACGGCGGTTGCGGGGGTCGTCACGGAGGTGCTCCTGAGGGCGGGAACGGGCATTCGGGTTCCGTTCCATCCTCCCAATCCGTTCGAGCGCGATGCGTATGTCCCGAGGAGGGGCGACCCCCGCCGTCTCGGCGGCTCGGCGGGGGCCTTCTCCTCCTCAGGTATGACATCGACCCCTGAGGACCATGGTCCCGCCGCTGCGGACCATGGTCCCGGAACTACTCCACCGCGACGCCGAACGCGCCCGCCAGCCCGAGCAGACCATTCGTCACCGCGCGGCCCGACGGGCTGAACTGCCAGCCTCCGCCAGTGCGTTGGAACGAGCCGACGAGCATCGCGCTGTCCGGCACGCCGCCGGTGCCGGCCGCCCACTGCGCCGGACCGCCCGCGCCCGGACCGTACGTCGCCGCCAGGGCGACACCGTGCACGTAGCCGAGCGGCAGGGCCCGCGGCTCCTCCTCCTCGGTGGAGACGGCGACCACCACCTCGTCCACCGTGGCCGCCAGCCGCTCCAGGTCCAGGGTCAGCCGGACCGCCCGGGACGGCTCGCCCGGCACCGAGTGGGTGGGGTGCAGCCGCACGGCGCCGTCCGGGTCCTGCGGATTGTTGAAGAACACGAAGTGCTCGTCGCTCAGCACCCGCCCGGCGGTGCACAGGAACGCGGTGACGTCCAGCTCCACCGCGTCGCCGCCGGCCGTCCGGCTCTGCCAACTGACCGTCAGGCTGCTGTGCCGGTCCGTCGGCGCGGCGGCCGGTGCGGGCTTCTCCTGCTCCGCGGAGCCGCCGCCGAGCCGACCCCGCAACCCCTGCTCGGCCAGCAGCTCCACCAGCTCCGGCCCGCTGACCAGCGTCAGCGGCTTCCCCTCGATGTAGCTGTACGAGCCGCGGCCGAAGCCGGCGGTGGTCACCAGGATGCCCTTGTTCGCCCCGTGGTGCCGAACGGTCGACTCCAGGTCGCGCACGGCCGTCGGGGGGACGGTCTTGCGGTAGCGCTTGGCCTGGATCACGATCTTGCCGCCGGTCACCGGATCCAGGTCCTCGGCGACCACGTCCACCCCGACGTCGCCGCTGCGGGCCGTGGTCATCACCCGGAAGCCGCGCAGCCGGAACAGTTCGGCGATCAGCTCCTCGAACTCGATCGGGTCCATCTCGAACAGGTCCGGGGCGTCCTCGCCGCCGTGCCCGGCCATGCTCCCGCCGACCGTCTCCGGCAGCCGGTCCGGCCGCACCTCGTCCAGCCGCTCCGGGCGCGCCGACAGCTTGCCGCCCAGGCCCTGGAAGCACTCCACCGGTGCCACCCGGTCCAGCGCCAGCCCCGCGAACTCGGCCCGGGAAGCGGTCAGGGTGGACAGGAAGCGCTCAGCCTCCCGGCCGGTCGCCGGGTCGATGCCGAGGACGAAGCCGTTCAGCACCACCGAGTCCAGCATCCCGTCCCGGTCCGCCCGGAACAGCTCCGCCGCCAGCCGCAGCGCCGACTGCGCCAGCACCTCCCGGTACAGCGCCTTGCGCTCCGTCGCCGGGCGGGCCACCTCGGCCTCGCGGTCGTCCGTCTTCACGTACCGCACCCGGCCGGCGGCCGGCACCACGCCCGGGCCGGGCAGCTCCCAGTTCACCACCAGCTGCCGGGTCGAGGACTCCCAGGCCGCCACCAGCCGGTGCGGGAAGCCCTCCGGCCAGGCCGCCGAGGCGTACAGGCCGGCGGTGAAGTACTCCTGCACCGCCTCCGGCTCGCCCGCGCGCAGCCGCCGCAGCAACTCCTCGGTACGGGCGGCGCGGTCCTCGTCCTGGCGGCGGAACTGCGCCGCCCAGGCCAGGTACTCCTGGTGGTACACGGCCAGCCGGCGCTGCCGGTCCGCCTCCTGCGCCTGGGCGGCGTACCAGTCCTGCTCGAACCGGGCCCGGGCCTGCGCCAGGTACTGCTCGTACTGCCGCCGCACCCCCGGATTGCGCGACTGCACCTGGTCCGGCGGCGGCACGTGGTACTTCGGGCCGCCCTGGTCGGGCATCGCCACCGCCCGGCCCAGCGGGCCCGGGTCGAACGGCGGCACCGGGCGCGGCGCCAGCAGCGCCTGCGGGCCGAACGCCGGCGCCGCCAGCCCGGCCGCCAGCAGCCCGCGCAACTCCTCGACCCGGGCGTCCAGTTCGGCCGTCAGCCGGGCCGCCTCCGCCTCCCGGGACTGCTGGTACGCCCGCTGCGCCTCCCGCTCGTTGCGGGCCGCGGCCCGCTGCTCCTCGCGCTGCTCGCGCTCCAGTCGGCGCTGCTGCGCCGCCTCGGCGCGCCAGCGGGCCTCCTCCCGGCGCTGCTGCTGCCGCTGCGCCTCCGCCCAGATCGCCAGCACTCCGTCGTTCCGCCGCCCCGCCACCGTCCACCCCTTCATTGCACGCCGGACCGGTCGCGCCGCGGGCCTCCCGGCCGCGCCGCCAACCGCGCCCGCAACAATAGAACGTGAACACCCCGCCCGGCCAAGCCCCGCGACCAGCACGGCTTCACTGCACCGGTCAGTACACCCGGGGCGCGTCGTCACGTTCCCGTCGTGCGCCCGGAGGGCGGGCGGTGGCGGAGTCGGGGTGCGGGCAGCGCAAGGCGGAGGCGGGAGGCGATGCGGTGGGGGCACCTCCCGGCCGGAGGCTGGGGGCGTTCGGGCGGCCGGCGACGACGTGGCGAGGTGCGTGCCCCAACGCCGGTGCGCGGGCCCAGGCGACGGCGCCGGCGGGCCGGGACCAGTCGGCGTCCGCGGGCGCCTCGCGCAGGGTGGCGGCGGCGAGCCGGAGGGCGAGCGCGAGGTCGTCGGCGCTGAGGGGGGACGGGCTGGCGGTGGCGGCGGGCTGGGCGGCGGAGTCGGGCGTCATGATCGCGGAGGCTAGCAGGGGGCACTGTCACGGGAGCACTGCTATGGGGGGCACCGTCGCCGGGGGCGTTTGTCAGGGGTGGCGGGTACTCTGCACTGGTTCGAGAGGGAGGGATACCCGTGACGATCGCACCGCAGCACCCGGACCGGCCCGGCGGCTGGGTCTCCACCGGGCTGAGCTGGCACGGGGGCCGCGCCCTGCTCGGCGCCGTGCGCGGCGGCCAGGCGCACGAGCGGGCCGTCACGCCCGGCGCGGAGGTCGGCTGGCTGCTGGGCGGGCCGCGCCGCTGCACCGGCGCCTGGCTGGCCGGGGCGACGGAGCGCACCCCGTGCCCGCACCACGCGGTGATCGCGCCGGACGGCGCCGCGGTGCAGTGCCCGGCCTGCCAGAGCGTCGACCGGGGCCTGGCCCTCGCCCGGGACCAGATCCTCGACGACGGCCGGACGTACCTGCTCTACCTCGCCTGGTTCGGCGACGGCCTGCTGAAGGTCGGCCTGACCGCCGAGCAGCGCGGCGACAGCCGACTGCTCGAACAGGGCGCACTGGCCTACGCGTTCACCGCCCGGGGCGGGCTGCCGGCCATCCGGCGCGCCGAACTCACCGTCGCCGCCTCCGGGTTGGCGCGCGAGCGGTTCAAGGCCAGGCTGAAGACCGAGCACTGGTGGGCGCACGGCGACGAGCCGTACCGCCGGGCCGTGCTGGCCGAGGCCCGGACGCAGACGCACCGCCTGCTGGCCGGCCACGCGCTGGAACTGCTCGCCGAGCGCCCGGTGGTCGACCACGTGGCGCGGTTCGGGCTGTCCGACGGCGCCCCGGAGGCGTACCGGCAGGTCGGCGGTCTGGCCGCCGGGGCGGTGATCGCGGGCACCCTGCGGCCGCCGGTGGGCCGCCACCTGTTCCTGGACCAGGCCGACGGCTCGGGGCCGCTGCTGCTGGACACCCGGCTGCTCACCGGCTGGACGCTCGCGCCCGTCTCCGGCCGCCCGACGTCCGGAGTGGTCCTGGAGGAGCGGGTCCGCCCGCCGGAGCCGGACACCCAGGAGGCGCTCTTCTAGGACGCGGCACGGGTGTGTCCGGCGGTACTCGCCGGCGCCGTCGTGCTGGAGCGGTTCCTCGCGAGCGCCGGGGGCCGGCGACTCAGCCCAGCCTGCTGCGCACCCCGCCCGGGCCGGGCCCGGCCCGGCGGGACAGCGGCGGCCGGGACGGGCGGACGTCGGCGCGCGCGGTGGGCTCGCCGTCGGCGGTGCGCCGGGCCAGCGCGGCCCGGGCGGCGGCCAGCGCCACGCGGGTGAGCAGCGGGTCCTCCTGGAGGCCGGCGGACCGTTTGGCCGTCTGGCAGTGCGAGCACCAGATCGGTGAGGCGGGCCCGTCCGGGTACGCCATGCTCTCGGGCGGCAGGTAGTGTCCGCCGCACTCGACACACTCGAAGACCAGCCTCATCCGATGACCACCGTCCCGGATCCGTGGCACCGACCGCAGGGCGACCAGAAGGTGTGGATCCTCGGCACCATGCTCCCTTCGTCGTCCCGTTCGACCGTGGCTTCGGTCTTCTGGGTCCCCCCGGACCCGCCGCAACCGGAACAGGACTGAACCTCGGGCATATGCCGTCCTTCCGTAGCGGAGGACCACGGTAGCGCGAATTCCCGGGCACGGGCGCCGGTCCTGACGATCCGCCACCCCTTGGGGGAGCGTGCGAACGCCCCGCACGCCCCACTGCACGCCGTCGGCCCCGCGCCCGGGGGCGCGGGGCCGGTCGGCGTGGCCCGTCAACCGCGCGTGGCCCGCAGGAACTCGCGGTTCATCGCGGCGATGCTGGGCAACGGGATGCCCTTGGGGCAGGCGGTGGCGCACTCGCCGGTGTTGGTGCAGCCGCCGAAGCCCTCGGCGTCCATGGCCGTGACCATGTTCCGCACCCGGGAGGCGCGCTCCGGCGCGCCCTGGGGGAGCACGTTGAGGTGGACCACCTTGGCGGAGGTGAACAGCATCGCCGAGCCGTTCGGGCAGGCCGCCACGCAGGCGCCGCAGCCGATGCACTCGGCGTGCTCGAAGGCGGTGTCGGCGGCCTCCTTGGGGACGGGCGTGGCGTGCGCGTCGGGGGCGCTGCCGGTGGGGGCGGAGATGTAGCCGCCGGAGCCGATGATCCGGTCGAAGGCGGAGCGGTCCACCACGAGGTCCTTGACCACCGGGAAGGCCGCCGCCCGCCACGGCTCGACGTCGATGGTGTCGCCGTCCTGGAAGTGCCGCATGTGCAGCTGGCAGGTGGTGGTCCGCTCGGGGCCGTGGGCCTGGCCGTTGATGACCATGCCGCAGGCGCCGCAGATGCCCTCGCGGCAGTCGTGGTCGAAGGCGACGGGCTGGTCCCCGCGGGTGATCAGCTCCTCGTTGAGGCTGTCGAGCATCTCCAGGAAGGACATGTCGGGGCTGATGCCGCCGACCTGGTAGGTCGTCATCGACCCGGGTGCGTCCGGGCCCGCCTGGCGCCAGATGCGCAGGGTGAGGTTCATGCGTAGCTCCGCTGGGTGGGGTGGACGTACGCGAAGTCGAGGGCCTCGCGGTGGAGGACGGGGGCGGCGCCGGTGCCGGTGAACTCCCAGGCGGCGGCGTAGCCGTACTCCTCGTCGCGCCGGGCGGCCTCGCCGTCGGGCGTCTGGCTCTCGGTGCGGAAGTGGCCGCCGCAGGACTCGGCGCGGTGCAGGGCGTCCAGGCACATGAGTTCGGCGAGCTCGAAGTAGTCGACGAGCCGGTTGGCCTTCTCCAGCGACTGGTTGAGCTCCTGCCCGGTGCCGGGCACCTTGATCCGGCGCCAGAACTCCTCGCGCAGCTGCGGGATCCGTTCCAGGGCCCGGCGCAGTCCGGCCTCGTCGCGGGCCATCCCGCACTCGTCCCAGAGGAGTTCGCCGAGTTCGCGGTGGAAGGAGTCGGGGGTGCGGTCGCCGTCCACCGCGAGGATGAGGTTCAGCCGGTCCTCGACCTCGGCCTCGGCCTCGGTGACCGCCGGGTGGTCGGCGGGGACGGCGGGCAGCGGGTTGCGGGCCAGGTAGTCGTTCAGGGTGGGCGGCAGGACGAAGTAGCCGTCGGCGAGGCCCTGCATGAGCGCGCTGGCGCCGAGCCGGTTGGCGCCGTGGTCGGAGAAGTTGGCCTCCCCGACGGCGAACAGGCCGGGGACGGTGGTCTGCAGGTCGTAGTCGACCCAGAGTCCGCCCATCGTGTAGTGGATCGCGGGGTAGATCCGCATCGGCACCCGGTACGGGTCCTCGGCGGTGATCCGCTCGTACATGTCGAACAGGTTGCCGTACTTGGCGGCGACGGCGTCCCGGCCCAGCCGGCGGATGGCGTCGGCGAAGTCCAGGTAGACGCCCTGCCCGCCGGGGCCGACGCCGCGGCCCTCGTCGCAGACGTTCTTGGCGGCCCGGGAGGCGATGTCGCGCGGCACCAGGTTGCCGAAGGCCGGGTAGATCCGTTCCAGGTAGTAGTCCCGCTCGTCCTCGGGGATCTCGGCCGGCGGCCGGGTGTCGCCCTGGGCCCTGGGCACCCAGATCCGGCCGTCGTTGCGCAGCGACTCGCTCATCAGGGTGAGCTTGGACTGGTGGTCGCCGGAGCGCGGGATGCAGGTGGGGTGGATCTGGGTGAAGCACGGGTTGGCGAAGTGGGCGCCGCGCCGGTGGGCCCGCCAGATCGCGGTGGCGTTGGAGTTCTTGGCGTTGGTGGAGAGGTAGAAGACGTTGCCGTAGCCGCCGCTGGCGAGGACCACGGCGTCGGCGGTGTACGTGCTGATCGCGCCGGTGACCAGGTCGCGGGCGACGATGCCGCGGGCCCGGCCGTCGACGACCAGCAGGTCGAGCATCTCGGTGCGCGGGTGGATCTCCACGTTCCCGGCGGCGATCTGCCGGGACAGCGCCTGGTAGGCGCCGAGCAGCAGCTGCTGGCCGGTCTGGCCGCGGGCGTAGAAGGTCCGGGAGACCTGCACGCCGCCGAAGGAGCGGGTGTCCAGCAGGCCGCCGTACTCGCGGGCGAACGGGACGCCCTGGGCGACGCACTGGTCGATGATCTCGACCGACACCTGGGCGAGCCGGTGCACGTTGGACTCACGGGCGCGGAAGTCGCCGCCCTTGACGGTGTCGTAGAACAGCCGGCGGATCGAGTCGCCGTCGTTGCGGTAGTTCTTGGCCGCGTTGATGCCGCCCTGGGCGGCGATCGAGTGAGCGCGCCTCGGGGAGTCCTGGAAGCAGAACTGGACGACGTGGTAGCCCTGTTCGGCCAGGGTGGCGCCGGCCGCGCCGCCGGCCAGGCCGGTGCCGACCACGATCACGGTGTGCTTGCGCCGGTTGGCCGGGTTGACCAGCTTGGCGTCGAACCGCCGCTGGTCCCAGCGCTGTTCGATCGGCCCGCCGGGGGCCTTGGTGTCGGCGATCGGCTCGCCGAGGGTGTAGTTCAGGTAGCTCACTTCACGACTCCGGTCATCACGGCCACGGGGACGGACAGGAAGCCGGCGGTCAGTACGAGCGCCAGGCCGTTGGCGGTCAGCTTCAGCGCGCGGTCGCGGCGGGCGTTGTTGGCGCCGAGGGTCTGCGCGGCGCTCCAGAAGCCGTGCCGGATGTGCAGGCCGACGGCCAGCATCGCGACGATGTAGAACACGCAGCTGTACCACTGGCCGAAGGAGGCCACGATGTTCTGGTACGGGTGGCCGTGCTCGGCGGCGGGGTTCACGGTGAGCGTGGTGAGGTCGAGGATGTGCCAGACGATGAACAGCGCCAGGATCACCCCGCCCCAGCGCATGGTCCGGGTCGCGTAGCTCGCCCGGCGGCGCTTGTGGACGTACTTGCTCGGCCGGGCGGCGAGGTCGCGGCGGCTGAGCTGGTAGGCGGACACGCCGTGCAGCAGGACGGCGGCGAGCAGGCCGAACCGGGCGATCCAGAGGAACCACTCGTGGCCCAGGAACGGCTGGCCGATGGTGCGCAGCCAGGCCGCGTAGCCGTTGATGTCGTCGGGGCCGGCGAACACCTTGAGGTTGCCCAGCATGTGTGCGACCAGGTACAGCAGCATGACCAGCCCGCTGACGGCCATCACCGCCTTCTTGCCGACGGTCGACCGCCACAGGGTCGCCAGGGTGGACGGGCGCCGGGCCGTCCGAGTCGCGGTTGTCATGGCAGCAACGGTAGGGACGGGCGCCAGGGTGCGTCCAAGACATGATGCGGCTCACGACGATAGCCAGGGCCTATCGGCGCGGCCTATCCTGGTGGGGTGCAGCTCCAGCAACTCCGCTACTTCCTGGCCGTCGCCGAGACCCGCCACTTCACCCGGGCCGCCGAGGCGGCACACGTCGCCCAGCCCTCGCTCTCCCAGCAGATCCGTTCACTGGAGCGGGAGTTGGGCGCCGAGCTGTTCCACCGCACGCGCGGCAACATCGCCCTGACCGACGCCGGGCAGGCGCTGCTGCCGCTGGCCCGGCGCATCCTCGCGGACACCGAGAGCGCCCGGCTGGCCGTCCAGGAGACGGTCCAGCTGCGCCGCGGCCGGGTGCGGCTGGGCGCGCCGCCGAGTCTGTGCACCAGCCTGGTGCCGGACGTGCTGCGGCTGTTCCGGGACCGCCACCCGGGGGTGGCGCTGGCCGTCCGGGAGGGCGGCTCGCGGGACCTGGTCCGCTCGCTGGCGGCGGGGGAGCTGGACCTCGCGCTGATCATCACCCCGCCGAGCGGGGAGGCCGCGCCCGCGCTGGCCGTCACCGAGCTGCTGCACGAGGAGCTGGTGCTGGTCTCCGCCGAGCGGCGGGCCCGGCGCAAGGCGCGGGTGGCGGAGCTGCGGGGGCGGCCGTTGGTGATGTTCCGGGAGGGCTACGACGTCCGGGAGGCGACCCTGGCAGCCTGCCGGGCGGCCGGCTTCGAGCCGGAGTTCGCGGTGGAGGGCGGCGAGATGGACGCGGTCCTCGGCTTCGTCCGGGCCGGACTCGGGCCCGCGGTCGTCCCGGGGATGGTCGCGGCCCGCTCGGGCCTCGCGGTCACACCCTTCGCCGGGCCGGGCCTGGGCCGCACCATCGCCGTCGCCCACGGCCACGAAGTGCCGCTCACCCGCGCGGCGGAGGCGCTGCGCGCGACCCTGCTGGCACATCTGCGCGACGCCGCCGGATCCGGTGAACTCCCACCGGGGACCCGCCTGTTGCTGTGACGGGGAGGGCCACCACCTGCGGCCCTCCCCGCCGGCGGGTGGGGATCAGGCCGACCGGACGGCATATGAACGACTGCTCTTTTCGCCCTGGAGGAGTCCAGATGGACCAGAGCAGCCATGATGACGCGAGGAAACCACCTTGTCGTTTTAGGCAGTGACCATGTCGCTCGGCCGCCTTACCGCCTACAAGTCAGAATGCCACCGAGGCACGTGATCTTGAATGAGCCTTCTGTCTTGATGGCGGCGGCAGCGATCTCTGCCGCCCGACTGACCGTCTCGCGGAAAGGGACGCCGCATTGGTCAGCCCACGCTTCGTAGGAGGCGAGGTGGGAAACGATCGGCGCAGGATCGGTGATCTCGATGGCGCCAGGCAGTTCCCGGACCCGGATGTCCTTGAACGCTGTTCCGAGGTAGCCGGGGGCCTTTTCCAGGGAGAAGCGGGAGCTGAGGGAAACCCGCGCCGGCCCCTCGGGAATCCCGAGGATGTCGCCTGCGGCCCGGGCCCAGAGCCGGTCCAACTCCTTTTTATCGCTGGTGCTGTTGGTCGAGGCGATGAGCACACCGCCAGGCCGGAGGACGCGGGCCAGTTCCTCGATCGTGGCCTCGATATCGCTGACGTGGTACAGCATGTGCAGGGCCAACACGGCGTCGGCGCTGTCGTCGGCGAAGGGCAGGGCCTGGGCGTCGGCTACCAGGACCGGCTTCTCGACGTCGGCGAGGATGCCCGCCGAAATGTCCATCCCGACGACCTGGAGGTCCGGGCGATCCTTGTGCAGGCGGCTGACGAACTTGCCGTTGCCGCACCCGGCGTCCAGGACGATCCCGCTTGTGCCGGCCAGCTCTTCGAGGACGATCCCGGGCAGGTCGTACCGCGGCTGCTGCCACCGGTAGATGGACTGGCGGGCGGCCAGGTGGCGTCCGTCGGTGTAGGCGCTGTTCGCGAGGATCGCCTTGTCGGCGATAGCGGCGTCCTGCTGTGCGGTGTTGCTCGTCACTGGGGCAGCTCCGGAGGATTCGTGAGTGCGGGTCGAGAGCAGGCTTCTCTGACATTCTCGCGGAGACTCAGGACGATCGGGGAGCCTGCGTAGGCGGGCTCGGCGAGACGGGTGCTCAGGGCTCGAAGTCGGGCAGAGATGCTCGCTGTTCGCCGGTCCGGTGCGGCGTTCAGCACCACCGAGAGCTTCTCCTGCACGCCGTCGAGGTCGCCGTGGGCGAGGTGGGCGTTGGCGAGGTCGAGGCGGGCCGCCAACAGGTCACCGGAGGACTGTTCCTGCCGCGGTGCGGACTCGTACAGGGCAATGGTCCTGGAGGACGCCTCGATGGCACGGTTCACGTGAACCTGGCTGCCCAGGGCAAGGAGGGCGGTGCCGGCGTAGGTCCACTGCTTGGCATCGGGAAACGTGAATACGCCGGGAAGATCCACTCCGGCTACGGCGCTCCGCGCCGCCTCGGCAGCTTCCACGGCCCGTAGCGCGCTCGCGCTGTCGCCGAGCGCCGCAGCAGCCCGTGCTTCGAGGCTGAGCAGACGCGCTGCGATCGTCCCGCTGTCCGCATACGGCAGCCCGGCTCTGGCCAGCTCGGCGGCCTGGTGGTGGTCCTGCTGCCAGTAGGCGATCAGGGACTGGATGGATCGGATCCAGGCCCGGAGACCGTTGTGGCCGGGTGGCTCCGCGCAACGCCAGGCGGTTCGCGAATGCGTAGCCGCAGCTGTGTACTGGCCGAGGTCGAGGGCGACATGGGTGGCCAGGCCGCAGAGGCGTCCGGCCTGCAGGTAGAGATGGCCTGTCTGGTAGGGGCGTTGACGGCCTCGAAGTAAGTCGAACACTCCTCGCCGGAGGGTTCCGATGTCATGGAAGAGCTCGGACACCGGCTTGCTCACGTAGTCCCCTGCCAGCCTCGCGAGGTCCGCGTCGATCTGTTCGAGCAGCGTGTCGTCCACGTTGGACGCGCTCGCGAAACGGAGGAACAGCGCGGACTCTGCCGAGTCGGCTGCCACGGCCGATACGAGGTCGTTGTCGTGGTCCGTGCGCCGGGCAGGCACAAGAAGCGAGGCTTCGTTGACGCTGCTGGACGGTGGAACTGCTTTGGCGGCTGCAGGGGGTGCTGCCAGCAAGTCGGCCAACTGGTCGACCGAGAGTTTCAGGGCGCGGGCGAGCTTCGGCCGCATCCAGGGCTGTGGGGCGCCTCTGCCGCTCTCCCATCGCCCCACGGTCGTACGGTCCACGTCGAGGGCTTCAGCCAGGGATTCCTGGGTGTGCCCGACCGCCTCCCTGCGCTGGATCAGCCGGGACCTCCTGGATGCCATCCCGCGTCCTCCGGAGGTACGTCAGTTCGTCTGCAGCCATAACAGGCCAGGTCATGCCCGGGTTTGCAGCACGGATGCCTCATTGCCGCTTCTATTCTGGTCTGGTTCACCGGCGTTGGAGGCGGTTCTGTAGATACCTGCCGGGTGAATCCCGGCGCGAATCGGCCCCCTGCCGACCTCGTCCGGTTGAAAGGTCCGCGCTCATGTCCGTCGCCACTCGCCAAACGGTCACTCCTGCCCCGTTCGGCTTTCGCGTGCTGCCCACTGCCGAGGCCGTACCGAACGCCCGGCGGCGGGTGATACAGGCCGTGCGCAGTTGGGGCCTTCCGCTCGCGGAGGACGCGCTCCGCGATGTCGAGTTGCTGTCCAGCGAGCTGATCACCAACGCTGTGTCCCACACCCACACCCACACCCACGCCCCGTGCGTCGTGTGCGTGTCCTGGGACGGTGAACGGCTGCGCGTCGAGGTGACGGACGTCGGCCACGAACTGCCGGTTGCTGGCGGGGTCGATCTCGACGCCACCGGCGGGCGAGGACTGTTCCTGGTGGCAGCGCTCGCGACGAACTGGGGCGCCGAGCCGGACCCCGCTGGCAAGCGGATCTGGTTCGAGGTCGGCACCACCGCCGCAGTCTCGGGCGACGAGCGACTCACCGAGCTGGTGAGGGCCCCGGCCCCGAAGGCACGGGACGTCGTCCCGACCAGTGCCTGACACGACTTCCTCCCGCTCCGACGCGGGCTTGGGGGATGCAGGTGGCCGCGCCGGTCAACAGCCGTGCGGCACAAGCACCTGAGGTTCCTTGCCAGCGGCTTTGTCCTGGCAACGGATCCATCGCTGCACCCACGACGGGGCCGGGCAGTCGGCCCACCCCATGAAACCGAAGGAGTGCTTCATGCCCGAGAACCTGACGACCGGCACCGAGCCGGAGGGCGACGGTCTGCTGGTCGCCCGCACCAAGGTCGCCGCGGCCCGCTCGCGCAGCGAGCAGCCGTCGGACGGCGGCTCCACCGGCCGAACCGACACCAACGACTGACGGCTGTATCACGATGACCGCCGAGCACTTCTCGGTGGTTGAGCGTCTGGGCGGGGACGAACTCCACCCCGGCATCGGTGCTCTGGCCGGCCGGCTTGAGCGCCGGCTGCGAACCGGCGTGCAGGTTAACCTGTACGCCTCCTGGACCGACATCGAGGGCTTCGGCGTCCACTGGGACGATCACGACGTGGTCGTCGTCCAGCTCGACGGCGCGAAACGCTGGCGCATCTGCGGTCCCACCCGTACGGTGCCGATGCACCGCGACGTCGAGACGCCCGAGCAGCCGCCCGAAGAGCCCGTCGCCGATCTGGTTCTCACCGCCGGCGATGTGCTCTATCTGCCTCGGGGCTGGTGGCACGCCGTCGCCGCCTCCGAGGGCCGGCACTCGCTGCACGTCACGTGCGGGCTGCAGGGCACGACGGGTGCCGACTTGATCACCTGGCTGTCGGAGATGTTGCGTGCCCACGAGACCGTCCGGGCGGACATCCCGCGCTTCGGGGCCGCGGAGGAGCAGCGTGCCTTCCTCGACGCGATCGGCAAGCTCCTCGCGACCGAGCTGGAGAGCGACGACCTGATCGCCCGCTTCTCCTCCGCTCGCGACGCCACCGAGCGAGCCCGGCTCACGCCGTCGCTGCCCCACATCACGGCGGCCCCACCGGATGCCGACCTGCAGGTACGCCTGGTCACCACGCGGCCCGTTCTCACTGCCCTGCCCGACGGCACCGTCCGGCTGACCGCCGGCGGCGAGGAGTGGACGTTCGCCGCCAAGGCCGAGCCGATGCTCGCGCTCCTCGCCGATGGGGAACCTCACCGGCTGGCCGATCTCGCGCAGGCCGCGGGCGTCGCTCTCGGACAGGCGGCCGGTGTCGTGACGGAGCTGGTCGACGGCCAGGCCGCCGCGATCGGAGGCCTTCGATGACCGCCCGGCTGGGCCTCGGCACCTACCGTTGCCTCGATGTGGCCGAGGCGGCGTTGATGGCCGCCTCCCGAGGTGCCGACTGGGTGGACACGGCGCCCAACTACGCAGGCGGCCGGGCGGAGGCGTCGCTCGCAGTGGCTCTGGCTGCCTACCCGGATCTGTGCGTCTCCACGAAGGTGGGCTTCGTCCCGGCCGGCACCAGGCACATCGGGGTACGAGCCGGTGCCCTGTCCGCGGCGGACGCCGAGCGCGGGCACTGCCTCACCCCGGACTACATCGCCTGGCAGCTCGCGCGCTCCAAGCTCATGCTCAGCCGGGTACCCGACCTGGTGTTCGTCCACAACCCCGAGCATGTCTGCTCGGACGGCGAGATCACCGGCCGGCTCTACAACGCCTTCCTGGCTCTGGAGGAGGCGTGCAGCCAACAGACCATCAGCGCCTATGGAGTGGCGACCTGGCGCGGCTTCAGCAGTGGCCTGTTCGACGTACCCACGCTGATCGAACTCGCGACCAGGCCGGCGGGCCGAATCATCACCTGTGGGCCGTCCAGCTCCCGGTCTCCCTCGTCCACCTCGCGCCCATCGCCCAGGCTCTCGACGGACACGGCCCGTTGGCCGATGCCCTGGATGCGGGACTGGAGGTGTTCGCCTCCGCCCCGCTCCACGGAGGTGAGGTCCCCGGCGTGGTGACCCCGGAACTGACCAAGCTGATCAATCCCGGTATGACCTCTGCCGAGACCGCCCTTGCCGTCGTGGCTTCAGCCCCAGGGGTGAGACGCGTGCTCCTGTCGACGGGGAACCCGGAACACTGGATGCAGGCCGCCGAAACCGTCGGCCGACCGCCGTTGTCTCCGGACGTACTCCGAAGGGTTGTTGATGTACTCGGAACCTGAGCCGGGCACCGCCAGGCGGATGCGTGGGATGCACGCCACGGCAGCAACCGCGTTCAAGGCCACGCCGATCGGCTCGCGCGAAGCGTGGGGCTGGCGCGGACGTACCCTCAGCCGCCCGGTCGCCACGGCGTCCGGCGAGGGCTGGCTCCGACTGGTGTCCGCCCCGTCCGACAAGGCCGGCGGAAAGCTCTGGGAGGGACCGCAGGAGGCAGAACGACTCATGCCTCCTGCGGTTCCCAAGCCACGCCTGCGGGAGCGACGTACCTGGACCGAGGGCGAGCACGGCTATCTGGCGGAGCTGTACGAGAAGGTCATCGCCTCCACCATCACCACTCACGAGCCGATCCTCCGGAAAGCTCCTGATCTGGACGGCGCCTGGTGGGACGAACTCGGCACCGCCCTCGACGCCATCGCCGCCGTTCCCAGCGACCGGGTCGCGGTCCGGCAGGAGTACCTGGACCGCGCCATGCCCCAGTACCTGGGCATCCCGATGGACACCAGGGTGTCTGCCTGGACGACGGCCCACGGTGACCTGCACTGGGCCAACCTCACGGGCCCAACCCTGACGGTCCTCGACTGGGAAGGCTGGGGCGTCGCGCCTGCCGGGTACGACGCGGCAGTGTTGCACTCGTACAGCCTCCTCGTGCCGGACACCGCCGCCCAGGTCCGTCACCGACTCGCCCATATCCTCGGCACGCCAGCCGGGCAGTTCGCCGAGCTTGTCGTCATCACTGAACTGCTGCAGACCACTACTCGAGGCGACAACCTCGACCTGGAGGAGCCCCTGCGAAGGCGGCTCTCCGCGATCACCAGATGACTGGCCACCGACCCTCGGCCGGGGGCGGCGCATTGGGTAGCCCTTGGGATAATCCAACGCGCCAATGTGCTCGCCCCAAGGGGCGAGGACCGGGGTAAGGATGACTTCCCCCACGACTTGCTCCGCCTGCGGCATCAGTTCGGTCACACCTGCTGTGCGCGCTCGGCTTCGACGTCCTCGGCCTGCACCGCGTCTGGGCCGTCCGCTCTCCGTTCAACGAGGCATCCGCGCGAAGACTTCTCCGTGCCGGGATGACCGAGGACGGGCGGATCCGCGTTCACGTCTTCGTCCACGGCGCCTGGCGCGACTCGATCACCTACTCGATCCTGGAGCACGAGTGGACGCCACCCGACGGCTGGGATCAGCAGCGCCGTCCAGTCTGAGGGTGGGAGCAGCGCGAGTTGGTGAGGCACGGGCGCTGGGCGGCCGAGCCTGCGAAGTGGCTGCTGTCGCACCGGCATCAGCAGCTCGGTCTTCTCCACGGTCCGCTCGACGAACCCCCACACGAACGGACATGGGTAGTGCGCAGTTCTACTGGCCCAGTTCAGTCGAGGCCGACTCGGCAATCGAGAGGGGCTGCTCGACGGCCCGGGGGAACGACGGACCGGCCCCGGGCGGGTGCCCGGGGCCGGTCCGTCGGCGGGTGGGTGGGGATCAGGCCGGCAGGACGGCCTCGATCGCCGCGATCAGCTCGGCCGACTCCGGCTCGACACGCGGCCGCAGCCGGGCCGCGACGGTGCCGTCCGGGGAGATCAGGAACTTCTCGAAGTTCCAGCTGACGTCGCCGGCCTGGCCCTCGGCGTCGGCGGTCTCGGTCAGCCGCGCGTACAGCGGGTGCCGGTCGTCGCCGTTGACGTCGATCTTCTCGAACAGCGGGAAGGTGACGCCGTAGGTGGTGGAGCAGAAGGTCTGGATCTCCTCGGCGCTGCCCGGCTCCTGCCCGGCGAACTGGTTCGAGGGGAAGCCCAACACGGTGAACCCGCGTGCGGCGTAGCGCTTCTGGAGGTTCTCCAGGCCGGTGTACTGCGGGGTCAGGCCGCACTTGGAGGCGACGTTGACGATCAGCAGCGCCTTGCCCTTGTGGTCGGCCAGCGAGGCGGCCTCGCCGGAGAGCGTGCGCAGCGGGATGTCGTACAGGCTCACGGTGGTGGTCCTTTCGAAAGGAGTGCGGAACAGGTGGTCGCCTGGCCACCGTAGTGGCCGCGACCACCTGGACCGAGCCCGACCTACCGGTCTTGCGACAGGTCGGCCCCGAAGGAGGAGAAGTCGGCGCTCGACCAGCGCTCGGGCCGCATCCGGAAGGTGGTGTCGGCGGCCAACTGCTCCCGGGCGGCGGCCAGGTAGTCGCGCGCGGCTTCGGGTGACAGGTAGCGGTTCGCGAGGGCGGCCCACTCGTCGCGGTCGAGCCGGTCCTCGACCGCCACCACCGGGCCCTCGACGCTCACGTACGCGGCCGGGCCCTGCTCGCGCTGGGCGCAGAGGGTGAACCGCCCGGCGGCGCGGATCCGCCGGGCCTTGACGGAGTCGCGGCCGGTGACGACGGTGAGCAGGCCGCCGGGGACGTAGGTGTACCAGACCGGTACGGCCAGCGGGCCCCGGTCCGCTCCGGCGCCGGAGTCGACGGCCAGCACACCGACGTGCGGTGCGGCGAGGAACCGCTCGCGCTCGGCCTTGCTCATGCTGAAGGGCATGGTGTCCGCTCCAGGGGGCTCCGGGCCCGCGCACGGAGGTCGGGCGCGAGCGTCTTCCGGTTTGTACCCGGTGCGCGTCCGGGCCACTCGGGGCGGGGCGCAGTGGTGGATCCGGGCCGGATCCCGCCCCGAGCGGCCCGCGGCGGGCTCAGGGCGCCAGCGGCTTGACGGCGGTCGGCGCGTGCTCGGGGAGGGTGGCGATCTCCTCCCACTCGTTGACCTTGTCGATGTCGGCGGCGGCCATCGAGATGTTGGTGACCCGCTCCAGGATCGCCTCGACGACGACCGGGACGCGGAACTCGGCGGCCAGCTTCTTGGCCTCCTCGAAGGCCGGCAGCAGGCCCTCGGGCTCGGTGACCCGGATCGCCTTGCAGCCCAGGCCCTCGGCGACCTTGACGTGGTCCACGCCGTAGACGCCCAGCTCCGGCGCGTTGATGTTCTCGAATTCCAGCTTGACCTGGAAGTCGATGTCGAAGGTGCGCTGCGCCTGGCGGATCAGGCCCAGGTACGCGTTGTTCACCAGCACGTGGACGTACGGGATCCGGTGCTGGGCGCCGACGGCCAGCTCCTCGACCATGAACTGGAAGTCGTAGTCGCCGGAGAGCGCGACGATCTGGCCCTCGGGGTCGGCGGTGGCGACGCCGAGCGCGGCCGGGATGGTCCAGCCGAGCGGGCCGGCCTGGCCGCAGTTGATCCAGTGCCGCGGCCGGTAGACGTGCAGCAGCTGCGCGCCGGCGATCTGGGAGAGGCCGATGGTGGTGACGTAGCGGGTCTCCGGGCCGAAGGCCCTGTTCATCTCCTCGTAGACGCGCTGCGGCTTGATCGGCACGTCGTCGAAGTGGGTGCGGCGCTGCAACTGCGCCTTGCGGGCCTGGGTGGAGGCGGCCCACTCGCTGCGGTCCTTGAGCCGGCCGGCGGCCTTGAGCTCCTGGGCGACCTGGACGAAGAGCTCCAGCGCGGCCTTGGCGTCGGAGGCGATGCCGAGGTCGGGGGCGAAGATCTTGCCGATCTGGGTGGGCTCGACGTCGACGTGGACGAACGTGCGGCCCGCGGTGTAGACGTCCAGGCCGCCGGTGTGGCGGTTGGCCCAGCGGTTGCCGATGCCCAGGACGAAGTCCGAGGCGAGGAAGTTCTCGTTCCCGTAGCGGTGCGAGGTCTGCAGGCCGACCATGCCGGCGTTCAGCTCGTGGTCGTCGGGGACGATGCCCCAGCCCATCAGGGTCGGGACCACCGGGACGCCGGTCAGCTCGGCGAACTCCCGCAGCAGGTCGGCGGCGTCGGCGTTGATGACGCCGCCGCCGGCGACGATCAGCGGGCGCTCCGACTCCTGGAGCAGCGCGATGGCCTTCTCGATCTGGATCCGGTTGGCGGCCGGCTTGTAGACCGGGAGCGGCTGGTAGGCCTCGGGGTCGAAGTCGATCTCGGTCAGCTGGACGTCGATCGGCAGGTCGATCAGGACCGGGCCGGGGCGGCCGGAGCGCATCAGGTGGAAGGCCTGCTGGAACACGCCGGGGACCTGCGCGGCCTCCAGCACGGTGGTGGCCGACTTGGTGACGGGCTTGGCGATCGAGGCGATGTCGACGGCCTGGAAGTCCTCCTTGTGCAGGCGGGCGACCGGGGCCTGGCCGGTGATGCACAGGATCGGGATGGAGTCGGCGATGGCCGAGTACAGGCCGGTGATCATGTCGGTGCCGGCCGGGCCCGAGGTGCCGATGCAGACGCCGATGTTGCCGGCCTTGGCGCGGGTGTAGCCCTCGGCCATGTGGGAGGCGCCCTCGACGTGCCGGGCCAGCGTGTGCCTGATCCCGCCGGAGGCCTTGAGCGCGGCGTAGAACGGGTTGATGGCTGCGCCCGGCACGCCGAACGCGACCTCAACGCCTTCGAGCTTGAGGATCTCCACGGCCGCGCGGGCGGCTGTCATACGAGGCATCGGGTTTCTCCTGCGTCGGCCCGCAGTGGGTCGGAGGGCTCATCTCCAGAATTCCACCATACGGAAGAATGGTTTCTGTATGCGGAAACACGGTACGGCGGGGCTCGTCGGGGCGTCAAGGGGAGGTTCAACAGAATGTGGAAGCCGGCTCCGGGGTGCGAAACCGCAGGCCGCCGTAGGCGTCCGGGGGCCGCGGAGAGGGGGTCCGGTTCGTACGCACAGGCGTCGATCGCGCTGGTGTACCCGGGGAACCGGCCGTTCCGCGGCGGAAAGCGCGGCCGGTGTGCAGTGCGGGTGAAGGGACGGTGCCCGAGGTCGGCCCGCCCCGCACCCCTGGGTACCGTCGGTGGCACGCCGGGCCCGTGACGTCCGACTGAGGGCGCGGCAGGGGGGTTCGGGACGGTCCGGGAGCGGGGGAGCTCCGGGGGCCGGTCCCGTCCAGGACCAGCGTGCCCGGTCCGCCGCGCCCGAGCGGGGGACGCACCCCCTGGCCGCACCGACCCGACACCCGCCGCCGCCCGGTCCGCCCGGACCCGCGGCCGTACCGCTGTCGCCCCCGCCGTGCGGTCCACCCCCTCGCTCGTCTCACCCCTGCCTCTCTCCTCTCTCCTCGCCCCTGCCCCCTCCTCACCCCCCTGTGACGGCGTGCCCGCAGCGGCGGGCGCGCGAAAGGAACGCCGCCATGCGCTGTCTCCCTGCCCGCCCCCCGGTGGTGACCGGGTGAGCCGACCGCCCCGCCGCCGCAAGGCCCCGCCGGGCCACCCCGGCAAGGCCGCCCCGCCGGGCCGCCGCCGGCCCCCGCTCGCCGCGCTGCGCGCCGTCCCCTGGCGCTACGACCTGCCCGCCTCGCTGGTGGTGTTCCTGGTCGCCCTGCCGCTCTGCGTCGGGGTGGCGGTCGCCTCCGGCGTCCCCGCCGAGCTGGGGCTGGTCACCGGCATCGTCGGCGGCCTGGTCGTCGGACTCCTGCCCGGCAGCAGTCTCCAGGTCAGCGGCCCGGCGGCCGGGCTGACCGTCCTGGTCTACGACGCCGTCCAGCGTTTCGGCGCCCCCGCGCTCGGCCTGCTCGTGCTCGGCACCGGGCTGCTCCAGATCGCGATGGGAGCCCTGCGGCTCGGCCGCTGGTTCCGGGC
This sequence comes from Kitasatospora sp. NPDC086801, assembly GCF_044745805.1. Classification (NCBI taxonomy): domain Bacteria; kingdom Bacillati; phylum Actinomycetota; class Actinomycetes; order Kitasatosporales; family Streptomycetaceae; genus Kitasatospora; species Kitasatospora sp. NPDC086801. Next base: position 19,827 of record NZ_JBIVAX010000044.1, read on the forward strand.
GATGTCCGCCTCGGTGGTGCACGGCATGCTGGCCGGCATCGGGCTGACCCTGCTGTTCGGCCAGCTGTACGCGCTCGCCGACCGCCGCGCCCCGGCCACCGGGCCGGAGAAGATCACCGGACTGCCCGGCCTGCTGGCGGACGCGGTCACCGGCGCGGCCGACCCGAGCGCGATCGCCCTGGGCCTGGCCACCCTGCTGGTGCTGGTCGGCTGGAAGTACCTGCCCGGGCGCGTCGCCCGCAGCGTCCCCGCGCCGCTGGCCGCGGTCGGGCTGGCCGCCGCCGTCACGGCCGCCGCCGACCTGCCGGTGGCGAGGGTCCGGGTGTCCGGCCTGCTCGACGTCGTCCAACTGCCCGACCGCGCCGCGCTGGGCGCGCTGGCCGGCACCGCCGGCCTCGGTACGGTCGTCGCCTTCACCCTGATCGCCTCCGCCGAGACGCTGTTCAGCGCCGCCGCCGTCGACCGGATGCACCACGGCCGGCGCACCGACTACGACCGCGAGCTGACCGCCCAGGGCATCGGCAACACCGTCTGCGGGCTGCTCGGCGCCCTTCCGATGACCGCGGTGATCGTCCGCAGCGCGGCCAACGTCCAGGCGGGGGCGCGGACCAAGGCCTCGCGCACCCTGCACGGGCTCTGGCTGCTGCTGTTCACCGCGCTGCTGCCCGGCGTGCTCGGGCTCGTCCCGCTCACCGCGCTGGCCGCCGTCCTGGTCCACGCCGGCGCCAAGCTCGTCCCGCTGCGGCGGATCGCCGCACTCTGCCGCGGCCACCGGGGCGAGGCGCTGGTGCTCGCGGTGACCGCGAGCGCCATCATCGCCACCGACCTGTTCGAGGGGGTGCTGATCGGCATCGGCCTGGCCGTGGCCAAGTCCGCCTGGCAGACCTCGCACCTCCAGATCGGCCTGGAGGAACTGGTCCTGCCGTCCGGCGAGGCCCTGCAGCGCGTCCGGCTCACCGGCAACGCGACCTTCCTGCGGCTGCCCCGGCTGCTGGACGCCCTGGAACGGCTGCCGGCCGACCGGCCGGTGGAACTCGACTGGTCCGGGCTGCGCCACCTGGACCACGCCTGCACGGTGGCCCTCACCGCGTGGGCCGCCCAGCACCGGGCCCGCGCCACTGCTCCGCTCGCGGTCGAACCGCCGCTGCCGACCGTGGTGTGAGCGCCGGCAAGGCTGGTTAGCCTGGTCGCGGCCCGGACCGGAACCTGGTCCCGGCCACGACCAGTGCCGCCGGTGAGTGCCGTCGGCGGAAGGAGCGCAGAGCCGTGATCGCAGCCTTTTCGGTGACCCCGCTGGGGATCGGCGAGGACGTGGGAGAGGCGGTGGCAGCAGCCGTCCGGGTGGTCCGGGCGAGCGGACTGCCCAACCGGACCGACGCGATGTTCACCAGCATCGAGGGGGAGTGGGACGAGGTGATGCCGGTGATCCGGGAGGCGATCGAGGCGGTGAAGGCCTACAGCGACCGGGTGAGCACGGTCATCAAGATCGACGACCGGGCCGGGGTCACCGACGGGCTCACCGCCAAGGTCGCCTCGGTGGAACGGCACTTGGCCGAGGACTGACCCCGCACAGTCAGTCCGTCGGGCCTTCCGGCCGAGCCCTTCGCCAGGCTCTTCGTCGAGCCGCCCGTCGGGCCCTGGGCCGGGCCGGGCCGGGTGCTCAGCCGGCCTGGCCCGGGTGCGCGCCGGCCGGGGCGGGTCGGGCGGCCGGCTCGGCCGTGGTGCGCCGGGTCAGCAGCCGGTCCAGGGCGTAGGGGCCGGAGCCGAGCACCGCGATGGCGAGGAAGGCCCAGCAGAACATGACGGAGGGTTCGCCACCGTTCTGCAGCGGGAGCAGGGAGTGTTCCTGGTGGACCGTGAAGTAGGCGTACGCCATCGAGCCGGAGCAGAGCAGGGCGGCGGTCCGGGTACCGACGCCGAGCAGCACCAGGGCGCCGCCGACCAGCTGGATCAGTGCGGCCCACCAGCCGGGCCACTGGCCGAGCGGGATGCTGCCGCCGCCCTTGGTCCCGCCGAGGACTCCGAAGACGGAGGCGACGCCGTGGCAGGCGAAGAGCAGGCCGACGACGATCCGGAAGGCCGTCAGGACGAGCGGGCGGGCGGCCTCGGCCGCCTGCTGGGGGGAGCTGGGAAGGTTCGCGGGCATGGGGAAACGCCTCCTGTGGGGGGAGGAGGAGGTACGGGGCGGTAAGGGTAGCCATGGTCTAGTCCAGTTGGCAATGCTCCGTCAGATCACACGTGTGCGACCTTCGGGGCCTATCTTGACTGATCATTCTGGAAAGGGTTAGCGTTCTCCCATGGCGCGAACGAAGGAATTCGACCCGGACGCCGTGCTCCAGGCGGCCCTTGAGCTGTTCTGGCGGCGCGGCTACGAGGCCACCTCGATGGCCGACCTGGTCGAGGAGCTCGGGATCGCCCGGGCGAGCATCTACGCCACCTTCGGCAGCAAGCACGAACTGTTCCTGCGGGCGCTGGAGCGGTACGGCGAGCAGGTCGACCCGGTGCTGCTGACCGAGCTGTCCCAGCCCGGCCCGGTGCTGCCGGCCGTCCGCGCGCTGGTCCGCCGGTACGCGGCGGAGTCGGCCGGGGACGGGCGGGAGCGCGGCTGCTTCGTCGTCAACACCGCCGTCGAGCTCGCCCCGCACGACCCCTCGGCGGCCCGTCGGGTCGGCGCCAGCCTCGCCCACCTGGAGACGGTGCTGACCGCCGCCCTGGTGCGTGCCGAGGCGCAGGGGGAGCTGCCCGCCGGGCGCGAACCCCGGGCGCTGGCCCGGATGCTGATGGTGCTGATGCAGGGCATGCGGGTGATGGGGAAGACCGCCGACGGCGCGTCCCGGGTGCGGGACGCCGCCGAGCAGGCGCTGGTGCTGCTCGACTGACGGATCGCGGGGCGATGGCGGGGGGCCTCTTCTGTCGTCCCGATACTGGACCGAACGGTCATTATAGAGAGGGGGGGTCCATGAGCGTCACCACGGCCGGCCGGCCCGGCTTCGCCCTGTCCGGCGCCGCCCTGGCCGCCACCGGTGTCTGCGCGGCCAGTTGCGGCCTGGTGGCGTCCACCGAACACGGCTGGCGAAGCCCCGCGACGCTGCTGCCGCTGGTCGTCGGCCTCGCCGTGCTCTTCGCCTTCGCCGCCGCCGAACGGCGCACCGCCGACCCGCTGCTGCCGCCCGGCTTCCTCGCCGACCGCCGCCGGGCCACCGCCCTCGCCGCCGTCATGGCGGCCGCCGCCGGTACCGCCCTGACCTTCCTGCTGCTCGCGCTCTACCTCCAACAGGTCCGCGGCTGGGGCGTGTTGGCCACCTCCGGCGCCTTCCTCCCGTACGCGGCGGCGCTGCTGGCGGCCGGCCGCCTGGCCGGGCCGCTGATCGCCCGCTACGGCGCCGTCGCGGTCACCGCCGGAGGGCTCGCCCTCGCCGCGGCCGGGCTCGGCCTGCTGGCGGGCCTCGCCCCCGGCAGCGGCTACGCCACCGGGCTGCTGCCCGGGCTGCTCCTGCTGCCCGCCGGGGCCGCGGCCGCCTTCGCCGGCGCGGCCGTGCTCGCCACCGCAGGCGTGCCGCCCGAACGGACCGGCCTCGCCGCAGGCGTGCTCAACACCGCCATGGAACTCGGCCCCACCGCCGGGGTGGCCGCCCTGATGGCGCTCGCCGCCACCCGCCCGAGCGTGGTCGGCGGCTACGCCACGGCCTTCGCGGCGGCGGGCGTCGCCCTGGCGCTCACCGCCGTCGCGGTCGCCACGCTGGCGCGGGCGACCCCCGAGGCGACCCCCGAGGCCACCCTTGAGACCGACACCGCAGAGACCGACACCGCACCAGAACGCACCATCCAGATCAAGGAGCACATCTCATGACCACGCGTTTCACCGACAAGTCCGTCCTGGTCACCGGCGGCGGCAGCGGTATCGGACGGGCCGTGGCGCTCGCCTTCGCCCGAGAGGGCGCCCGGGTCGCGGTCGCGGGCCGCAGCGCGGGCCCGCTCGCCGAGACGGTCGAGCTGATCGAGCGGGCCGGCGGCAAGGCCGTCGCGCTGACCGGGGACGTGGCGGACGGTCAGGACGCCGCCCGGCTGGTCCGGGAGACCGTCGAGCTGCTCGACGGCCTGGACGTCGCCGTCAACAACGCGGGCGTGTTCGGCGCCGTCGGCCCGGTCGCCGACATCGACGAGGACGAGTGGCACCGGGTGTTCAACGTCAACCTGACCGGTACCTGGCTCGCCATGAAGCACCAGATCGGCCACATGCGGGCGCACGGCGGCGGCGCGATCGTCAACGTCTCCTCCAACCTCGGCGTCCACATGCGCGTGCCCGGCCTCGGCGCCTACGCCGCCAGCAAGGCCGCCGTCACCGCGCTGACCCGCAGCGCCGCGCTCGACCACATCGCGGACGGCGTCCGGATCACCATGGTGAGCCCCGGCCCGGTGGACACCAGCATGTCCACCCGGCCCGGCGAGAACGAGGCCGACAAGGCCGCACGGATGAAGGAGAGCCTCCCGGTCGGCCGGGCGGGTGCGGTCGAGGAGATCGCCGCCGCGGTGCTGTACCTGGCCTCGTCCGAGGCGGCCTTCACCGTCGGCGCCGACCTGGTCCTGGACGGCGGCGCCACCGCCTGACCCATCCCGGCCCAACGACCGCTCCACACCCGGTCGTTGGGCCGTCAGCGGACAGGTCCTAGCGCCCCACGGCTACAGCTCCGCGAACGCGTCCCGCGCCTCCTCGGTCCGGGCCCGGGCCACCACGAAGCCCTCGTCGATCTCGACGACCAGCACGTCCGGCCAGGCGAACCAGCGACAGCCACGGCCGAGTCGGGGCAGCTCCGTCATCCCCTCCGGAACCTCCGTGTCCGACTCGGCGAACACGCTCAGTTCGTCGTCCTGCAGCAGCTTCTCCACCATCGCCATCGCCGCCGCGGCCGTCGAGAAGCGCTCCTCCCAGGGCTCCCACCGCTCCGCCGACTTGTCCGCGAGGTCCGGCCGGCCCACCGTCGGCGGATCGTCCTGGTCGAGGTCGGCCAGCAGCACGCCCCAGTGCGCGCAGGCCTGGTTCTCCTCCTGGTACACCAGGGCGCCGTCCAGGACGAACAGCCCCTCCGGCGGGAGCAGCCGGTTGTGGTTGCCGGTGAGGTCCTCCCGGCGGCCGAACAGCCGGTACGCCTCGCGCAGCGCGGGCGGCAGCCGCAGGCCCAGGCGCCGCTCGGCGGCGTCGAGTTCGGCGTCCTCGAAGCCGTCGCCGGGTTGCAGCGGCTCGCCCCAGTAGGCCGCGAAGCCCTCGACGAGCGCCCGGGCGTCCGCGCGGCCCCGCAGGGATTCGGCCATCGCGGCCGGTAGGTCGAATGCGGTGTCGTCGTTCATCCGGGAACCGTACGACGCCGCACCGACAGGCCGGCGCGCCGGAGGGGTGCTGGAGCGGCCGCCGGAGGGCGTGCCGGAACGGCCGGGAACGTGCCCCAACGCCCGTCCGCCCACGACCGGCCGAATCCGGCGCGAACGCGTAAGCCCACCGACACCCGTTGGTCACCGTGGGGTTTCCGGCCCGCCGTGTGGGCAGGACACGGTTTCGGCCGGAACCGACGCAACGAAAGGCGGGACGCGCAAACCCATGCCGACCGCACCGCACACCAAGCCCCACCCGGGCCGCCGAAACCGCTGGGGCGAGCACGGGCTCGCCTGGGCCTTCCTGCTGCCCTCCCTGGTGGTCTTCGTCCTCTTCATCGGCTACCCGCTGGGGCGGACCGTCTACCTGAGCGGACACGCCAACGACCTGTTCGGCGCGCCCTCCCGCTACGTCGGGCTGAAGCACTACACCGAGCTGCTGACCTCGGCGGACTTCCGGCGCACGCTCGTCACCACCGCCCTGTTCACGCTGCTCACCGTGGTGCCCGGCGTGCTGGGCGCGCTGGCGCTGGTGCTGCTCCTGGAGAACCGGATCCGGGGCGTGCGGCTGCTGCGCTCCGCGTTCGCGCTGCCCTTCGCCTTCTCGGTGGCCAGTGCGTCCGTGGTCTTCGCGGTGTTCTTCAACCCCGCCAGCGGGGTGCTCAACGGCCTGCTCTCGCACCTCGGGCTCGGCCCGATCGGCTGGCTGACCGACTCCCGGTACGCGCTGCTCTCGGTGGCCGTCACCACGGTGTGGATGAGCCTCGGCTACAACGTCCTGGTGCTGTCCGCCGGCATCGGCTCGATCCCCGGCGAGATCCTGGAGGCCGCGCGGATCGACGGCGCCTCGGGCCTGCGGCTGGCCCGCTCGATCACCGTGCCGATGCTCGGCCCGAACCTGTTCTTCCTGACCGTGGTCTCCACCGTCCACTCGCTGCAGAGTTTCGGCCAGATCCACATCCTCACCAAGGGCGGCCCGGACGGCGCCACCCGGACCCTCGTCTACTCCGTCTACGAGAAGGCCTTCGCCTACGGCTCCAGCGACTTCGGCACCGCGAGTGCCCAGGCCGTGGTGCTGCTCGTGGTCGTCCTCGCCTGCACGGCCGTCCAGTTCGGCGTCCTGGAGCGGAAGGTGCACTACGCATGACCGTGACCGCCACCGAGGCCGGGCCCGGGGCCCGGGGCGGGGCCGCCGCGCCGCGTCCGCGCCCCCGCGTGCTGGCCGGCCGCTCGCCGCGCGACCTGCTCGGCCGCGCCGCCGTCTACCTGCTGCTCGCCGTCGCCGTCGTCACCGTGGCCTTCCCGGTGTACTACGCGATCGCCGGCGCCTTCATGAGCCCGTCCGAACTCTCCTCCTACCCGCCGGCGCTGGTGCCCCACTCGGTCACCGGGCGGAACTTCTCCGGCGCCGTCGACACCGTCCCGCTGGCGAGGCAGTACGCCAACTCGGCGATCGTGGCGACCGTCATCACGCTCGCCCAGCTGTTCACCTCGGTCCTCGCCGCGTACGCCTTCGTGTTCCTGCCGCTCAAGGCGCGGGCCGTGGTGTTCGGGGTGTTCCTGGCGACGCTGATGGTCCCGTGGGAGGCCATCATCATCCCCAACTACCTGACGCTGTCCGGCTGGGGGCTCGGGAACACCTACTTCGGCCTGGTGCTGCCCTTCCTCGCCTCCGGCTTCGGCACCTTCATGCTGCGGCAGGCCTTCCGGCAGCTCCCCGGCGAACTGCGCGACGCCGCGCGGATCGACGGCGCGGGCCACTGGCGGTTCCTGTGGCGGATCGTCGTCCCGCTCAACAAGCCGGCCCTGGCGGCGCTGTCGATCTACGTCTTCCTGTCCGCCTGGAACCAGTACTTCTGGCCGCTCATCATCACCCGCACGGCGAACATGCAGACCCTGCAGATCGGCCTCACCTCGCTGCGCGACTCCGAGATGTCCGACCCGGGCCTGATCCTGGCCGGCGTCGTGCTCTCCCTGCTGCCCACGCTCGCCCTGGTGGTCTTCGGCCAGCGCTTCATCGTCCGCGGCCTCACCGCGGGCGCCGTCCGCTGAACCGCTCCGCCACTTCCTCCCGCTCCGCCGCTTCCTCCCGCTCTTGTGCGTACGTCCCTCCCGACAGAGAGAGAACCCTCCCGTGAAGAAGAGTGCCCGCGCGCTCGCGGCCCTGCTGGTGGCCGGCCTGTCCCTGACCGCCTGTAGCTCCGGCGACTCCACGTCCGGCTCCGGCGGCTCCTCCGACGCCGCCCCCGGCGCCCAGGCGCTCGACCAGGCCTCGGGCGTCACCGGCGTCGAGTTCTGGCACTCGATGACGGGGAAGAACGCCGAGGTCCTCACCGGGTTGGTCAGCCAGTTCAACGCCGCCCACCAGGGCAAGATCGAGGTCAAGGCGCAGTTCCAGGGCAAGTACGACGACCTGGTCGCCAAGTACAAGGCCGCGGTGCAGCAGAAGGGCACCCCCGCCCTGGTGCAGGTCTACGACATCGGCACCCGGTTCATGATCGACTCCAAGCAGACCGTCCCGGCCCAGGCCTTCGCCGACAAGGACGGGTTCGCCCTCGACGACCTCGACCCGAACATCCGCAACTACTACTCCGTCGGCGGCAAGCTCGTCTCGATGCCGTTCAACTCCTCCATGCCGCTGCTCTACCTCAACGCCGACGCCTTCAAGGAGGCCGGCCTCGACCCGGCCCAGCCGCCCAAGGACCTCGCCGAACTCGGCGAGCTGGCGAAGAAGCTGACCAAGAAGGACGCCGACGGCAAGACCGTCCGCTACGGTTTCGGCGCCGCCATCTACGGCTGGTTCGTCGAGCAGCTGCTCGCCGAGTCCGGCACCATGTACTGCGACCAGGACAACGGCCGCAGCAACAAGGCCGGCAAGGCCGTCTTCGACTCCGCCCAGGGCGCGCAGATCGTCCAGTGGTGGGCCGATCTCGTCAAGGGCGGCTACGCGGCCAACACCGGCCGCAACACCGACGACGCCCAGGCCGCGTTCAAGGCCGGCACCGTCGCCATGCACCTGGAGTCCACCGGCGTGCTGCGCGGCTACACCGAGGCCGCCAAGTTCGCCGTCGGCACCGCGGCCTTCCCCAAGGTCGCCGCCGCCGACCAGGGCGGCCCGGTCATCGGCGGTGCCTCGCTGTGGATCAGCGGCCCCGGCCACTCCGACGCCGAGAAGCGCGCCGCCTGGGAGTTCGAGAAGTTCGTCACCGCCCCCGAGCAGCAGGCCGCCTGGCACACCGGCACCGGCTACTTCCCGGTCAACCGCAAGTCCCTGGACGACCCCAAGGACAAGGAGTGGGTCGCCAAGTACCCGCAGTTCCAGACCGCCATCGAGCAGCTCAAGGCCACCAAGCCCACCCCGGCCACCGCCGGCTGCCTGCTCGGCGTGATGCCGCAGGCCCGCAAGGGCGTCGAGACCGCCATCGAGCAGACCATCGCCGGCTCCAAGACCGCCCAGCAGGCCCTCGCCGACGCGGCCAAGGAACTCCAGCCCGCCATCGAGAGCTACAACAGCTCCGTGAACTGAGCACCTTCCCGCCCCACGACGGCCCGCCCCACGACGGCCCGCCCGGCGCAGCACGCGCCCGGCGGGCCGCCGCCGTCCGGGGCTCAGCCATCGGCGTCCGCCGCCGGGATCTCCGAGAAGAGGAAGATCCCGGCCAGGATGAGCGCGGCCCCCACGTACTGCCAGCCGTCGATGCGCTCGCCCAGCAGCGCCACGGCGAAGGCGAGTCCGAACACCGGGATGATGTTGAGCAGCACGCCCGCCGTGGTGACCGGGGTCCGCGTCGCGGCGTAGTTGTCGGTGCCCCACGGGTCGGTCACGGTCCCGTCCCCGTTCAGGTAGGTCGGGCCGATGGGCACCTTGCCGTGGCCGCCGGGGATGTCGAGCACGTAGGTGGGCTGGCACAGGCCCGATACGCGGCCTCGCAGGCTGCGCGCTAGCGCCTGCCCCTCCCCGATGGTGGTGCGGAAGTGGCTCGTGCCCACGGCGAGGTCGCCGTGGTGGAGGTAGTAGGGCTTGACCCGGTTCACGATCAGGGTGCGGAACAGGTCCTCCAGCGCCTCGGGGCTGCCGTTGACCCCCTTGAGCAGCACGGTCTGGCTGACCAGCGGGATCCCGGAGCCGGCCAGCAGCCGGAGCGCGCGTCGCGCGTCGTCGCCGATCTCCTGGCTGTGGTCGGTGTGCATGACCACCCAGACCGGCGTGTCCATGGTGAGGGCTTCGACCAGGTCCTCGGTCACCCGGTCCGGGTCCACCACGGGCACGCGGGTGTGGAAGCGGATCACCTTGACGTGTTCGATCCCGTCGAGCGCCCTGAGGATCGGCCGCAGACGGTCGGGCGCCATGATGAGCGGGTCGCCACCGGTGAAGATCACCTCCCAGATCTCCAGGTGGGAGCGGATGTAGTCCAGCGCGGCGGCGAGTTGGGAATGGGATCGTTCAGCGGCGGGCACGGAAGTGCCCGGGGAGAATCCGGGAACGCACATCTGCGGACAGTGGAATTCCTGGGGGAGATATCGCCACGGGGCTGCGAGGAGGCGGCTTCGGAGGGCGATTCGGCGGCGAAACCCAGGGGGGACAGGTCCGTTTGTCCCTCGACCGAAGGCCGACCATCCAGGACGCTACCTCGATGGTCTGAACGCGTCAAGGATTGCCTGTGGCGGTGTCCGAGGCCTCGGGTAATCGAATGGCGATGATCGCGATTCCGGCCCCGACAATAGGCCGTTAAACCGTTAAGACGTCAAGCCGACAGGGCTTCGCCGTCCTCTGGGAGCGCGCACGCGGCCGACAGTTCGTCCAACGACAGATCCAGTGCGAACGCCAGCGCCGCGATGGTGAAGAACGACGGCGTCGGTGCCCGCCCGGTCTCGATCTTGCGCAACGTCTCCGCCGAGACGCCGGCCACCGCCGCCACCTCGACCATGCTGCGCTCACCGCGCGCCTCGCGTAGCAGTGCCCCGAAGCGCTCCCCGCGCTCGCGCTCCCAGGGGGTCAGTGGAGTCCTCACCATGCCGTCGATACTAGTGCCGCGCCGGGCGGCTCTTGCCCGTCGCCGGGGCGAAGGTTGCGTGATGTGGCGCTAGGCCATGTCCGGCCGAGGCCCTCCCCTTCCGGGTCGCGCCGCGCTCCGCCCGCATCACGCTCTGTGCCCGTCGCCGGGGCGTGCGCCCCGGCGCTCCCCTCCGGCCGGGCGTCCTCCCCCCACCTTCGACCGTGATACAAATACCGGTATAAGAATTGGAGCGAGGGGACTCACCATGGTCGAAATCAAGTCGGACGCCGCCCTGGACGCGATGCGCGAGGCCGGGCGGGTGGTGGCGGACGCGTTGGCCGCCGTTCAGGGCGCGGCGGCGGTGGGCATCAGCCTGCTGGAACTGGACGAGGTGGCACGCGGCGTGCTGCGGGCGGCCGGGGCCACCTCGCCGTTCCTCGGCTACCGCCCGGCCTTCGCGCCCGTGCCGTTCCCGGCCGTCATCTGCGCCTCCGTGAACGACGCCGTCGTGCACGGCGTCCCGGACGGCTACCGGCTGCGCGACGGCGACCTGGTGAGCATCGACTGCGGCGCCCTCCTGGACGGCTGGGCCGGGGACTCCGCCGTCAGCTTCACCGTCGGCGCCGCCCGGCCCGAGGACACCGTGCTGATCGGCACCGCCCGGCGCGCCCTGGAGGCCGGGATCGCCGCCGCCGTGGTCGGCAACCGGATCGGCGACATCGCGCACGCCATCGGCAAGATCGCCCGCGCCGGGCGCTACGGCCTGCTCGAAGGCTTCGGCGGGCACGGCATCGGGCGGAGCATGCACGAGGACCCGCACGTGCCCAACGAGGGCCGCCCGAACCGGGGTTACCCGTTGCGCCCCGGCCTGGTGCTGGCGATCGAGCCGATGCTGACCGCGGGCGGCCGGGGCGACTACCACACCGACCCGGACGGCTGGACGCTGCGCACCACCGACGGCAGCCGTGCCGCGCACATCGAGCACACCGTCGCCATCACCGAGGACGGCCCGCGCATCCTGACCCTCCGGTAGCCGGAGCGCTGCGGGCGGGTGGGCGTCGAGGACTCCGGGCGGTGCCGGCCCCGCACCCCGGCGTTCGCCTCGGCCCGGTACGCTCGGCGGCATGACCAAAGGAGTGATGTTCGACTTCTCCGGCACCCTCTTCCGGGTCGCCTCGACCGCCCAGTGGCTGGACGCCTTCACGGCGTCCGCCGGGCCCACCCTGACCGCCGCCGAGCGGGCCGGACTGGTGCGGCGGATGGAGGAGTTCGGCGCGCTGCCGGGCGGGGTACCGCCGCTCCGCATCCCGGCGGAGGTGCAGGAGGCCTGGCAGGACCGGGACTTGAAGCCGGAGCTGCACCGGGCCGCGTACACCGCGCTGGCGCGCGCGGCCGAGCCGCCCGCGGCCCTCGACGTGGACGCCCTCTACGACACCCACATGGCCCCGGCGAGTTGGCGGCCGTACCCGGACGCCGGGCCGGTGCTGCGGGAGTTGCGCCGCCGGGGCGTCCCCGTGGCGGTGGTGAGCAACATCGGCTGGGACCTGCGGCCGGTGTTCCGCGCGCACGGGTTGGACGAGTTCGTCGACGCCTACGTGCTGTCCTTCGAACTCGGCGCGCAGAAACCCGACCCGGCGATCTTCGAGGCGGCCTGCGAGCGGCTCGGCCTGGCCCCGGCCGAGGTGCTGATGGTCGGCGACGACCGGACCTGTGACGGCGGGGCGACCGCCCTCGGCTGCGCCTTCCACCCGGTGGACCACCTGCCGGTCGAGCAGCGCCCGGCCGCCCTGATGCCCCTGCTCGACCTGCTGCCCTGACCGCCACCGGCGGCGGCCTCGGTTCCGACCGTGCGGGCCGCCGCGTGCGCCGGCCTCCGAGCCGGAGCCGCCGGGTGAATTGACGGACCGTCAAGGACGGCCGGGCCTAAGGGGGTTTACCCCACCCCCGGTCGGCCCGCTGGCCGGATGGGCCCAAGTCCGGTCCGCCGGAAGACTTCCGGGCATGCCGAACCTCAACCGCACCCTCGTCGTGGTCACCGCGGCCGCCGCACTCTCGGTCACCACCCTCGCCGCCCAGCCCGCCGCCGCGTCCGGCTCGGACCGCCTCACCTGGACGGCCTGCCCGGGCCAGGTCGACCCCCGCCAGCAGTGCGCCACCGTCACCGTGCCGCTCGACTACGCGCACCCGGACGGCGAGCGGATCTCCATCGCCGTCTCCCGGATCGCGGCCGCCGAGCCAGGCCTGCGCCGCGGCGTGCTGCTGACCGTCCCGGGCGGGCCGGGCGGCTCCGGCGTGGACGTCCCGAGCGGCGCGGTGAAGCGCCTGCCGCAGTCCGTCCTCGACCGCTACGACCTGGTCGGGTTCGATCCGCGCGGCGTGGGCCGCTCCACCCCGGTCAGCTGCGGTCTGGACCATGCCGACCTCGCGATGGTGAAGCTGCGCCCGTGGCCGGCCGCGGACGGCTCGATCGACGACGACCTGGCCACCGCCCGCCGGGTGGCCGAGACCTGTGCCCGCAACGGCGGCCCGGTGCTGCGCAGCATCTCCACCCGGAACGAGGCCCGGGACATCGACCGGATCCGCGAGGCCCTCGGCGAGCGCCGGCTCTCCGCCTGGGGCACCTCGTACGGCACGTACACGGGGGCGGTGTACGCCACGATGTTCCCTGGGCGCACCGACCGGATCGTGCTGGACAGCAACGACGACCCGGACCCGTCGCGGGTGGGGCGCGGCTGGCTCGCCGCCTTCGGCCAGGGTGCCGAGGACCGCTTCCCGGACTTCGCGGCGTGGGCTTCGGCGCCGGGAAACCCGGACCGGGTCGCGGACGCCCCGGACGGGGTCCGCCCGCTGTTCCTGGACCTCGCCGCCCGCCTGGACGCCGCACCGCTGCCCTGGCCCGGCGCCAACCCGGCGGAGCTGAGCGGCAACGTGCTGCGCGAGACGATGCTGGAGAGCCTGTTCGCGGACGCCAAGTTCCCCGACCTGGCCCGGCTGATGCTGGCCGGCCTCGGCCGTCGGCCGTTGCCCGCCCCGGTGCTGCCGCCGGACGAGGCGGTGCAGAACACCATCGCCGTGTCGGTCGGCACCTTCTGCAACGACGTCGACTGGCCCACCGATCCGGCCGCCTACGCCCGGGACGTGGCCGCCGAGCGTGTCGCCCGTCCGCTCACCGCGGGCATGCCGGTGAACGTGATGCCGTGCGCCTTCGGGCCGTTCGCGCCGGGCGAGCCGCCGGTGCGGGTGACCGACCGCGGCCCGGCGGACATCCTGCTGGCGCAGAACCTGCGGGATCCGGCCACCCCGTACGCGGGTGCGCTCAGGCTCCGTGCGGCGCTGGGGGACCGGGCCCGGATGGTGACGGTGGACTCCGGCGGCCACGACGTCTACCGGGCGAACGGGAACGCCTGCGGCGACGCGGCGGTGACGGACTTCCTGGTCACCGGCCGTCGCCCGGCCGGGGACGTGTTCTGCCCGGCCGGCTGAGCGGGGCGGGCCGGTCCGCCCTGTGGGCGGCGGACTCAACAGGCCGTGGACGAACGGCCCTTGTTCGAGCCAGGACACCCGTCCGACCAGCTGGAATGAGCCGAATCTGTGGCGGATTTGTGACAATGCTTCGCCAGCACCCTGCCCCGGCACGGTATTCGCGGCCGTAGTGTTCCAGCTATGTCACCGAAGAGCCGCATACCTGCCCCGGACGCGGGCGACACCTGGGTGCCGCGCCCGCGGCGCCGTGAGACCCCGCTCGGATTCCTGGGTCACACGGTCACGTTCCTAGGCTGCTGCACTCTCGGCGGCGTCCTGCTGGCGGGCCTCGTCCTTCCCGCGGCGGGCGCCGTCGGGCTCGGGGCGAAGAGCGGCGCCGAAAGCTTCGAGAGCATCCCCGATGACTTCAAGGCGCCGGCGCTGACGCAGGCGACGCAGGTGTTCGACGCCAAGGGCGGCCTGATCGCCAAGGTCTACGAGCGGGACCGCACGGTGATACCCGCCGAGCAGATGTCACCGCTGATGCGCCAGGCGCAGGTGGACATCGAGGACGCCCGTTTCTACGAGCACGGCGCCGTCGACCTCAAGGGCATCCTGCGGGCGATCACCAAGAACGCGGAGAGCGGCGCCGCCGTCCAGGGTGCGTCCACCCTGACCCAGCAGTACGTGAAGAACGTCAACGTCGAGAAGGCCGGCGACGATCCGGTGGCCGTCCTGGAGGCGCAGCGCAAGACGCTCGGCCGAAAGATCCAGGAACTCCGGTACGCCATCAAGCTGGAGGAGGATCTGACGAAGGATCAGATCCTCACCAACTACCTGAACATCACCTTCTACGGCCACCAGGCGTACGGCATCCAGGCGGCCGCCCAGCGCTACTTCAGCAAGGACGCCAAGGACCTCGCCCTCCCCGAGGCGGCCATGCTCGCCGGGCTGGTGCAGAACCCGTCCCAGTACGACCCGAAGCTGCATCCGGTGGCCGCGCAGAAGCGCCGGGACACCGTCATCGACAAGATGGTCGAGAACAAGCACATCACCGCGGACCAGGCCAAGGAGGCCAAGGCGGCCCCGCTGGGCCTGAAGTACCGGGAACCGCAGAACGGTTGCATCACCGCCCAGGCCGGCATGGGCTTCTTCTGCGACTACGTGCGCCACGTGGTCAAGGAGGACCCGGTGTTCGGCAAGAACGCCGCCGACCGCAAGAAGCTCTGGGACACCGGCGGCCTCAACATCTACACCACCCTGGACCCGGACAAGCAGGCCGCCGCCCAGAACGCCGTCTCCCAGCAGGTGTACGTCACCGACCCGGTCTCGGCGGCGATGACGATGGTCGAGCCCGGCACCGGCAAGATCCTGGCGATGGCGCAGACCCGCCCCTACGGCCTGGCGAAGGAGAAGAACCAGACCGTCGTCAACTACAACGTGGACGCGGCGATGGGCGGCGGCATCGGCTTCCAGCCCGGCTCCAACTTCAAGCCGATCGTGGCCGCCGCCGCCCTGGAGGCCGGCCTGCCGCCCGTCCAGCGGTACGACTCGCCCAACCGGATGGACTGGCCGACGATGAAGACCTGCGACGGCACCTGGAAGAACGTGAACAAGGGCAAGAAGGAGGGCAGCGTCCCGAACGAGAGCCCGCGCGAGGTCGGCCCGTACGAGCTCAAGGAGGCGATGGCCCTCTCCGTGAACACCTACTTCGTGCAGATGGAGCAGGAGATCGGCCTCTGCACGGTCAAGCAGATGGCCAACAAGCTGGGCGTCACCGGCAAGGCCAGCGGCAAGCCGCTGGAAGAGGTCCCCGCCCTCGGCCTCGGCACCCAGGAGGTGAGCCCGTTGACGATGGCGAACGTGTACGCGAGCTTCGCCGCCCGCGGCACCTACTGCGCGCCGCTGGCGATCAACAAGATCTCCACGGTGGACGGCAAGGACGTCCCGGTGAGCCCGGTCAAGTGCACCGAGGCGATGTCCGAGGACACCGCCGACGTGATCAACAGCGTGCTGCTCGGGGTGACGGAGAAGGGCACCGCCAAGGACCTCGGCCTGGACGACCGCCGCCAGATCGCCGGCAAGACCGGGACCACGGACGAGAAGAAGTCGGCCTGGTTCACCGGCTACACCGGAAACCTGGCCGGCTCGGTCTGGCTGGGCAGCCCGGGTACCAAGGTCCCGATGAAGAACATCCGGATCGGCGGCCACTACCAGCAGGAGGTCTTCGGTGCGACCGGCCCGGGCCCGATCTGGGAGCAGGCGATGAGCGACGCCGTCCGGAACATGCCCGAGAAGGACTTCCCGACCGTCCACATCCCGGACCCGCCCAAGCGCGACCCGAACTGCGCCACCCCCAGCGGCTCGCCGGGCGGCTCCTGCGGAAGCGGCTCGGGCAAGCAGCGCCCGAGCAACCAGGGCAACCCGAGTACCCCGGGCAACCCGAGCAGCCCGAACAGTCCGGTCGGCCCGCTCAACCCGAACAGTCCGGTCGGCCGCTCCGCGCCGTCCGCGCCGTCCACCCCGGGGGCCCCCTCCGCGCAGTCCGACCCCGGCGACAACCAGGACCAGTGAGCCGCCCGGCCCCGCCTGAGTACCCGTACTCAGGCGGGGCCGCGGTCCCAGACACGCCCTAGCGCGGACGCTACCGAGCCTCGACCGGCTCGCCGGTGTCCTGGTCCAGGTTGAAGACCCGCCGGTAGGAGTCGGTGACCACGGTGATCTGGTCCCGGCCGGTCCAACTCGCCTCCACCAGCCGGGCGTCGTCCGGTGCCCGGCCGATCTGGGCCAGCGACCAGCGCCGCGCGGACCAGCCCGCGCCGACCTCCAGCAGCACCTGCCAGTCGTCGCCGTCCTTCGGGGCGGTGGCGTACGAGCGGTGCACCACGACCAGGGCCAGTTCCGGGCGGGCCGGGGCGGTCTCCCGGCTGCGCGTCTCGGCCGCCGCGACCTTGTGCGCGGCCAGCACGCCGAGCAGGAACACCACGCCGGCGGTCACCGTGACCGCCCGGGTGGCCGTCCGTACGGCGGTGCGCCGGTCGCCCAGCCAGGCGGCGGAGATCAGCGCGGCCAGCGCCGCGCCGAGCAGCAGCTCGGGCTGGTTGAACAGGTCGGCGACCAGCATCAGCCCGCCCGAGCGGCTCTCCCACTGCCCCTCGGTGTAGAGCAGCACGGCGGCCGCCCCGCCCGCCAGCAGCAGCCGGACCAGGAGGCGTCTGGCCTTCGGCATCCGGTTCCTCATCGTCCCCCCGTCCGATGTGTCACAGCTCCGCGAGCAGCTTGCGGCCCTCCGGCCAGTCGCCCAGTCCGGAGCCCGAGTTGAGGTGCCCGTACGCGCCCGGCTCGACGTACCGGGCGCCCCAGGCCCCGGCGAACAGCCGGGCCCGCTCGGCGCTGACCCACGGGTCGTCGGTGCTGGCGACGACCACGGTCGGGAACGGGAACGGCGCCAGGGCCACCGGGCGGAAGCCGAACAGCTCCGGGATCCCGGCGGTGTCGATGTCCGCGGGGGCGACCAGCAGCGCGCCGCGCACCGCGGCGGTCCGCTCGGCGGGCGCGGTGGCCACCCAGCGGGCCACCGTGACGCAGCCCAGGCTGTGGGCGACCAGCACCACCGGCCCGTCGGCGGCGGCCTCGGCCACCGCCGCGTCCACCCGGGCCACCCAGTCGGGCCGGTCGGGGTGGTCCCAGTCCGCCTGCTGCACCCGGCGGAAGGCGTCCGGTTCGGCGGACTCCCAGCGGGTCTGCCAGTGCTCGGGGCCCGAGTTCTGGTAGCCGGGCAGGACGAGGTAGGTGGTGCGGTCCGGCATGGGCTCCTCCGGTGTGCGGTCGTGGCGGGCAGCAGGAGTCTAGGACGCGGGCCGCCGCGGCCCGCAGCCGGGCGGTCACCCGGTGCGCACGGCCCTCGGCGGGCGCGCGCACCCGGTTGCGCGCCGCAGCACGCCCGGTGCGCCCTGTTGCCAACGGCGTGGCCGGTGCGGGAGGTTGGTCCGGGCCCGCGGCCGGTCGCCAGCGGCCGGGGCCCGCGCCCTGTCGGACGCTCGACCATGTGGAGGGATGTCGGCGATGACATCGAAGATCCTGCTCGTCACCGGGGACGCCGCCGAGTCGCTGGAGGTGTTCTACCCGTACCAACGGCTGCGCGAGGAGGGCTACCAGGTCGACATCGCCGCCCCGACCAAGAAGCGCCTCCAGTTCGTCGTCCACGACTTCGTCGACGGCTACGACACCTACACCGAGAAGCCCGGCTACACCTGGCCCGCCGACCTCGCCTTCGCCGACGTCGACCCGGCCGACTACGTCGCGCTGGTCATCCCCGGCGGCCGCGCCCCCGAGTACCTGCGCAACGACCCGGACGTGCAGCGGATCGTCCAGCACTTCTTCGCGGGCGACAAGCCGGTCGCACAGATCTGCCACGGCCCGCTGATCACCGCCGCCGCCGGGGTGCTGGCCGGCCGCCGCAGCTCCGCCTACCCGGCGCTGGAGCCGGACGTGAAGGCGGCGGGCGCCGAGTTCGTCGACGGCGAGGCGGTGGTGGACGGCGTGGTCGTCTCGGCCCGCGCCTGGCCCGACCACCCGGCGTGGCTGCGCGCGTTCATCGAGATCCTGCGCACCAAGGCGCCGGCCTCCTGACCCGCCCCGGCCCGCCGCGCCCCCGACCCGTCTCAGGGGCGCGGCTCCGGGAACCCGTCAGGGTCACGCCCCTCCCCAGGTAGCAGACGCGCCGCCCCGGAGGCTGACGACCGCCCGCAGCCGCCCTGCCATGGTGTCAAAGACCGTGGCAGCGGCGGAGGTTGACAGCCCTGCCAGCCGGACGAGGGAGGACGTCATGACCACTGACCCAGCCGCCACCACCCCGCGCCGCCGACGCGGGCCGGCCCTGCGCGTTGCCGTCGCGGCCCTCGCGGGCGCGGGCCTGATCGCCACGCTGGCCCCGGCCGCCGCTGCCCAGGGCGCGGCCCGCCCGGCGACCGTCACCGACCGCAGTACCGACTGGACGGTCCTCGACACGGCCCTCGCCGACCTGACCGCGAAGAACGTCGCCACCTCCGCCCTCGGCGGCGTACGGGAGAACGGCCGACTCGTCCACCGCGCCGCCAGTGGCGTCGCCCGGCTCGGCGCCGACGCCCCCGCCGACCCCGCGGGCCGCTTCCGGATCGGCAGCACCACCAAGACCTTCGTGGCCACCGTGCTGCTCCAACTCGTCGGCGAGGGCCGCCTGGGCCTGGACGACCGGCTGGAGAGCCTGCTGCCCGGCGCGGTGCCGAACAGCGCGGACATCACCGTCCGCGAACTCCTCAACCACACCAGCGGCGTCGCCGACTACACCCAGGACCCGGCCTTCAACACCTACGACCAGAACTGGCTCGACGCCGGCCGCTACACGTCCTACAGCCCGCAGGACCAGGTGGACATCGCCGACAAGTACCCGCCCGCCTTCCGCCCGGGCCAGGACTGGCAGTACTCCAACACCAACTACGCCCTGGTCGCGCTGATCATCGAACGCCTCACCGGCCACGGCTGGAACGAGGAGGTGGAACGCCGGATCATCCGCCCGCTCGGCCTGACCGGCACCTCGATGCCCCTCGACTCCCCGGTCATCCCCGGCTCGCACGCCCACGCCTACCTCAAGCTCGACAGCGGCCCGGCCGACGTCACCTCGCTGAACCCCTCCATGGCCGGCCCCTCCGGCGCGGGCATCTCCACCACGGCGGACCTGACGACGTTCATCCGCGCCCTGCTCGGCGGCCGGCTGCTGCGTCCCGCCGAACTCGCCGAGATGCAGAAGACCAGCGCCCACGGCGGGGGCCAGGCCTACGGGCTCGGCCTCCAGCGGGTGGACACCCCGTGCGGAGCCTTCTGGGGCCACGCCGGCGGGATCCCCGGCTACAGCACGATGATGCTCGGCTCGCTCGACGGGAAGCGCCAGTTCGCCAACAGCACGACCTTCTACGACACCCCGGACCCGGCCGCGGGCCTCGCCGCCTGGCAGCGGGCGGTGAACGCCGGCGTCTGCGGCGGACAGGGGTAGGGCGTGTCGTGCGGATCAGGCCGCCCCCTACGCTGACCGGCGACAGGAACGGCCGACCGTCACCAGGAGGACGAGACATGGCAGAGCCGCTGATCGCCGCAGTCGGGGGCAAGGTGCCCACCGTCGACCCGAGCGCCTTCCTCGCACCGAACGCCGTGGTGGTCGGGGACGTGACGATCGGCCCCGGCGCGGGCGTCTGGTACGGGGCGGTGCTGCGCGGCGACGCCGAGTCCATCACCGTGGGCCGGGACAGCAACATCCAGGACAACTGCACCCTGCACGCCGACCCCGGCTGCCCGCTGGTGGTCGGCGAGCGGATCTCGGTCGGGCACAACGCGGTGCTGCACGGCTGCGTGGTCGAGGACGACGCCCTCGTCGGGATGAACGCCACCGTGCTCAACGGCGCCCGGATCGGCGCCGGTTCGCTGGTCGCGGCGGGCGCGGTGGTGCCGCAGGGCGTGCAGGTGCCGCCCGGCTCGCTGGTCGCCGGCGTGCCGGCCAAGGTCCGCCGCGAGCTGACCGAGGACGAGAAGGCCGGCATCAAGGCCAACGGCGAGGGCTACCTGCTGCTGGCCGCCGCCCACCGCGAGATCGAGCCGCTCGCCCCGGACAGGAGCTAACCCTGGACGCCGACCGGAGCCGCCGACGCGGCCGGCTCCGGTGCGGCGGGCACGGGCCGGCGCCGGTCGGCCGCCCAGGCCAGCAGCGCGATCAGCGCGCCCGCGCCGGCCAGGGCGGCGCCCACCAGGGTCGGCGCGGTCCAGCCGAACCCGGCGTCCAGGGCCAGCCCACCGAAGTAGGCGCCCTGCGCGTTGGCCAGGTTGAACGCGCCCTGCACCGTCGCCGAGGCCAGCGTCGGCGCGCTGCGCGCCTTCTGCAGGACGAGCGTCTGCACCGCCGGCACGATCGCGAAGCCGAACAGCCCGATCAGCACCACCGTGACGGCGGCCGACCAGCGGGCGTGCGCGGTCACCGCGAACAGCGCCAGGGTGGCGGCCAGCAGCACGAAGGCGGTGCAGACCGTCGGGCGCAGCGCCCGGTCGGCCGCGAACCCGCCGATCACGTTGCCGATCGTCATCCCCACCCCGAACAGCGCCAGCACCAGCGTCACCGAGCCGGTGGCGTACCCGGAGACCTCGGTGAGCAGCGGCGCGATGTAGCTGTAGCAGGCGAAGAAGCCGCCGCAGCCGAACACCACGGTGGCCAGCGCCAACCACAGCTGGCCGTCCCGGAAGGCCCGCAGCTCGTGCCGGATCCCGGCCTGCCCGGGGGAGGGCAGCGACGGCACCAGCCGCGCGATGGCGAGCGTCCCGGCGGCGGCGATCAGGACGACCACCAGCATGGTCGCCCGCCAGCCCAGGTGCTGGCCGAGCAGGGTGGCGGCCGGCACGCCGACGATGTTGGCGACGGTCAGGCCGGAGAACATCACGGCCACCGCCCGGGCCCGCCGGTCGGGGGCGACCAGTTCGGCCGCGGCCACCGCGCCGGCGCCGAAGAACGCGCCGTGCGGCAGCCCGGTGATCAGCCGGGCGGCGGCCAGCGTCCAGAAGTCCGGCGCGAGTGCGCACAGCAGGTTACCGGCGGCGAACAGCCCGGCGAGCGTCACCAGCACCGCCTTGCGCGGCCGGCCGGAGGCCAGCGCGGTGAGCAGCGGGGCGCCGACGACCACGCCCAGCGCGTACGCGGAGATCAGCCAGCCGGCCTGCGGGATGGAGACCTGCAGATCGTCGGCGACCTGGGGGAGCAGCCCCATCGCGGCGAATTCGGTGGTGCCGATGGCGAACGCGGTGACGGCCAGCGCGAGCAGCGCGAGAGGCAAGGGGGTGACTCCGGGGTGACGCCCGCGAACGGGTTGCGACGGCGGGACGGGGGATTCGTTCGTCCGGCATCCTAATCCGGCCGGATGACGCCGCCGTGAGGTGCGTGTGACGGGAGGGGGTCGCCAGCGCGGCGTCCACGCGCGAGACTGGGGGCATGTGCCGCAACATCAAGACGCTGCGCCCACCGGTGACGCCCGACGCCGACGAGGACGACTTCCGCGCCGCCGCGCTGCAGTACGTCCGCAAGGTGTCCGGGTTCCGCGCCCCGGCGGCACACAACCGCGAGGCCTTCGACCGGGCCGTGGACGCGGTGGCCGAGGCCACCGCCCGGCTGCTCGCCGACCTCGAGGTCCGCGGCGCGACCGCCCCGGCCGCCGGGGCCACCGCGTAGGGCCGACCGCCGTTCGCCGGCACGCCGGCCGCGGCCGTGCATCGGGACCAGGAGATCGGGACAATCGGGACAGGAGGATGGAGATGACCCCCGCGAACCGTTACGTGCTCACCTTCCCCGGCACCCCCGGCACCCAGGCCCCGCAGGACGTCGTCGTGGTGAGCCGCACCAGCGCGACGGGCCCGGGCGGACACCCGGTGTACGAGGACGCCAGCGGCATCGTCCGGGCCGAGATCAGCGACGCCGGGGAGGTCCGGATGCTCGCCAGCGGCGGCCACCAGTCCCCGCACCTGCCGGTCCACGCCGAGCCGCTGCCCTGACCGTCCGGCCTCCGCGGCGATTTCCGGGAACCGCCCGGGCACCGGCCGTCCCTGGGGCAGAATCGGCCGCATGACCACAGCGCGCTGGCAGGGCACCGTCGTCGCCGAGAGCGACGAGACCGTCGTCGTCGAGGGCAACCACTACTTTCCGGCCGAATCCGTCCGGACCGAGTTCCTGCGCCCGTCCGACACCACCACCGTGTGCAGCTGGAAGGGCACCGCCGGCTACTACACGCTGGAGGTGGACGGGCGGACCAACCCCGATGCGGCCTGGTACTACGCCGACCCGAAGCCGGAGGCCGAGGAGATCCGCGGCCGGGTGGCGTTCTGGCGCGGGGTGGAGATCACCGGGTAGGGCGTACCCCGGGGGCGGAGCGGGTACCGGACATCCATGGCAGTCTTCCGCAAACCCGGACGTTCCAGGCCCGCCCCCGCGCCCGACGCCGGCCTGGCGGACGAGCTCGCCGAACTGGTCGAGGGGGCCGAGCGGCCCACGGGCGACTGGCAGGTCACCGAGTACCGGGCCGGTCGCGGCCGCGGCCGGGCCCTGGTGGCGAACGTGGCCCGCCTGCTCGGTCGGGGTGGCCGGGTCGCCGCCAAGGGCGCCGCGTTCGGCGGCCGCGCCCTCACCGAGCAGTTGGTGCGGGCCGCGCCGCGGATCCCGGTGCGCGACCTCGCCACGCTGCGCGCCCAGCACCCCGGCGCGGCCGACCCCGAGGCGCTGGCCGACCTGCTGGTCACCGGCGCGGCCCGGGCCTCCGGCGCGCTCGGTGCCGGCGTGGGCGCGGCGGCGATGCTGCCGGTGCCGCCCGCGATGCCGGTGGAGATCGCGGCCGAGACGCTCGCCGTGGCGGCCGTGGAGATCAAACTGATCGCCGAACTGCACGAGGTCTACGGCGCCCGGGCCCCGGGCGGCGCCACCCAGCGGGCCGGGGCCTACCTGAGCGCCTGGGCCAACCGCCGGGGGATCGACGCGGGGCTGCTGGCCCGGCCGGCCGGGTTCGCGGCCATGGCGCTCGGGGCGGAGGTGCGCCAGCAGGTCCGCCGCCGGCTCACCCGCAGCTCGCTGCGCCGCCTGCCGTCGCTCACCCCGTTGCTGGTCGGCGCCGGCGTCGGCGCCACCGTCAACCGGCGCGACACCCGCCGGCTGGCCGGCGAGGTCCGCACCGATCTGCGCACGCGTCCCCCGGTCGACCGCGCCTACTGGGCCGCCGCAGCGCCGGTGGTGCGGGGCGAGGCCGTCCCGGGGGACTGAGGGTGCCTTGCCGGGTCAGTGCCCCGGTGCCGAGGTGCCCTGGCGGTTCAGTTCCCCGGCGGAGCCGGGGCGGCCGAGCCCCGGCCGGCCTTGACGCCGTTCACCATCGCCTGGTGGATCGCCCGCGCGGTGGTCTCGTCGGCCGCCGGGACGGGGCTGCCGGTCACCGTGTACCAGTCCAGCGCGCCGGTGTACTGGACGGTGAGCCGGGCCTCGCCGTCCACCCAGGTGGTGTGCACGGTGAGGTCGCCGGAGATCGGGCCGACCTCGGTGGTGGTGACCCCGCCGGGTCCGCTGATGATCGACTGCGTGGTCCAGGTCGCCCACGACGTGCGCGGGTCGACGGGCGGTCGGGCCTGCCTGTCGTTTTGATCGTGTTCTGTCATGCGCCTATCCTCCCCCGCCGGTGAGCCGCTGTCCGGGCAGCGACACCTGCGGTCGCGAAGACCGCCCGGTCCCACTGGGCGGTCGGGTGCTCACAGCTGTTCAGCGGTCCGGACCGGACTCCTCCAGGGTGGGCTCGCCCTCCGCCTGGGAGGTGTCCTGCGCGTGCAGGTTCTGCATCGAGGTGATGCCCTCTTCGGGATCCGCGGCGCGGACGTCCTCGTCGCGGTCGGTGCTCACCTCGGACCGTGCGCTCATGTCGGTCATCGCGGGCTCCGTCTCCTCGGCCGGTCCGGGCGCGCCCCGCGCCGGAGGCGCGACGGGGCCGGGTCTGTCTCTCACCCTCCAGCCTGCCCCCGCCCCGGCCCCGGGGCCAGCCGAACGGCCTAGGGTCCGTCCGGCCCCGCCCGCTCGTCGACCGACGGCCGTCACCAGGTGACGGGCAGTGACCGCATTCCGTAGATGAACGCCTCCGAACGGAACTTCCGCCCGCCCCCGGTGGCCGTCGGCCGCAGGCCGGGCAGCCGCCGGAACAGCGTGGCCAGGGCGATCTGGAGCTCGGCGCGGGCCAGCGGTTGCCCGAGGCACTGGTGCACGCCGAAGCCGAAGGCCATGTGCCGCCGGGCGTCCCGGTCGAGGTCGAGTTGGTCGGCCGGCCGCCGGTCGGCGCCGCCGAACACCTCCTCGTCCTGGTTGGCGGTGGAGATCAGCGCGATCACGCCCTCCCCGGCCTTGATCACGGTGCCGCCCAGCTCGACGTCCTCCAGCGCGACCCGGGGCAGCCCGTTGTCCACGATGGTGAGGTGGCGCAGCAGTTCCTCGACGGCGCCGGGCAGCGCGGCCGGGTCGGCGAGCCTGGCGATCTGCTCGGGCTGTTCGAGCAGCAGGGCGGTGGAGAGCGAGATCATGTTCGCGGTCGTCTCGTGCCCGGCTATCAGCAGCAGGATGCCGTTCGTGGCGACCTCGTCCGGCGTGAGGTCGTCCCGGACGGCGAGGCGGCTGAGTATGTCGTCGTCCGGTTCCTCGCGCTTGCGGGCGGCGAGGCCGCCGAGGTAGTCCCGCAGCTCGTCCGAGGCGGCCTGGACCTCCTCGGTCGAGCTGTGCTTGTTGAGCAGGGTCCGGCTGAGGCCCTGGAAGCGGTCCCGGTCCTCGTACGGGACGCCGAGCATCAGGCAGATCACCAGGGAGGGGACGGGCAGCGCGAAGTCGGCGACCAGGTCGGCCTCGGTCCGGCCGTCGGTCATCCGGTCGAGCGCCTCGTCGACGATCTGCTGGATGCCGGGGCGCATCGCCTCGACCCGCTTGACCAGGAAGTCGCCGGTGACCATCCGGCGCTGCCGGGCGTGCTCGGGGTCGTCGAGCCGAAGGAAGGGCGGGTTGGCGACGAGGGCGTCCCGGCGGCCGGGCACCAGCAGCGGGAACGCCGGGTGGCGGGCGTCCGCGCTGAACCGGCGGTCGGACAGGATGGTGCGGACCTCGGCGTAGCCGGTGGCCAGCCAGCAGGACTCGCCGTCGGGCAGGGCGGCGCGGGTGATGGGCGCCGTCGCGGCGGCCTCGGTGTAGGCGGGCGGCGGGCTGAACGGGCAGCCGGCGGCGCGCGGGGCGGGCATCGGCACGGTCTGGGCGGTGGGTGTGCTCGTCAAGGTGGGGTCTCCTTGCGTCGCAATGTCCTCGGGTGGGTGGGGTGGTGCCGGGGCCGGCGGTTCGCGCGACGGCGGCCGGGAGCGGTCGGGGGCGGTGGTCGCCAGCGGTGGCCGCAGCGGTGGCCGTCACGGGTGGCCGTCACGGCGGTCGGTACGGTGGGGAGCCGTCGGGAGCCGTCGGGGGCGTCAGCCGGCGTCCTCGGCGGAGTCCTCCTCGGTGACGGTGATCGCGCCGCCCGGGCAGAGCTCGGCGGCGAGCCTCAGTACCGCGAACTGCTCGGGTTCGAACTCGGTCTGACGGAGGATCACCAGACTGTCCCGCTCGTCCTGGTCGAAGATCTCCGGAGCGTTCAGGACGCACATCCCGGAGCTGCAGCAGCGGTCCCGGTCGACGCTCACCTTCATGGTCGAGCACCTCTCGCCAGTGCGGCGCCGGGCGTCCGGCGGCCGCCTCTCGTTGTCATTGCCAACCTAACCGCCGCCCTTGCATCCACGGAGGGTCCGATGCCGGGATCGCCCAGAATGGCCGATTCGGTTCGGCGCCGGGCCAGCGCCGCCGCGAAGGGGGTTTGAAATTGACGTTACTCCGCCAAAGGGCGGGTCACAGCCCCTCGGCGGCCGCAATCTCCCGGACGGTGGCGACGGTGTCGGCCTCGGCCGCGCCCTTGTCCGGCCGGTAGCGCACCACCCGGGCGAACCGCAGGGCCAGCCCCGCCGGGTAGCGGGGGCTGCGCTGGAGGCCGTCGAAGGCGATCTCGACGACCAGTTCCGGCCGGACCCGCACCGTCCAGGAGTCCCGGCCGCTCTCGCGGGCGAGGAGTTCGGCGGTCTGCCAGGCGAGCGTCTCGTCGGTGAGGCCCTTGAAGGTCTTGCCGAGCATCACCCACGGGCCCAGCCCGGGCTCGCCCGCCGCCCGGGCGCCCAGGTGCAGATTGCTGAGGAAGCCGCGCCGCCGACCGCTGCCCCACTCGGCGGCCAGCACCACCAGGTCCAGGGTGTGCCGGGGCTTCACCTTGATCCAGCCGGCGCCGCGCCGCCCGGCCGCGTACCCGGCCGCCGGGTCCTTCACCAGGACGCCCTCGTGACCGCGGGCCAGGGCCTCGCGGAAGAACGCCAGCGCCCGTTCGCCGTCCCCGGTCTCGGTGCGGGGCACCCGCAGGCCCTCCGGCACCGCCCCGTCCAGCGCCGCCCACCGCTCCCGGCCGGGCCGGTCCACCAGGTCCTCGCCGTCCCGGTGCAGCAGGTCGAAGAAGAAGGCGCTGAGCGGGACTTCGGCGCGCAGCCGCTCCGGATCCCGCCGGGAGGCGGTGCGCGCGGCGGTCTCCTGGAACGGGCGCGGCCGCCCGTCGGGCCCGAGCGCGATCGCCTCGCCGTCCAGCACCGCCGAACGCAGTGGCAGCGCGAGCGCCGCCTCGGCCACCTCCGGGACGCGCGCGGTGATGTCGTCCAGGCCGCGGGTGAACACCGCGACCTCCGCGCCGTCCCGGTGCACCTGCACCCGGACGCCGTCCAGCTTCCACTCCAGCGCGGCCGGGCCGGTGCGCTCCAGCGCCGAGGCCACGTCGGGCGCGGAGGCGGCCAGCATCGGCCGCACCGCCCGGCCCACCTCCAGCCGGAACGCCGCCAGCGCGGGCGCCCCGCCGGTCAGCGCCGCCTCGGCCACCGCCCGGGCCGAGCCGCGGAACATCAGCGCCCGGCGCACCGCCGCTGCGGGCACCCCGGCCGCCTGGGCGACGGCGTCGCCGACCACCGAGTCCAGCGCGCCCTGGCGCAGCTCGCCGATCAGCACCGCGCGCAGGAACGCCTGCTCGACCTCGGTCGCCCGCGCGAACAGCCCGGACAACAGCCGCCGCCGCTCGGCCTGCGCGCCGGTCCCGTGCACCCCGGCGATCCGCTCCAGCTCCCGTTCGGCCTCCCGGACACCGAGCGAGGCCTCGGCGGCGGGCGGCGGCAGATCGCGCAGGCCCGCCGGGCCGACGCCGGTGCGCAACCGCTGCGACTCGCCCGACAGCAGGCCCACGGCCGCCGGGGCCTCGGCCGGGCCGAGTGCGCGCAGGCGGTCCGCGAGCAGCGCCGTCTTGGCCCGCCGTCCGGGCTCGGCCGCGACGGCGCGGGAGGTCAGGGCCAGGTCGCGCAGCCGCATGGCGCTCCTCGGGTGGTGCGTGGCCGGGCGTCCAGGATCGGCCACCCGACCGGTCCCCGCACGGCGGGCGGTGCGCCCGTACCGTGCCGCAGTGGAGTGCGCGGGCGTCGGTCTTGGCCGTGGTGGAGATCGGCGCGGAGCCGACGGCCCGTCATGCTGGCGCCACACCGCGGCCCGGCGACCCAGGGCCCGCCCGACCGAGGGAGACCGAGTTGACCACCACGACCCGCTGGAGCGTCGGCACGCCGGAGCGCGCCGACTACCCCGCCTGGCGCGAGCTCTTCCGCGGCTACTGCGCGTTCTACCGGCTGCCGATGCCGGAGGAGAAGGCCGAACTGGTCTGGTCCTGGCTCCACGACCCGGACCACGAACTGGAGGGCCTGCTGGTCCGCGACGGCGACGGCACACCGGTCGGCCTCGCCCACTACCGTCCCTTCTCCCGCCCCCTGCACGGCGCCGTCGGCGGCTTCCTCGACGACCTGTTCGTCGCGCCCGAGGCGCGCGGCGGCGGCGCGGTGGACCTGCTGCTGGCCCGGCTGCGGGCGATCGCCGCCGAGCGCGGCTGGAACGCCGTCCGCTGGATCACCGCCGACGACAACCACCGCGCCCGCAGCAAGTACGACCAGGTCGCCACCCGGACGATGTTCGTCACCTACGACATGGCCCCGGACGCCCCGTGACCCGGGCCCGGGAGGCCTGAGGGCGTGCCTCGGGAACGGGGCCCCGGGTGCGGTCGCGACCGGGCCCGTGAGCCTGCTGCCGGACATTCGTTCGGACTTTCTGTTATCGGCGCGCCGCCGGGCGGTCTCCCAGGTGTCGGCACCTGACCCGCCGACCCGGACAGGAAGTGTGGGCACGTGAGCAGCGACGACAGGACGACCATCCTCCCGGCGAACGGTGCCGAGAGCGGTGCACGGGGCGGAGCCTCCGGCCGACCGGGCGGCCGTGCCGCGCGCCGGGCCGCCCAGCGGCACGCGGAGCACCCCGGAGGCCCGGGCCGGCGGGCCCGCCGGCGCGGTCCGCTGGGCCCGGTCGCCGCAGTCGTCGCCGCCGTGGCCGGCACCGGACTGCTCGCCGCCCTGGCCGGCGCCGGCTACGCGGCCTACGGCGGCAAGCAGACCGACCGGGACGCCACCGGCCAGGCGCTGGCGGCGGACGCCCTGATAGCCGCCGAGGCCGGCACCCACGACGGCATCCAGGTCCCCGGCGCCGGGGGAGCGGGCCCCGGCGCCACCCCGCCGGTCAACCTGGCCGCCACCGACCCGGCGTCGGCCCCGACCAGTGCCGCCGCGACCACCCCCGCCGCCCCGGCGTCTCCGACGGCCCCGGCGACCGCGACCCCGACGGCCGCCGGGAAGCCGAGCCCGACCACGACCGCGACCGGTCCCGCGAAGCCCACCGGCACCCCGGCCACCGCGCAGCGCACCGGCGCCCCCGCCCCCGCGCACACCGTGGCACCGACCCCGGTCGGCGGCGGCGCCGCGCCCTCCTCCGCCCAGCAGGTCGTCGACCTGGTCAACGTCGAGCGCGCCAAGGCCGGCTGCGGCCCGGTCACCGCCGAACCCCGGCTGGCCGGCGCCGCCCAGTCGCACAGCGACGACATGGCGGACCGCAACTACTTCGACCACGTCAGCCCCGACGGCGACCACGCCGACCACCGCATCGAGGTGACCGGCTACCGCTGGAGCACCTGGGGCGAGAACATCGCCCGCGGCCAGAAGGACCCGGCCGCGGTGATGGACTCCTGGATGAACAGCCCCGGTCACCGCGCGAACATCCTGAACTGCGCGTTCAAGCAGCTCGGGGTGGGCGTGCGGACCGGCTCCGGCGGCCCCTGGTGGACCCAGGTCTTCGCCGCCCCGGCCTGACCGGCCCTCCGGCGGGGCCCGTTTTCCGATTCCGCGCAAATTGTTGTTATCTGATCACTCACCACAGGTCTCCGAGGAGGCAGCGGCGGACGGAACACGGCAAGACGGAGTGCGGACCATGAACGCTGACGTGCAGAACAGGACCGGGACCACCCTGGTACGCGCGGCCCAGGCGGGCGACCGGCAGGCCCAGGAGGCGCTGGTCGCCGCCTGGCTGCCGCTCGTCTACAACGTCGCCGGGCGCGCCCTGGACGGCCACGCCGACGTCGACGACGTCGCCCAGGAGACCATGATCCGGGCCCTGGACGGCCTCGGCGGCCTGCGCGAGCCGGAGTCCTTCCGCTCCTGGCTGGTCGCCATCACCATGAACCAGATCCGCCGCCGCCACGCCGCCGGCCAGCAGCAGCCCACCGTCGGCGGCCTCGACGAGACCTGGGAACTCGCCGACCCCAGGGCCGACTTCACCGACCTCACCGTCCTGCGCCTCGGCCTCTCCGGCCAGCGCCGGGAGGTCGCCGAGGCCACCCGCTGGCTCGACCCCGACGACCGTGAACTCCTCGCCCTCTGGTGGCTGGAGGCCAGCGGTGAACTCACCCGCGCCGAACTCGCCGAAGCCCTCGACCTCACCCCGCAGCACACCGCCGTCCGCGTCCAGCGGATGAAGAAGCAGCTCGAAGCCGGCCGGATCGTCGTCCGCGCCCTCGGCGCCTACCCCCGCTGCCCCGAACTCGCCGACGTCACCACCGGTTTCGACGGCACCCCCAACTCCGTGTGGCGCAAGCGCATCGCCCGCCACATCCGCGGCTGTGGCACCTGTGACCGCCTCGGCCGCGACCTCTTCCCCGCCGAAGGGCTGCTGGCCGGCCTCGCCCTGGTGCCGATCCCGCTCGGCTCGCCCGCGCTGCTGCACTTCCAGCACACCGCGGCCACCGTCGCCACCGCCACCCCGACCGCCGCGAGCACCCACGGCGGCTGGGCCGGGACCGCCGCGCGCAAGGCCGTCCTGGCGAGCGGTGCGGTGGCGGTGGTGGCCGTCACCACCCTCGCCCTGGTCTGGTCGCACCCCGCCGAAACCCCGTCGGAGGCGGCCCCCGAACCCACCGCCCCGGCCGCCGCCCCCGACACCCCGGTGCCCACCGTGACGCCGGCCTCCGCCCCGGTCACCCTGGCGGTCACGCCGTCGCCCACGGAGACCCCCAGCGGGACGCCGACGGCCACACCGTCACCCGCCGCCACCCGGTCGGTGGCCCCGCCACCGACCAGCCCGGAACGCCAGCTCGTCGACCTCGTCAACGCCGAACGCGGCAAGGTCGGCTGCGCCCCCCTGCGGATCGACCCCCGGCTGCACGCGGCCGCCCAGAAGCACGCCGACGACATGGTCGCCCGTGGCTTCTTCGACCACGTCAACCCCGACGGCGTCCGCACCGACGCCCGGCTCACCGCCGTCGGCTACCGCTGGTCCCAGTGGGGCGAGAACCTCGACCGGGGTCCGACCTCCCCCGCCACGGTGCTCGCCCACTGGATGGACGGCGGCATCCACCAGTCCAACCTGCTGGACTGCGGCTTCAGGGACGTCGGCATCGGCCTGGCCACCGGCCCCGCCGGCGCCTACTGGACCCAGGACCTCGGCGCCCCGCTCTCCTGAGGCCGTGCTGCCCTCAGGCCGGACTGCCCCGAGTGCCGCCCCGGTGCCGTGCTGCCTATGCCGGGGTGACCCCGACCAGCCCGTCGGCCGAGCCCGTCACGTACCCGGTCGCCTCCCCGACCACGCCACCCGCGTCCCCGACCTGCCCCGGCAGCGCGTCGGGCGCACTGGTCAACGACCCGGACAGCCCGTCCTGCCCTCCGACGGCACTGGCGTGCGCACTCGGTGCGGTGAGCGAGGCCGCGAAACCCACGGCGAGCGAGGCGACGGCGAGCATGCTGCGCTTCTTCATGGCCGGTCCAACGACGATCCGCCGGGCGGGTTACGAGGACGACGGCGGATTCCCTCGTCCGTGGCCGTGCCGCCGGGGCCGTGGAACAGCCGCATCCTGGTGACGGCCGGTCAGCCGAACGACGACGGCCGGGGGCGCTGGGCGGGGCCGTCGGGCCCCGGGCCTTTTCCGGTGGCGGGAGGCATGGGAGGGCGGTGGGATGGGGAGGGGTCGGGAATGATTCCGGCAAATCGGTCGATTCGCCGCGCTGCCGGTCTCATCGACCAGGACCCACCCACCGCGACACGAAGGGCACCCGATGCACGCAGCCGAGCTCACGCCAGCCGTCCTCGCCGAGCTGCGCCGCCCCCGGCGCTACCCGGCCGTCTCCGTTCTGCTGCCCACCCACCGCAGCGAGCCCGACAACACCCAGGACCCGGTCCGCCTGCGCAACCTCGTCGCCGAGGCGAAGAACCGGCTGCACGCCGACGAGGCGGTCAGCCGGGCCGACCGGCTGGACGTCGTCGAGCAGCTGGACCGCGCGCTCGCCGAGGTCGACCTCGTGCACGCCGAGGACGGCCTGGTGATCTTCGCCGCCCCCGGCGAGCACCAGGTGTGGTCCCTGCCGCGCCCGGTGCCCGCGCGGGTCGTGCTGTCCGACACCTTCCTGACCCGCAACCTGGTCTCCGCCTACACCGCCGGCGCGCCCTACTGGGTGCTGACCGTCGCCGCCGACCGGGTCGCCCTGTTCAGCGGCAGCGGGGCGCGCCTGGCCGAGCACACGAGCGGCGCCTTCCCGCTCGACCAGGTCCGGCCGGACTGGGACGTCGAGCGCCAGGAGCGGATCGGGGACGTACCGAGCACCTTCCGCGATGAGGAGACCCGCCGCTTCCTGCGCTCGGCCGACACCGCGCTGGCCGCCGTGCTGGAGTCCGACAACCGTTCGCTGTACGTGCTCGGCGAGGCCGCCGCGATCTCCCTGCTCGACGAGGTCGGCGCCGCCGCCAAGCGGGCCGCCGCCCAGGTCTCGCGCGGGGGCCTCGGCCACGCCGCCGCCGCTGCGGTGGCCGAGGCCGTCCGGTCCACCGTCGCCGAGCAGGGCCGCCAGGCCGTCACCGAGCTGCACGAGCGCCTCGACCAGGCCCAGGGCGTGAAGGGCCTGGCCGCCGGCATCGACGAGGTCTGGCAGACCGTCGCCGAGGGCCGCGCCGCGCTGGTCGCCGTGGAGGAGGACTACTGGCAGCCCGTCCGGGTGACCGACAACCACCTCGTTCCGGCGGCGGCCGGTGAGCCCGACGTCCGCGAGGACATGGTCGACGAGATCGTCGAGCGCGCCCTCGACACCGGCGCCAAGGTGCAGTTCGTCCCCACCGGCGAACTCGACGCGCGCGGTCACATCGCCGCCGTCCTGCGGTACTGACCCGCCCCGGTGCGGGCCCCGGCACGGCCGCCGGGGCTCGCACCGCCGCGTCACGGCCGTGTCACGGCTGAGGGAGCGCCCGGTGGAACGCCCGCCCGGCGGCACCCGAGGAGACCGACCGGGCCCCGGGTATCAGCCCGCCGGTGATCGGCAGGGCGTCCGTACCGCTCAGGGCCGCCATGCCGCCCTCGCCGTTCCACCGCGCCGTCCACCGGTCGCAGCCCCCGGCACCCACCTGTCGCAGCCCGCCACCCATGAGAAGACCCCCGTTCTCCGATCGTGCTCGGGACGCTAGCAGGAGCCACTGACACGGCGGCCCGGGCGGTCCTCAGCGGACCGTGGGCGGCGAGGGACTGATCCCTTCGACGGTCCGGATCGAGTCGAGCACCTCCTGCACCTGCTGGAGCGTGGGGTGCGACGGCTCCCGCAGACAGGCCGTCAGCTGGATCAGCACCAGCGCGCCGGTCCGGGCGACGGCCCGGTACCCCAGGAGCTCGCGGGTGCCGCCGAGGACGAGGCAGTCCTTGTCGGGCGCGATGTCGGAGATGGTGGCCGATGAGGCGGTGAACTTCCCGGCCAGGTCCGGTTGGTCCACCAGCCGGAGGGTGAGGAGGGCGCCGCCGACGGGCAGCAGCACGTCGGACGGGCAGGCGATGCCCGCCGTCCGGCAGGAGGCCGCATGGGTGATCGGCCCGGTGGCCAGGTAGCCGAAGCCGTTCTGGGGGTCGTTGGTGAAGGCGCTCTGGCTGTACCAGCCGCTCGGCAGGTCGACCGTCACGTTCGGGTACGCCGGGAAGCGGACCTGCGCCCCGGGCGTCGGCGTCGTGGTCGGTGTCCCGCTGCCGGTCGTCGGCGTCGCGGTCGGTGTCCCGCCGCCGGCCGCCGGCCCGGTCGGCGCCCCGCCCGGCAACGTTTCGGCCGGTCCCGCCGCCATCCCCTGTCCCGCCGCCGCCCCCTGCTCCGGCGTGGGCGCGATCGCGGGCGCGGCGGCCAGCACCGCGGCGACCAGCCCGGCGGTCAGCCCGGCTCCGAGCCCGGCGGCCCGCCGTCGGCGCCGGGTGCCGATGGCGCGGGCGCGTACCCGTTCCATCCGGTCCTCGGGCGTGGCGAGGTCCGGTACGGCCTGGTGGAGCAGGACCCGCAGCTCCTCCTCGCCCTCGCCGCCGTCCGGCCCCGGATCGTCCGGGCCCAGCACGTCAGTACCGATCATGGTGTCCCCCCGCCAGCAGCAGTTCCCGGGCCGGCAACCGGCCGCGCAGCGCGGCGAGCGCGCGGTGCGTCTGGCTCTTGACCGTACCGGTGCTGCAACCCAGCACCTCGGCGGTCTCCTCGACGCTGAGGTCCTCGAAGAAGCGCAGCACCACCACGGCCCGTTGCCGTGGCGGCAGGGCACGGACGGCCTGGGCGACCACCTCCCCGAGCACCACCCCTTCGTACGGGTCCGCGCTCGCCGGTGGGGGTTCCGGCAGTTCGCCGTGCGGCAGTTCGCCGGTCCAGCGGCGGCGCCACCAGGAGACGTTGCAGTTGACCAGCACCTTCCGCAGGTAGGCCTCGGGCCGGTCGATGGAGATCCGCTCCCATTTGGGCCAGACCTTGGCGAGGGCGGTCTGCAGCAGGTCCTCGGCCTGGTGCGGGTCGCCGGTCAACAGCCAGGCCACGCGCAGCAGTTTCGGGCCGCAGGCGGAGACGAACTCCTCGAAGTCCGGTGTGCCATCCCTCATCCCGCCGTCCCCGCCATGGTGTCCGCGCCGTCCCTGTCAGCCGTGGCGGCCCGGTGGGCCGCGATCGTGGTGTCCTACTCACAGCTGATGAACGTGCTGGACGGTGCTTCGGGTTGTCCTCCGGGCACGGAGACTTTCGACGGACCGACGCGGGGACTTTCGACGGACCGGAGCGGGGGCGTTGGACGGCCCGCGAGCCGGCCGGGACTCGGCCGGGCGGCGGGCGGGCCGTGGGCACCACGATGGCCCCGCTGGGCCCGGCCGGCCAGAGGCGCTCACGGGGCGTCCGGGCGCACGATGCGGCGCGCCCGGGGCGTACGGGTGGGACTCAGGGGGCGGCGGACCGCGGATCGGGCCGGCCGGGCGACGGTGGTCAGAGCGTTCCGGAGCCGTGCGGCGCCTCGGTGGGGACACCGTGTGCGGCGGCCGCCGGGCCCGGGGCCACCGGGGTGACCGTCCAGTCGGGGTGACCGGGCATCGGCGGGGTGCGCAGCCCGTACAGCCAGTCGGTGAGGAAGCCGGTGAGGTCCTGGCCGGAGACCTCGGAGGCGGCGCGCAGGTAGTCCTGGGTGGTGGCGGTGCCGTACCGGTGCTCGCGCAGGAAGGTGCGCTCGATCCGGTCGAAGGTGTCGGCGCCGACCCGCTCGCGCAGCGCGAACAGCACCAGTGCGCCGCCGGTGTAGCGCTGGCTGTCGAAGAGTTTGGCGGCGCTGGGAGTGGCGACCGGCCCGGAGTCGTGCCGCCACTGGTCGCCGAGGCCGTAGAGGGCCCGCATCCGGTCGACCAGGGTGGTGTGGCCCCAGGCGTCCGGCCAGCCGCGCTCGTAGCGGTAGGCCAGGGCGTAGAAGTCGGCGTGCCCCTCGTTGAGCCACAGGTCCGCCCAACTGGCGGGGGAGACGCTGTCGCCGTACCAGGAGTGCACCAGCTCGTGCATCTGGTGCGAGCCGATCGCGGACTCGGGCTGGCGCAGGAAGTTCGGCTTGTAGAGGGTGAGGGTCTGGGTCTCCAGGCCGGTGAAGCCGAACGCGGCCGGGTCGTCGGTGTTGGCCGGCAGGAGGCCGTAGGTCTCGAAGGGGAACGGCCCGAGGTGCTGCTCGGCCCAGGTCAGCTGGTCGGCGGTGAGCGCCAGGGCGGGTTCGAGTTCGGCGGCCCGGGCGGTCGGGACGACATCGCGTAGCGGCAGGCCGTGCGGGCCGGTGCGCTCGCGGACGGTGTAGTCGCCGACGGAGACCTGGACCAGTTCGGTGGCCATCGGCTCACGGGAGACGTACCGCCGGGTGGTCCGGCCGTCGCCGAGCCGTTCGGTCTCCGCCAACTCCCCGTTGGCGACGCCCAGCAGGCCGTCGGGCGCGGTGACGGCGATGGTGAACCGGGCCTTGTCGCTCGGGTGGTCGTTGCACGGGAAGACGGTGTGCGCGCTGTCCGGCTGGCCGGCCACCGCGAAGCCGTCCGGGGTCGGGACCCAGCCGGTGTGCGGGAGCCTGGCGCGCGGATCGGCGGTGTACTCGACCGTCAGCTGCGCGGTGGTGCCGCGGTGCAGGGGCCGGGCCGGGGTGATGGTCAGCTTCTCGTCGTGGGCGGCGAACTCCGCCGGGCGCCCGTCGACCCGGACGGCGCGCACGGTCAGGCCCAGCGCGTCCAACTCCAGGCGCGCCAGGGCGCGGGACGGCCGGGCGGTGATCACCGCGGTCGCGTCGACGGTGCGGGTGGCGGCCCGGTAGTCGAAGGACAGGTCGTAGGCGAGCGCTTCGTACCCGCTGTTGCCGAGCGAGGGGAAGACCGGGTCGCCGAGGCCGTCCGCGGCGGTGGCGGCCCGGGTGCTGGCGGACAGCAGCGCCGCACTGAGCACGAGCGAGAGGACGAGACCGGCACGGGGCCTGGACAGGATGATCACCGCACTTCGGGAGTCGTGGCGAGGAGCGGGGCCGGGCGGAGGTGCGTGTGCGCGATGCACCGGGCACGGACCCTAGCGGACCGGGGGTGCCCGCCAGGCGGTGTCGCCCGGACCGGTGTCGATGCGCGGTCATCCCCCGGACGGCCCACAGTGATGGCGGGCCCGCCGCGCGCTGG
This sequence comes from Kitasatospora sp. NPDC086801, assembly GCF_044745805.1. Classification (NCBI taxonomy): domain Bacteria; kingdom Bacillati; phylum Actinomycetota; class Actinomycetes; order Kitasatosporales; family Streptomycetaceae; genus Kitasatospora; species Kitasatospora sp. NPDC086801. Next base: position 56,635 of record NZ_JBIVAX010000044.1, read on the forward strand.
CTAGTGTTCGAAGTGCTTCGTCCCCTGACGGACGAGGCCACGGCCGTCGGAGAACCTGGCCAGGTCCGGCGGCCGTCCTTCATGCCCGGGTGCACCCCGTAGGCTGGCGGCCGAGACGACGCCCGCGTACCGGATGCCAGGAGCCGCCGTGACCAGCCCCGATTCGCCCGTTCTGGTGATCGGCGAGTGCGTCGCCGACATCGTCCGCACGGATGGCGCCCCCGACACGGTCCACCCCGGCGGCAGCCCCGCGAACGTCGCGTACGGCCTGGCCCGGTTGGGGCGGCCCGCCACCCTGCTCACCCAACTCGGGGACGATGCCAACGGCCGGCTGATCCGGGCGCACCTGGAGTCGGCGGGGGTGGTGGTCCGGGCCGTCGGGGCGGCGCGGACGCCCTCGGCCGTGGTGCGCCTCGACGGGCAGGGGCGGGCGCGCTACACCTTCGACATCGGCTGGACCTTGCCGCCGACGGAACTCGCCGAAGCGCCGGCCGCGATCCACCTCGGCTCGATCGGGGCGGTCACCGAGCCGGGCGCGGCGGCGGTGCTGGCGCTGGCCGAGCGGTGGCGCGGCCGGGCGCAGATCAGTTACGACCCGAACGTGCGCCCCGCGCTGATGGGCGAGCGGGCGCAGGCCGTGCGGCGGGTCGAGCGCTGCGTGGCGCTGAGCGACGTGGTCAAGGCGAGCGACGAGGACCTGGCCTGGCTCTACCCCGGCGAGGACGCGGAGGCGGCCGCGCGCCACTGGCTCGCCCTCGGCCCGGCGGTCGTCGCGGTCACCCTGGGCGCCGACGGCGCGTTCGCGCTCACCGCCGAGGGCGGACACGCACGGGCCGGAGCCGTCCCGGTGCCGGTCGCCGACACCGTCGGCGCCGGGGACTCCTTCACGGCGGCCTTCCTGCACGCCCGCGCGGCCGGCGCCGACCTCGCCGGCTGCCTCACCCAGGCGGTGACGGCCGCCGCGCTGACCGTCTCCCGCCCCGGCGCCAATCCGCCCTCGACGGCGGAGCTGACGGCCGCCCTGGCGCAGGCGGGTTAGGCCGTGTCCTGCCGATCACTTGAGTCGTTGATGCGACTATGGGGAGTAGGGGTGATCTGACTGACGGCCAGTGGGAGCGGCTTCGGCCGCTC
>NZ_JBIVAX010000045.1:0-56823 GCF_044745805.1 Kitasatospora sp. NPDC086801
CAACGCCGCCGCCGTGTACGGCTTCTACCACGACCGGCTCGGCCGCGACGGCCTGGACGGCAAGGGCGGCCCGATCGTCTCCGTGGTGAACCTGAGCAACCGCGGCAAGCCCTTCCCGAACGCCGCCTGGGACGGGCAGAAGATGCTCTACGGCAACGGCAACGCCAGGTTCCTGCCGTTCTCCGCGGCACTGGACGTGGCCGGGCACGAGATGACCCACGGCGTCATCTCGCACACCGCCAACCTGGTCAGCGACGGCCAGTCCGGCGCGATGAACGAGGGGCTCGCCGACTACTTCGGCAACGCCATCGAGGTCACCGCCCGCGGCATAGCCATGGACGACCCGAGGGCCCCGCTGATGGGCGAGAGCCTGTGCCGCACCGGCACCCCCGAGGACTGCGCGAACCGCCGCCTGGACGACCACCGCACCACCGTGGACGACTACCTCGGCGCCGGACTCGACCTGGACAACGGCGGCGCGCACCTCAACTCCACCATCTTCAGCGGCGCGCTGTGGGACATCCGGCGCACCCTCGACCCGCTCACCGCCGACCGCCTCGTCTACCGGGCGATGGCCGAGTACCTCACCCCGCTGGACGACTTCGTGGCCGGGCGCAACGCGGTGCTCGCCGCCGGCCGGGCGCTCAAGCTCAGCGGGGCCGAACTGCGCAAGGTGGCGGCCGCGTTCGACGCGCACGGGATCAAGGCCGGCTGGCAGAGCCGGCTCGGGACGGACAGCCGCCCGCTGCTGCGCGGCGCCACCGGCCCGACCGGCCCGGCCACCGGCGGCGGCCACTGGGTGATGGGCGACACCCCGGCGGACGGCAAGGGCGGGATCGCCCTGTACACCGGCTCCACCACCGCCTCCGGCACCCCGACCCGGCTCAGCCCGGACGACGGACGGATCCACGGCTGGGCCGCCACCGACGGCAGGTCCGCCGTCTGGCTGGCGGTCGGGCCCGACGCCACCGGCACCTGGGCGACCGAGGTACTGACCCGTCCGCTCTCCGGCGGCCCGGTCCGCAGCGTGTTCCACTCCTCCCAGCAGCAGTCGCCCGGCAGCGTGCAGATATCCGGCGGGGACATCGCCTTCACGGTGAGCGACAACGACACCGGCCGCACCCGGGTCCAGCTCTCCCACGACGGCGCCCCGTCCGTCGAACTCCCGCTGCCCGAGGGCCACAACCTCACGTCCCTCGCGTTCAAGGACGGCCTGCTCGGCTGGATCGAGTCCTGGACGGCGGACGGGGCCACCGTCCAGGCGCCGACGGTCTTCTCGACCGCCACCGGCAAGGTCACCGCCCAGTACCCGGTGAGCACCCCGAACGGCACCGACCCGCCCTACCTCGCCTCCCCGCTGCTCGCGGGCGACCGGCTGCTCTGGCTGGCGGCCCCGGCCGACCACACCCGCGCGACCGCCCTGCGCTCCGGCGCCGTGGACGGCTCCGGCGTGCGCGACCTGCTGCCCGCCGACTCGCCGTACACCCCGGCGGACATGGAGCTCACCGCCACCGACCAGGCCGTCACCTTCATGCACCGCAGTGCCCAGCCGAACGGCGGCTGGTCCAACGCCACGCTGCCCAAGCTGTACCAGCTGCCGCTCGCCGGCGGCGCCCCCGTGCGGGTCTCCTGCAACCGGGGCAGCCAGTTCCACGCCGCCGCCGACCAGGGCACCCGGGTGGTCTGGCTGGACGCCACCGCCGGGCGCAACGACCTCGTGGTCCGCGACCGCCCGGCCGGGACCTGCTGACCCGAACGCCACTCACCCGTTCGCCCCGGTACCGGCACCCGCCGGCGCCGGGGCGAACGCCGTTGCGCAGCGAACGGCGGGTCCGGAGCGGGCGCCGGGGTGGACGGCGGGCGTCTGACAGCGCGCTGTGCGCGGTTTGCCAGCGGCGGGCCGGAGGCTGGGTCCGTCCAGGTCACCCGGCAACCAGAGGGAACGGATCCATGTCGCCAACTACTTCCACTTCTTCCACTTCTTCCGCCGCCCCTTCGCCGTCCCGGGCGGTGTGGTCGCGCCGCCTGCGGCTGGCGCCGGTCGTGCTGACGGCGTCGGCCCTTGCCGTGGGGCTGGCCGCCGGTACGGCGTTCCCGGCCCCCCTTCCCGCGGCCGCGGGCTCCGCGTCCGTTGCGGCCCGGGTCGGGGCCGATGCGCAGCGGGCTCAACTGGAGACATTGGCGCGGCAGTTGGTGGATGCCGGGGCGCCGGGGGTGATCGTGCGGGTGGACGACGGCCAGGGCCGGCCCGTCGAGATCGCCGAGCAGGCCCCCTGGACCGTGGCGGACCAGCGGCTCTCGGTGGGGGACGAGTTCCGGATGGGCTCCAACACCAAGACCATGATGGCCACGATCGTCCTGCAACTGGTCGCCGAGGGGCGGCTCGCGCTGACCGACCCGGTGGAGACGTGGCTGCCGGGCCAGGTGCCGAACGGCCGGGCGATCACGCTGCGGATGCTGCTGAACCACACCAGCGGCCTGCCCGACTACACCGAGGACCCCGCCGTCCTGCCGTCGATCCTCGGCAAGGACCCGCACCGGTGGACCTCCGACGAGTTGCTCGCCGTGGGCCTCAAGCGCCCGGCGCTGTTCCCGCCGGGCACCCGGTGGTCCTACAGCAACACCGACTACGCGGCGGTCGGCGCCGTCCTGGAGCGGGTCACCGGGGCGAGCCTCGCCGACCTGGTCCGGGACCGGATCGCCCGGCCGCTGAACCTGAAGCACACCTACCTCGCCACCGACGGCAGCTGGCGCGGCCGGTACGTCCGCGGCTACGAGCCGGACTCCGCCCACATGCCGGCGGAGGTGCCCGCCGCGTTCCAGGACGTGGCCGGGGTGCACCGCGACGGCCGCGTGAACGTCTCCGGCAACGACCCGGGCTGGGGCGGGGCGGCCGGGGCCGTGGTGTCCACCGCGCAGGACTGGTCCCGCTTCTACAACGCGCTGATGTCCGGCCGGCTGCTGCCCGCGGCCCAGCTGGCACAGCTGCGCACCACCGTCCCGATGGACCCACAGAACCCGGTGGACGGGCCCGGCTCCGGCCTGGGCATCGGGACGGTCCGCACCCCCTGCGGCACCGTCTGGGCCCACGACGGGGGAATCACCGGCTACCTCAGCACCAACCTCACCGACAGCACCGGCAGCCGTACGGCCACCGTGCTGATCTCGACCGAGTTCCTGTTCGAGTTCGGGGCCGACGCGAAGCTCACCGCGGCCGGCCAGGCCCTGCAGAGTGCGGTGACCTGTGCCATGTTCGGCAAGCCGGCGCCGGCGCCGGCCGCCTCGGCTCAGGTTCCGGTTCAGGTTCCGGTTCAGGTTCCGGCCCGGGCTCACTGACCGGAGCGGCCCGGCCGGGCCACGGGCGCGGGTGCGGGTGCGGCCACGGGTGCGGTGATGATCCCGGACAGCAGGTCCTTGGCCTCGGTCCGCGGCATCGCCGCACCCGCGGCGTGCGCCGCCGCGAACCCGGCGGCTCCCACGGCGGCCGTGACCCGCTCGGCGATCCTGCGCACGTCGGTGTCACCGAGGTCGTCCGAACCCCGCAGCAGGTCGGCGGCGCCGAGCAGGAGCGCCGCCTCCCCCGGCCGGCCGCGGCACAGCTCGATGTCGGCGGCCACGACCGCGATCCGGGCGGTGACCGCCGAGTTCCAGGTCAGCACCAGGTGCACCGCCGGGTGGTCGAGCCGGCGCACCGCCGCGTCGGGCAGGCCGTCCGCCGCGTCCAGCTGTGCGAGCACGCCCAGCAGCAGGGCGGTGAGGTGCGAGGGCGCCGGCTGGCTGCCGGGAGCCCCGGCCAGGGCGGCCAGGGTGTGTGCGCGGGCCGGTTCCAACTGCCCGGCCCGCCACTCCAGCTGGGCCAGGCCCAGGCGCACCAGGGCCCAGGGCTCAGCCCATCCGGCCTGCGCCACCTGGTCGAGCAGGCCCGCCAGCTGCCGCCGCGCGCCCTCCACGTCCCCGGCCTGAGCGCGCATCAGGGCGGCCTGGACATCGTTCTCAACCGTGTCCTCCTGCATCCCGAGCTCCTGGAAGTACCGGGTGGCCCGCTCGTTCATCGCCAGCGCGTCGGCCACGTCACCGGAGCGCCGCCGCAGCGAACCGAGGGTGCTCAGCGCGGTCGCCATGCCCCACCGCTCGCCGAGCGCCTCGAAACCGGTCAGCGCGTGGGAGAGGAAGCCCGTCGCTTCGGTGACGTCCCCGGTGTGCAGGGTCAGCAGGCCCCGCACCAGCAGGGTGAACGGCCGGCTGGAGGGGTCCTTGCGCTCGCCGTCCAGGGAATCCAGGGAATCCGGGGAGCCCGGGGAGCCCGGGGGGTCCGGAGGGTCCGGAGGGTCCGGAGGGTCCGGGGGGTGGGGCGTGCCGGGGGGCGGCCCGGTCGCGGTGTCCCGGGCCTGCGGCGGCGGCTGCGGCGGGCCGGCGACGGCCGCGGCCAGCCGGGCCAGCTCCAGCAGGGGATGGACACCGGGGTCGACGCCCGCCATCGCCTCTTCGATCCGGCCGAAGGCGGCCGTCCTGTCCTCCGGCTGACTGATGGACTCGGTGCCGACCTCGTACGTCACGATCACCAGTGCGCGGGCCGCCGGATCGGCCGGCCCGGGGACCTCCAGCACCCGTTCGAGCAGGTCCAGCGACTCCGGCGGATAGCCCCGCATGGACCAGAACCAGCACAGCGCGGCACCGAACCGGACCGCCGTCCCGGCGTCCCCGGACTCCACCGCCCAGCGGATCGCGGCCAGCAGGTTGTCCCGCTCGGCCGACAGCCGGGCCAGCCAGCGCAGCTGGTCGCGGGTGCGCAGCCGCGGTTCCGCGGTCTCGGCCAGGGCGAGGAAGAACCCGCAGTGCCGTTCGCGGGCGGCGCCGACCTCCCCGTGCCGGGTGAGCTGCTCCAGGCCGTACTCCCGGATGGTCTCCAGCATCCGGTAGCGCGGCTCGCCCGTGGCACCGGCCCCGAGCGGGTGCAGCAGCGACTTGTCGGCCAGCGCCGCCAGCAGCTCCCGGACGTCGCGGGCGGGGACGTCGCAGGCGGGGGCGTTGCAGGCGTCGAGGTCGCCGGGGTGGTGGCCGGCGGGGTGCTGGCCGGTGCGCCGGGTGTCGAGCCCGCCGACCGCCTGTGCCGCGTCCTCGGTGAAGCCGCCGGGCACCACCGACAACCGTTCCAGCAGCGCCCGTTCGTCGGCGGCCAGCAGTCTCCAGCTCCAGGCCACCACGGCGCGCAGCGTCTGGTGCCGGGGCAGGGCGGTGCGGCTGCCCCGGGTGAGCAGGCGGAACCGGTCGTCCAGCCGGGCGGCGACCACCTCGACCGGCAGGGTGCGCACCTGTGCCGCGGCCAGTTCGATCGCCAGTGGCAGGCCGTCCAGGCGGCGGCAGATCTCGACCGCCGCCGCCAGCGAGCCGTCCGCCGCGGCGAAGCCGGGGCACACGGCGGCGGCCCGGTCGTGGAACAGCCGGACCGCCGCGCAGGCGCGGGCCTGTTCGACCGTCGAGCCCGGTTCGGGCAGTTCCAGGGGGAGCACCGGGTGCAGGTTCTCGCCGTCGATCCGCAGCGGCTCCCGGCTGGTGGCCAGCACCCGCAGCCCGGGGCACCGGCCGAGCAGGGTCCCGGCCAGCGTCGCCGCCGCCTCGATCACGTGCTCGCAGTTGTCCAGTACCAGCACCAGGTCGTCGCCCGTCAGCACCTCGGTCAGGCGGTCCAGGATCTCCTCGGCGGCGCCGGGGGAACCGGCCCGGCGGCCCGGGGCCGCGGCGCCCTTGAGCACGTCGGCCTCGCGCGCCCGCAGGGCGTCGAGCACCGCGCGGGGCACGTCCGCCGGGCCGGCCGGGGCCAGGGCGACGGACCACACCCCGCCGGACGGTGTGAGCTGCCGGCCTGCGGTGGTGGCCAGCCGGGTCTTGCCGGCTCCGCCGGGACCGACCAGGGTGACCAGGCGGGCTCGGCCCAGCAGCTCGACCACCCGGCGGACGTCGTCCTCGCGGCCCACGAAGCTGGTCAGCGGCGCGTCCAGGTTGCCGGACGGCCTCGGCCGGCGGGGTTCCGGCCGGCGGGGTTCCGGCCGTTGGTGTGGCGGCTGTTGGGGTGGTGGTGGCTGGGCGGCGGGCGGAGGCTGGGCACGTCGCGGCCGGTGGTCGGCGGGCGGCGGGAGCTCGCCGCGCAGGACCGCGAGATGGGCCGCCTGCAGCTGCGGGCCGGGGTCGCTGCCGAAGGTGTCGGCCAGCCGGCCGCGCAACCGCTGGTAGGCGGCCAGTGCCTCGGCGCCCCGGCCGCCGGCGGCCAGCGCCCGGATCAGCTGGGCGTGCAGCCGTTCGTGCAGCGGGTGCCGCGCCGTCAGCGATTCGAGTTCGGCGATCAGCTCGGGTCCGGCGCCCAGCGCGAGGTCGGCCTCGATCCGGTCCTCCAGGGCGACCAGCCGCGCCCGCTCCAGCCGGCGGGCCTCGGCATCGGCGAACGGCGCCCCGCGCACGTCCGCGAGCGCGGGGCCGCGCCACAGGCCCAGGGCCTCCCGCAAGGCGGCGGCGGCCTCGGCGGGCCGCCCCTGCGCGTGCAAGTGCCGACCGGAGCGGGCCAGTTGATCGAAGCGGACGGCGTCCACCGCACCGGCTTCGACGGCCAGCCGGTACCCGGCCGGTCCGAAGGTGAGCAGCGCGGGGCCGCCCAGTACGCCCCGCAACCGGGACACCAGCGACTGCAGCGCGTTCGCCTGGTCGGCCGGCGGCGCCTCGGCCCACAGCGCCTCGGCCAGGGCCTGCGGCCGGACGGCGCGGCCGGCGTCCAGAGCCAGGTAGGCCAGCAGTGCCCGCAGCCGCGCGCCACCGATCGGCATCGGGCCCGCTCCGGCGTCCAGTACCAGGGGTCCGAGCAGGCCGACACGCACCGGCCCACTATCGCAGCACCACCTGTTTGACCGTCAAGTCGCGGGCCGGAGCCTGCGCGCTCGCCCCGGGCCGCGGTGGGGGGGGCGATGGGGGGCCCGGGTGAACCGGTAGCCCCGGAGAGCCATCCCCGGTAGCGCTCCGCATACGAATGTGTGTGGATGGTGACAGGACGCCACTTCGTGGCAGTCCGATCGACCATCACCACCCATATCTGGAAGGGCTCTTCCCCCATGCGTACTGCGCGCCGCGTCCTGACCGTCTCCGCCCTCTGCCTCCCGCTCGTGATCGGCGGGGCGACCATCGCCTCCGCCGACACCCCCAACAACATCCCCTCCCTGAACTACGACCACGGGGCGTTCTCCGTCGGCCCGAACGGCAGTGCCCTGCACATCACCGACGTCCAGTTCGGTCCTGACGGCGCCACGTTCCTCGACGCCGCCGTCGCGGTCGGCCCCAACGGCATCGCCGGCTACGCCACCGAGACCGGCGTCAGCACCGCGGGCTGATTCCCCGCCGCTCCCCCGTGCCGGCTGCCCCGGGACCACCCGTCCCGGGGCAGCCGCACGTCCGGGGCCGATCGTGCGGGGCGGGGCCGTCGGCCCTCGGCGCTCACCCGGCCCCGCGCGGGCTGACGAGCATGCGGATGTCGTCGGCCGCCCAGAGGACGAACCGTTCGGCCGGGACCACCCGGTGGCCCGGCACGGGCCGAAAGCGCAGGCGCTTGAGGAGGACGGCCAGCAGCAGTTCGCACTCGACCATGGCCAGGGCGGCGCCCTCGCAGCTGCGCGCGCCGAACCCGAAGGGGACCCAGGCCAGCCGCGCGCGTCCGGCTGCCTGCTCCGGGGTGAAGCGCTCGGGGCGGAACCGTTCGGGCTCGGGCCAGTGGTCGGGGTTCAGGTGGATGGCCCAGAACGGGTAGAAGACCACCGCCCCGGCCGGGACCGCGTACGCGCCGAGGGTGAGCGCTTCGGTGGTCTCCCGCGCGCCGTACGGGCCGGGCGGGTAGAGGCGCATCGACTCCTTGAGGACCGTCTCCAGGTACGGCAGCCGCCGCAGGTCGGCGTACTCGGGGGCCGCGCGGTCGCCGAGCACGCGGTCCAGTTCCTCGGTGACGCGCGCGGCCGCCTCGGGGTGGCGGCCCAGCAGGTGCAGGGTCCAGGAGACGGCCACGCCGGTGGTGTGGTGGGCGGCGAGCATCGTCGCGAGGACGGTGTCGCGGATCCGGGCGGGGCGTTCGCCGGCCTCGACCAGGGCGCCGACCAGGTCGCTGCGGTCGGCACGGCCGCCGTCGCGGTGGGCCGCGATCACCCGGTCGACCGTCGCGCGCAGGAGGGCGAGCGCCCGCGCGGTCCGCTCGGCGCGCTCCTGCGGGTCGACGGCGGGGGGCACCTGGTAGAGCCGCTCCAGGTAGTCGGCGAGCACCTCCTCGAAGGCGGCGACGACGACGTCCGGGTCCTCGACCTCGCCGCCCAGGGCGTACGCGCAGATCATCCGCAGGGACAGGGCGGTCAGGTCCCGCTGCAGCGCGACGGCGTCGCCCCGCGCGGCCCAGCGGTCCGCGAGGTCGGTCGCGAGCGCGGTGAACCGGGCGAAGGCCCGCTCGTGCGAGGGGCGGCCGGCCAGGACCGAGAGCAGGGTGCGGCGCCACGGGGCGTGTTCGTCCGGCGGGAGCACCTGGAGGTTGCCGGCCTCGAACAGCGGATCCAGGAAGGAGAACAGGCGCTCCGGGCGCCGGTCCAGGTGTGCCGTGGCCTCCAGCAGCACCGGGTCGGCGACCGACACGGCCGCCTCGGCGCCGGGCAGCTGGAACCGCACCACGGGGCCGTACTCGGCGTGCAGCCGCAGCTGGTAGGCGTGCAGCCCGCCCGCCTGCGCGATGGCGCCGACCCCGCCGTCCGGCCGGGGATCGGGACCGGGGATCTTCATCGGACCTCCTGGTGACGCATGGTCGGATCCGCCGCCCGGACGGTGGACACGGACGGTGGACGCGGGCGGCGGGGCGCCGCCGGCCGCGGGGACCAGGATCGCGCGGGAACGCGTCCGACCGCCGACGGCGGCGCCGGGTGATGCCGGACCGGGGCCGGACCGGGGCCGGACCGGGGCCGGGGTGAAATGGCCCGCGCTTGCAAGTGGTCGGCGTATGCAACTATTGTGATGTCAGACAAAGTGCACCTGCAATCATTCGAGAAGGTGTCCCCCTCGCCTCTCGCGCCCCCGGCCCCCGCGACAGGAGTCCACCCATGAGCACCACCCTCTTCACCCCCTACACCCTGAGGACGGTGACCGCCCCCAACCGCGTCTGGATGGCGGCGATGTGCCAGTACAGCGCCGCCCCGGACGGCGAGGCGGCCGGCGCACCGACGGACTGGCACTTCGCCCACGCCGCGGCACGCGCCACCGGCGGCACGGGGCTGATCATCATGGAGGCCACGGCCGTCAGCCCCGAAGGCCGCATCACCCCCTACGACCTCGGGATCTGGAACGACACCCAGGTCGCGGCCTTCCAGCGGATCACCTCCTTCCTGAAGGCGCAGGGCACCGTGCCGGCCCTCCAGCTCGCCCACGCCGGCCGCAAGGCGTCCACCGAGCGCACCTGGGTCGACCGCGGACGCGCCATCGCCCCGGACGAGGCCCACGGATGGACGCCGGTCGCCCCCAGCGCCATCCCCTTCGCCCCCACCCGGACCAGGCCCGACGAACTCACCGAGGAGCAGATCCGCGGGATCGTCCGGCAGTTCGCCGACGCCGCCCGGCGCGCACTCGACGCCGGCTTCCAGGCCGTCGAGATCCACGGCGCCCACGGCTACCTGATCCACGAGTTCCTCTCCCCCCACAGCAACCACCGCACCGACGCGTACGGCGGCTCCTTCGAGGGCCGGATCCGCTTCGCCTTGGAGGTCGTCGAGGCCGTCCGCTCGGCGTGGCCCGAGGAACTGCCGCTCCTCTTCCGCATCTCCGCGACCGACTGGCTCACGGAGAACCCGCAGGACGGCCGCACCGGGTGGACGTCGGAGGACACCGTCCGCCTCGCCAAGGAACTCCAGGCCCGCGGCGTGGACCTGATGGACATCTCCACCGGAGGCCTCGTCCCCGACGCCACGATCAACGCCGGGCCCGACTACCAGGTGCCCTTCGCCGAGGCGGTGCGCAACGAGGCCGGCATGCCCGTGGCGGCCGTCGGCCTGATCACCGACCCCGTCCAGGCCCAGGACATCCTCGCCGCCGGCAGGGCCGACGCCGTCCTGCTCGGCCGCGAACTGCTGCGCAACCCGTACTGGGCGCGCCACGCCGCCGCCGAACTCGGCGGCCGGGTCTCCACCCCCGTCCAGTACCACCTCGCGTAGCGGCACCCCGGCGCGAGCGGTCGGGACCGGCCGGGGCCCGACCGGCCGGCGTCCGGGATTTTTGTCGGGTCCCTGTCTAGTTCGTTCGCGTCCTGGTGTGGTGGGATGTGCCCGTCACGGGATTGAGGGGCACTGACGGGGGTGCGCGGTGAGGGGTGGACGGCTGCTCGGGCTGGACGGGGACGCGGCGCGGCTTGCCGCGGCGGGCCTGGTCCGGTTGGGAGCGCAGGAGTGGGTGGGCGGGGCGGCCGGGGCTCCGGCGTGGCTGGGGCGGCTGCGGGCGGCGTCGTTCGCGGACACCTGGCTGGCGTTCGGCGAGCCGCCGGCGCCGGGGCTGCGGGTGCCGGCCGGGGAGGTCCTGCGGGCGCTCGCGTACCGGGCGGCGGAGCTGGTGCTCCAGGCCCGCGAGAGGGATGTGCCGGCGGTGCTGGAGTGGCTGGGCCGGCGGTCGGCGGAGGCGCGCGAGCAGGCGGGCCGGGCGGAGGTGGCCCACCCGGCCGAACCGGCCGCGCTCGCCCTGGTCTGGCACGGCGTCCAGGCGGTCACCGCCGACGGCGGGAGCGGGGGCGCTTCGGCGGCAGACCGGGAGTCCCACGGCCGGGAGTCGCGCGAGCGGAAGTCCCACGGCCGGCGCATCGACGAGCGGGGCGAGGCGTACGTCCGGGAGCGGCACCGCCGCCAGGACACCCTGGCACTGATGCTGGCCTGTGCCCGGATCGCGGCCGCCGCGCTGGTGGAGTCGTGCGGCGGCGATCCGGGCCGGGTGGACGGGTGGCTGGAGGAGGACGCGGCCCGGTACATGGCGCTCGGCGGCCCGGTGCCGCTGTGGGTGCCGGGCCGGCCGGGGCAGCCGACGGGGTGAGCCGGCGGTCCGGCTCAGCGGGCTGACTCAACGGGCGGGCTCAGCGGGCGGGCTCAGCGGGCGGGGAGGCTGAGCGTGGCGTGCAGGCCGCCGCCGGGGGCGGGGCTGAGAGCGAGGTCGCCGTGGTGGGCGTCGGTGACGGCCGCGACGATGGCCAGGCCGAGGCCGTGACCGCGACGGGCGGGGTCGGACTGGGCGGTGCGGCCGCGGCCCCGCAGGAAGGGCTCGGTGAGGGTGGGGACGGCCTCGGGGGCCAGGCGGGGGCCTGTGTTGGTGACGGTGAGCCGGACCCGGCCGGGGCCGGCGGGGTCCGTCCCGGTGGTGACGGTGACGGATCCGCCGGTGGGCAGGTTGTGGCGCAGCGCGTTCTGCAGCAGGTTGACGGCGGCCTGGCGCAGCAGGACCGGGTTGCCGGTGGCGGGGGCGGGCCGGCAGTCGGTGGTGACGGTGACGCCCAGGGCGGCGGCCTCCTCCTGGACGGCGGCGAGGGCGTCGCGGGTGGTGTCGGCGAGGTCGAGGGGTTCGAGTTCGGGGGCGGTGTGGCCGAGGTCGGCGAGTTGGAGGAGGGCTTCGCTGATCTCGATGCCGCGCTGGTTGGTGTCCTGGAGGCGGGCGACGAGGGTGGTCCAGTCCTGGCCGGCCGGGTCGGCGGCGGCGACCTGGAGCATGGTGCGGGTGATGGCCAGGGGGGTGCGCAGTTCGTGGGAGGCGTTGGCGGCGAAGCGCTGCTGGGCGTCGAAGGAGCGCTGGAGGCGTTCGAGCATCTCGTCGAAGGCGTCGGACAGGTCGGTGAACTCGTCGCGGGGGCCGGCGAGGGCGATGCGGTGTTCGAGTGCTCCGCTCGCGGCGCGGTGGGCGGCGCCGGTGATGTCCTGGAGGGGGCGCAGGACGCGGCCGGCGATGAACCAGCCGCCGATCGTGCCGACGGCGGTGAGCAGGGCCAGGGCGTAGCCGGAGATGGTGAGCAGGGAGCGCAGGATCTCCTGGCGGGAGGGGGCGGAGAGGCGGTCGCGGGGGTTGGAGGAGGTGAGGGGGTAGTTGGGGATGTAACGCATGCCGACGTAGACGACGGCCAGGCAGAGGGTGCCGGTGATGACGGCGAAGAGGGTGTAGCTGAGGGTGAGCCGCATGCGGGCGGTCAGGCGGCGCGGTCGCGGCCCGGGGCGGGTGCGGGGCGGGGCGCTCACGTGGGGGTGCCGTCGGTGAGGCGGTAGCCGACGCCGGGGACGGTCTGGATCACCCAGGGTTCGCCGAGTCGTTTGCGCAGGCCGGAGATGGTGATGCGGACGGCGTTGGTGAACGGGTCGGCGTTCTCGTCCCAGGCGCGTTCGAGGAGGTTCTCGGCGCTGATGACGCCGCCGCGTGCGGTCATCAGGACCTCCAGGACGGCGAACTGCTTGCGGGAGAGGGCGACGTAGCGGCCGTCGCGGTAGACCTCGCGGCGGAAGGGGTCCAGGCGCAGTCCGGCGTGTTCGAGGACGGGGGGCGCGGCCTGGGCGGGGCGGCGGGCCAGGGAGCGCAGCCGGACGACGAGTTCGGCGAGGTCGAAGGGTTTGGTCAGGTAGTCGTCGGCGCCGAGTTCGAAGCCGGCGATCTTCTCGCCCAGGCGGGCGGCGGCGGTGAGCATGAGGACGCGGCAGCCCAGGCGGCGCTCGACGATGGTGCGGCAGACGTCGTCGCCGTGGGTGCCGGGGATGTCGCGGTCCAGGACGACGACGTCGTAGGTGTGGACGGCGAGGCGTTCGAGGGCGTCGTCGCCGTCCGTGACGATGTCGCAGGCGATCGCCTCCAGGCGCAGGCCTGCCTGGACCGCCTCGGCGAGGTAGATCTCGTCCTCCACCACCAGGACCCGCACGCGCTGTTCTCCCGTCCCGCTGTTGTGCCGTTGTGCCGTTGTGCCGTGGTGTCCATTGGACACGAAGGGGCCTATCGAAAACGTATCGGTTAGTGCAGACGTCCTGGTAACACCGCTTTTCCTCCCATGGTGTGGCCGCCGGGTTTCCCCGTCGCGGTGAGGTGACGAGCGCCGGGAGGCAGGGATGGACGGGACGACGCGCCAGGAGGCGACGCGGTGGCGGACGGTGGGGGGTGGCCGGCGGGCGGTGTCGGTGGGCGCCGGGGCGGTGGTGGTGCTGGCGCTGGCCGGCGCCTGCGCGGCCGCCGATCCGCCGGCGACCGAGGCGGCGCTGCGGACCCTGGCGGGCACCGTCTCGCCGTTCTCCTCCGTCCTCGTTCCGGGGTCCGGCTCCTCGGCGGGGGCGGACGGCGACATTCCCGACGGCACGACGCTGACCCCGTTCGACACCGGGGCTCCGGCGGTGCGCAACCTGGACGGGCCACTGCTCGAAGCCGTCCAGCAGGCCGCCCGGGACGCGCGCGCCCAGGGCATCGAGATGACCGTCACCTCGGGCTGGCGCAGCAAGGAGTACCAGCAGCGGCTGCTCGACAAGGGGGTGGCCAAGTACGGGAGCCTGGAGCGGGCCAGGCAGTTCGTGAACACGCCGGAGAAGTCGGCGCACGTCTCGGGCAAGGCGGTGGACCTCGGCCCGACCAACGCCGACTACTGGCTGATCCAGCACGGTGCCCGGTACGGGCTCTGCCAGGTGTACGCCAACGAGATCTGGCACTTCGAGCTGCGCACCAGCCCTGGCGGGACCTGTCCGGCCCAGTTGCCCGACGCCGCCGGGTAGGGGGCGTCCATGACCCGATCGCACGAGGAGCTCGCGCCGGGCCCGGAGGCGGGGGCGGTGGGCGCCCCGGCGGGTGCCGCCCGCCCGGCCGGCCGTCGGCGCCGGCGGCGGGGGCAGCGGCGTCCGCCGGTCGGGCGCTGGCGGCGCGGCCACCCGGCCGCCGCCCTGGCCCTGCTGACCGCCCTCGCCCTGGCCGGTCACCGGCGGGTGCCGAGCCTGGGCGTCCAGTTGGGGAGCCTGTGGGAGAGCGCCCTGCCCTGGGCCGGTGCCGTGGTGCCCGCCGTGCTGCTCGCCGCCGCGCTGCGCCGCGCGCCGGTGCCGGCGTGCGCCGCGGTGGTGCTGGCCGCGGTGTGGGCCGTCGTGTTCGGGCCGGTGCTCGTCAGCGGCGGCCCGCCGCCGGGGGGCGGTGCGGGCCTGACCGTGGTCACCCACAACGTGAGCGCGGAGAACCCGGACCCGGCCGGCACGGCCCGCGCGCTGCTCGCCGCCCGCCCCGACCTGGTCGCCCTGGAGGAGGTCACCGACGCCGCGCTGCCCGCCTACCAGCACGTGCTGGACGCCGAACTGCCGCACCACACGCGGATCGGCACCGTCGCGCTGTGGAGCCGCTACCCGGTGACCGACTCACGGCGGCTGACCATCGACCCGGGCTGGAGCCGCTCGCTGCGGGCCGAAGTCCAGGGCCCCGGTGGGCCGTTGGCCGTGTACGTGGTCCATCTCGCCTCCGTCCGGCTCAACCTCACCGGCTTCGCCACCGCCCACCGCGACCGCAACCTCGCCGCGCTCGGCGCCGCGCTGGACGAGGAGCCCCTGCACAGGGTGCTGCTGCTGGGCGACCTCAACACCGCCGCCGGGGACCACGCGCTCGCCCCGGTCACCAGCCGGCTGAGCTCCGCGCAGGACACCGCGGGCGGCGGCTTCGGGTTCACCTGGCCGGCGGCCTTCCCGCTGGCCCGGATCGATCACGTCCTGACCCGGGGCCTGCCCGCCACCGCCGCCTGGACCCTGCCCGCCACCTCCAGCGACCACCGGCCCGCCGCCGCCCGGCTGGCGGCATGAGGGGCGGGCGGCGGGCCGGTGTCAGGCGAGGAGGTCGGACTGGAGGGTGACCACCTGGCGGAAGGGGGCGGCCGGGACGCCGTCGGGGTTGGTCATGGTGATGACCGCGACGACGTCGGAGGCCGCGAGGTAGGCGAGGCGGGCGGTCGGGGCGCCCTTGGCGCCCGTCGCCGCGGCCTCCTGGGCGTCCAGGTGGATGCCCTCGACGGTGTCCCAGACGCCGTGGGGGGTGCTCTTCGCGCCGGGCAGGGCCTTGGGCCGGGCGTTGGAGCGCAGGGCGGAGAAGACCTCCCAGGACTCGTAGGAGGCGCCGAAGCGGAGCAGCCGGATCTGGGTGCGGGTGCCGTCGGAGGCCGTCCACTCCCGGACGGTGGCCGCGCGGCAGGCGTCCCGCAGGAGCAGTTCGCGGAGCTCGGCCGGGTCCTGCTGCTCGGCGAGGATCGCGTCGCAGGTGACCCATTCGGCCGGGGCCTGGCCGGAGGGGGCCGTGGACGGGCTCGCGCTCGCCGACGGGGAGGCGGTCGGGCTCGCGGCCGGGGTGGCGGTGGGGGTCGGGGTCGGGGTCGGGTGGAGCGCCGGGGTGAGGGCGCCGCCGGCCTCCTTGGGGGCGGGCAGCAGCAGGTAGCGCAGGTCCGCGGCGTGCAGGGCGTTCCTGCCCGTCCGGTCCGGCGTGCTGCTGCCGGACGGCAGGGGCGGCAGCGTCAGCGGCGGGAAGGTGTAGCGGCCGTCGCCCGGGGTGGCCAGGCCGGGGAGGTCGGTGCGCTCGGGAGCGGTGACGGCCAGTGCGGCGCCGGTGCCCGCGAGGGCGAACACCAGGGTGGCGGTGGCCCAGCGCGCGGCCGCCCTGCGGCGGGCGCTGCGCCGGGCGAGGCGGGCCTCGTGCTCCTCGGGGGTCTGCGCGACGGCCTCGGCGGGGGTGTCCGCGGGGGTCTCGGCGACGGCCTCGGCGGGGACGGCGGACTCGTGCGGGGTGGCGTGGTCGGTCATACGGACGCTCCCGGTCGGGCGAGGCGGTCGAGCTGCAGGGTGAAGAGGGCGACGATCCGGTCCTTGGGCAGCGGCGCCACGCCCTCGACGTTCATGACCACCAGGAGGTCGCCCTCGGCGGCCGAGCACTCCAGGTTGTCGATCGGCGCGGACGGCGGCGCCGGCATCAGGTAGCAGTGCGCCTCGGGGTGGCCCGGGATCTCCGGGCCGATCCGGAACAGGCCGGTGTCGCCGGTGAAGACCGCGGTGTACTCGTTGAGCTTCTGCACTTCCTGCTGGTTGAACTGGCGCAGCTTCAGGCCGACCACCAGGTCGCCCTCGCCGGTGCGGTACGTGCGCACGCCGGTGGCCTTGACGTGCAGGCCCTCCCAGTAGGAGCGGAGCTTGTCGCGCTTGTCCTTGGGGATCTGCTGGAGTTCGGCGTCCAGCTCGGCGGACAGGAACTCGGCGCCGAGTTCGGTGTCGTTGCCGTAGCCGCCGTCGTCCGGGCCGGGTTCGTAGCCGGCCGGGACGGGCAGCAGCAGGTCGCGCAGCGAACCGAAGTGGTTGCCGTTGGACTTGGCGCCGAACGGCGTGGCGGTGGCGGTCGGCGCGGGCGCGGCGGACGGCCCGGCGGCGACGGCCGGGGCGGGGTCGTCGTACTGGGTCTTGACGATGCCGATGCCGATGGCCACCCCGGCCAGCGCCGCCGCGGCCGTCGCGGCACCCGCGCGCAGCAGGCGGCGGGAGGCGGGGCGCGGGGCGGCGGGATCGGCGGCGGTCGGCGCGGCGGGATCGGCGGCGGACTGCTGCTCGGCGACGGACTGTTCGACGGCGGCCGGGGCCGCCTCGGGGGCGGTCGGCGCCGGCGTGGCGGCCGGGGTCCCGGTCATGCTGTTGTCGGTCATACCAGCCGCTCCCACTGCTGCTTGGCGAGGTCCTTCACGACGTCGGGGTTCACCGGCTTGGTGCCGAAGACCTCCACCACCATCACCACCGTGCCGCGTTGGGCGAGGGCGTGGCCGTAGTAGAACTGATCGGCGCTGTCGGCCCAGTGGTCCGGCTCCGCGTACACCCGGTAGCCGCCGTTGGCGCCGTCGGCGAACGCCTCCCCGAGGTGGACGGCGGCGGTGTGCTTGGCGGCCTCGCCGGCGTGATCCGGCGCGTACTGGATCAGCGACACGCGGTACCTGGCGTCGTCCTTCTTCCAGTCCACCTCGGCCGCGCGCCGGAAGCCGCGTGCGTTCAGGTCCTTGAAGTCGCTGGCCGCGCTGGCGCCGCGGTCGGCGAGCTCGCCGACCGACAGCCAGCTCGGCTTGTCCGGGAAGTCACCCCAGGCGGCGCTGCCGTCCGGGGCGCTGACCAGCAGTTTGAGCAGGTCGCCGTCGATGGCCAGCGGTTTGGGCTGCTGGGCGGCGAAGGCGGTCGGGTCGACCGCCACGGCCGGGTAGGACGGGCGCGCGACCTGGATCGGCGGCAGCGGCGTCGCCGGGCGCTGGGCCTGGACGGCGTAGCCGACGCCGCCGCCGACCAGGGCGCCCAGCACCAGGCCGGACACCGCCAGCAGCACCGGGCGCGGGCGGCGCGGGGTGCGGGGCGCCCGCTCGGGGCCGGCCGACAGCAGGTCGGGAGCCGGCGCGGCGGGCGGGAACGCCTCGGCGGTGGACGGCGGTTCGGTGAAGGGCGGTTCGGCGGAAGGCGGTTCGGCGGGCGCGGTGTGGGGCCGCGGCGGGGCGGCGGGCGCCGGCGCGGCGCCGGGTGGGGGCAGCGCGGGTTCGGTGGTCACGGGGTGGCTCCAGAGGAGGGAGGAGGACGGCGTCGGAGGCAGGCGGGCGGGCGGCGGCGCGGGTTCAGCCGCCGGAGGCGAGCCACTCGCGCTGGCGCTTCATCAGCCCGCTCAGCAGCGCCTTGTCCGGGGTCCCCTTCACCTCGACGTCGATCGTGTACTGGACGTCGCCCTGGCTGGAGATGCCGGTCATCGAGCCGGTGTACGCCTGCTGCTTGGGCTTGTTCAGGTAGCCGTGGGCATCCGGGTCGCCGTCGATGTCGATCGGGTCCTGCGACTTGAGGGTGTATCCCTGGACGAACCGGCCCGCCATCGCGGTGGAGCCGAAGCGCAGCAGGGTGACGGTCACCTCGGCCTTGCCGTCGGCCGTCCGGTACATCCGGGTGGCACCCGCCTGGTAGCCGTACGAACCGAGGATGTCCATGATGCCGTCCTGCTTGCCGAACAGGACGCTGACGTCGTCGTCGCTCATGGTCATCCCGTCCGCGGGCCCGTACGACTCGCCGCCGTCCGGGATCGGGAGCAGGAAGTAGCGCAGGTCGCCCTCGTGCTTGCCGCCGTTGACGGTCCCCTTGACGGTGCTGGCCGGCTTGGGGGCGGTCGGGGCGGCGCTGGGCGTCGGCACCGGGAGCGGGGTCGCGGAGGCCGTCGGGCTCGGGCTGGAGGCGGTGGTGGTGGCCGGCGCGGGTGCGGCGGCGGCCGGGCGGGCGTCCGGCCTGCCGACGGCGACGGTCACCGCGGTGCTGGTCGCCGTGACGGCGAGCAGGCCGGCGGTGGCCAGGGCGACGCCGACGGCGCGCGGCAGCCGGCGCGCGGCCGGTTCGGGTGCGACGGCGTGCTGCGGCGCAGCGTCGGGCTGCGGTACGGCGGGGTGCTGCGGCGCAGCGTCGGGCTGCGGTACGGCGGCCGGTTCCGGAACGGCGGCGGGCTGCTCCGGAACGGCGGCTATTTCGTTTTCGGGCGCGGACAAGGAACTCCCCCGGGAAAATGTGGGATCTCGCGCACGGACTCCCTCGCAAACCGCTCCCCCAGCGGCTCTCCGGACCGTCCATCACGCGTCTCAGCAGGAATTATGAGAGACCGTCCGCACCACTGCCAACAAATTTAATCGCCGCACTCCGGTCCATTACTCGATGAATCGGACACGTCGTAATGCAACCGCAACAGGCGAACCGGGCGTGGTACCGCGGTACCGCGGCCGCTCCGATGATCGGTCCGGGGTACCACGAATCGCGCCGGCGCCGCACCTAGCGTGGAGTGTGAGGGAGGCCGGGACGGTCCGGCCCCGGAGCATAGGGGTGAGCGGATGATCGAGGCACACCAGCTGACGAAGCGGTACGGGGAGAAGACCGCCGTCGACCGGCTCGACTTCACGGTCAAGCCCGGCACGGTCACCGGCTTCCTCGGGCCCAACGGCGCCGGGAAGTCCACCACCATGCGGATGATCGTCGGACTGGACGCGCCCACCAGCGGCTCGGTGCGCGTCAACGGGCGCCGCTACGCCGCGCACGCGGCGCCCCTGCAGGAGGTCGGGGCGCTGCTGGAGGCCAAGTCGATCCACCCGGGGCGCTCCGCGTTCAACCACCTCATGGCCCAGGCCCACACCCACGGCATCCCGCGCTCCCGGGTGGAGGAGGTCGTCGAGCTGACCGGGCTGCAGTCGGTGGCCGGGAAGCGCGCCGGGGCGTTCTCGCTGGGCATGGGCCAGCGGCTGGGCATCGCGGCGGCGCTGCTGGGCGACCCCGCCACGGTGATGCTGGACGAGCCGGTCAACGGCCTCGACCCGGAGGGCGTGCTGTGGATCCGCAACCTCCTCACCTCGCTGGCCGCCGAGGGCCGCACCGTCTTCGTGTCCTCGCACCTGATGAGCGAGGTCGCCCTCGTCGCCGACCACCTGATCATCGTCGGGCGGGGCCGGCTGCTGGCCGACACCACCGTGCAGGACCTGGTCCGCCAGGCCGGCGGCGACGTCGTGAAGGTGGCCAGCGCCGATCCGGCCCGGCTGCGCACGGCGCTGGCCGGGCCCGGCGTGGAGGTCACCGGCCGTTCCGGCTCGGAGGAGCTGCTCGTCACCGGCCTGCCCGCGCGCGAGATCGGCCTGCGGGCCGCCGAGCAGGGCATCGCGCTGTTCGAGCTCACCACCCGCACGGTCTCCCTGGAGGAGGCGTTCATGGAGCTGACCAGGGACGCCGTGGAGTACCACGGCACCACCACCGCGACCGGGCCCGCCGTCGGCGCGGGTGCCGGCGCCGAGTCCCCGAGGAGCGCGGCATGAGCACCATCGCACCGAGCCAGACGCCCGCGGCCGCCGACCGGCGGCCCGCGCGCCCCGCCTACCGGGTGACGCCCGCGCGCGTGCTGCGCTCGGAGTGGGCCAAGCTGTGGTCGCTGCGCTCCACCTGGATCACGCTGGGCCTGGCCATGCTGTTCCTGGTCGCCTTCGGGCTGATCGCCGCGTTCCAGTTCAAGTCGAGGATCACCTCGGGCCGTCCGATGGACCGGGGGGACTTCGCCGACGCCAGTGCCCTGAGCCTGTCGCTGTTCGGCACCAACTTCGCACAGCTGGCGTTCGGCGTCCTCGGCGTGCTGGTCGCCGCGGGCGAGTACTCCACCGGCATGATCCGCTCCACCCTGGCCGCCGTGCCGCGCCGTCTGCCGGTGCTGTGGTCCAAGGCGGCGGTGTACGGCCTGGTGGTGCTGCTGCTCGGCACCGCCGGGGTGTTCGTCGCCTTCACGGCCGACAGCGGCATCCTCTCCGGCACCCGCGCGGCGATGACCTTCTCCGACGCCGGTGTCCTGCGCGGTCTGCTGGGGGCCGGGCTCTACCTCGCCCTGGTGGGCGTGATCGGTGTCGCCCTGGGCGCGCTGCTGCGGTCGGTGGCGGGCGGCATCTCGGTGCTGGTGGCCTCGCTGATGCTGGTCCCCGGCCTGATCTCGCTGCTGCCCTCGTCCTGGCAGGACCACATCAGCCCCTACCTGCCCAGCCACGCGGGCGAGGCGATGTTCGCCCTGCACCACGACGCGGCCACGCTGTCGCCCGCCGCGGGGCTGGCGGTCTTCCTGCTGTGGACGGTGCTCGCCCTGGCCGGCGCGGCCGTGCGCCTGGTGCGCAGCGACGCCTGAGGGCTGGCAGACTCCGTGGGCGTCCCGGTGCGGTACCCGTTGAGCCGGGTGCCGCACCGGGGGCGTTCCGTACCCGTTCTGGACGAAGGTGACGCCGTGAGCGAGCAGGACACCTGGGCTGCGGGGCCGGGGCCGGGGCCGGGGGGCGACCCGCTGTCGGGGCACCCGGTGTTCGCGCGCCTGGCCCGGCTCGGGCAGCGGGCGCGGCAGGCGGACCGCGACCACCCGTGGGTGCTGGACACCGCCGTGGTGGCCGCGGTCTTCCTGCTGTTCTGCCTGCCGGACCTGCTGCCCTTCCACGACGGCGGGGAGCGGGCGCGCGAGCACCGGATCGTCTTCACCCGTCCGCCGCTGGCGGCGATGCTGGCCCTGCAGGCGGGGCTGCTGCTGCCGCTGCTGTGGCGCCGGCGGCGCCCGGCGGCGGCGTTCGCGGCGGTCGCGGCCGTGTTCGTCCTGCAGTGGTCGCTGGGGGTGGCGCTGCGCGCGGACGTCGCCCTGCTCGTCGCCCTGTACAGCCTGGCCCTGCACGGGAGCCTGCGGCACCTGGCGTGGGCGTGCGCGGCGATGGCCGGCGCGGCGGCGCTGGTCGCGGTGGAGCTGTCCGGCGGGCTGCCGGTCGGGGACGCGCTGTTCTTCCTGTTCAGCGCGGCGACGGCGGCGGTGGCCGTCGGCATCGCGGTGCGCATCCGCCGGGCGCAGCTCGCCGGGCTGCGCGAGCGGGCGGCGCGTCTGGAGGTCGAGCGCGACCAGCGCAGTCGGCTGGCCACCGCCACCGAGCGCACCCGGGTGGCCCGGGAGATGCACGACATCATCGGCCACAACCTGTCGGTGATCATCACCCTGGCGGACGGCGGCGCGTACGCGACCGGGGCCTCCCCCGAGCGGGGCCGGGAGGCGCTGCTGCTGATCGGGGAGACCAGCCGCCAGGCGCTGGGCGAGCTGCGGCGCATGCTCGGTGTCCTGCGCGACCAGGGCGAGCAGGGGGCCGAGTTCGCCCCGCAGCCGGGCATCGCCGACCTCGACGGGCTGTGCGCGCGCATCCGGGCCGCCGGGCCGCAGGTCGTGTACACGGCGCGGGGCGAGGTGGAGGGGCTGGACCGCGGGGTGCAGCTGATGGCGTACCGGATCGTCCAGGAGGCGCTCACCAACACCCTCAAGCACGCCGGGGCCGACACCCGGGTGCACGTGACGCTGGCCGCCGAGGGCGGCCGGCTGCGGGTGCGGGTGCGGGACGGCGGTCCGCCCGGCGGGGCGGTGCGGGGCGGTGCGGCGGGCGAGGAGGGGCACGGTCTCACGGGCATGCGCGAGCGCGCGGCCCTGTACGGGGGCACCGTCACCGCCGGGCCCGGGCCCGGGGCAGGATGGACCGTGGAGGCCGTCCTCGACCTCACTCCCGACGGGCCCGACGGCCCCGCCCCCGACCTCGCCCCCGATCCGACAGGCGGCCTGACGTGACCACGGTCCTCATCGTCGACGACCAGCCGCTCCAGCGGTACGGCTTCCGGATGCTGCTGGAGAGCCAGCCCGGCACGGAGGTCGTCGGCGAGGCCGCGCACGGTGCCGAGGCCGTGCGCCTGGCGGCCGATCTGCGGCCCGACGTCGTCCTGATGGACATCCGGATGCCCGGCATGGACGGCATCGAGGCCACCCGGCGCATCGTCGCCACCGGCGGGCGCTCGCGCGTCCTCGTCCTGACCACCTTCGACCTCGACGAGTACGCCCACGCCGCGCTGCGCGCCGGTGCCAGCGGCTTCCTCCTCAAGGACGCCCGCCCGGAGGAGCTGCTGGCCGGGATCCGCGCCGTCTCCGAGGGCGACGCCGTCGTCGCCCCCGCCGTCACCCGGCGCCTCCTGGACGCCTACGCCCACCACCTGCCCGTGCGCCCGGCCGGCGCGGCCGCCGAGGACGACCCGCGGCTGAACGCCCTGACCGAGCGTGAGCGCGAGATCCTGGTCGCCGTCGGCCGGGGCTGGACCAACGGGGAGATCGCCCAGCGCCTGGTGCTCGCGGAGTCGACCGTCAAGACGCACGTCAGCCGGGTGCTGGCGAAGATCGGCGCCCGGGACCGGGTGCAGGCCGTGATCTTCGCCTACGACCGCGGCCTGAACCGGCCCAACCCGCCGGCCTGAACCGGCCCGCTCCTGCCGCGGGGGGTGCGGTGTCAGGGGCGCTTCTTCGGGGCGGCTTCGAGGTCGGTGGCGGCGGCGGCCAGGATGGCGCCGAAGACGTGGGCGATGACGGGCTTGCCGACCCGGCGGGCTAGGGCCGCGCCGACGAGGGGTACGGGGATCGCGAAGCCGGTCGTCCAGACGACCAGGGTGCCCTCGGGAACCTCCTCGAAGGTCATCCGGCCGAACTCGTGCCGGGCCGGCGGGAAGCTGCGGTCGACGGTGTAGTCGAAGCCGTGCGGGGCGTTGTAGGCGGTGATCCGCTCGTTGAACCAGCCGATCAGCCAGGTGTGCAGCCGCACGGCGCCCACCCCGTAGGGCGCGCCCGCCCCGGGCCGGGCCAGCCGCGCCCTGAGCACGAACGGGGAGCGGGTGTAGTTGGTGCTCGTGGCGCACCAGTCGAACACCTCGGCGATCGGCGCCTCGACGACCCGTCGCACGGTCACGGTCTCCATGGCTCGTCCCTCTCCTCCAGCCGGGCGGCGCGGGTGTCGGCCGCGCCCTGTTCACCGATGAAGACCGGGCGCGGACCGAAACCGTGACATCGGGTGGGGGCGTCCTCGGGGGTGGCGATGCCGCCTGCCTACCATTCGGCTTCGGGAGTGCGGGTCATGAGCAGGTCGACGGCGCGGTCGGTGGTGACGGTGCCGTCGAGGACGGCGACGTGGGACCGGCCAGGTGTTGCACCGGCCATGCGGCGGCGGAGTGACGGGTGAGCGGGTAGCCGATCTCGAACTTCTCCGCCGACATCCGGGTGTCGTTGACCTCGACGACGGCTCCGGACGGGCTGGTGGTGACGCGGACGATCCGCAGCAGCGGGACACCCTTGGAGAGTTCGAGCCTGGCGGCCTCGTCGGGTGCCGGCATGCGGCAGGTGATGGTCTCGTGCCAGGCGAGGGGGCCGTGGCCGAGGTCGTGCTCCAGGATGTCGTAGATGCCGCCGGGGCCGGTGTCCGCCTCGGCCAGCCGTGTGCCGCGGGCGACGGCGGCAGGCAGGTAGCTGGTGGCGATCTGGGTGGGCTCCCGGGTGTCGGGGGTGCCCATGAGTCGGTCGCGGACCAGGACCTCGTCGTGGGACAGGACACCCAGGACGGCGCCGATGTCGCGCGGCACGGGCCCCCAGCCGACGGTCGGCTTGAACAGCGCGATCCAGGGCTGGGCGGTGGGGTCGAAGAAGTAGCCGCGCTCGTCGCGGTGGACCTGACGGCTGCGGGAGAGCCGGCGCCGTTCGGGCAGCGCCCGCACGACGGTGCCGCGGCGGCGGACGACCTCGACCAGGCCCTCCTCTTCAAGGAGGGTGACGGCCTCGCGGGCGGTCTGCTTGGAGATGCCGTACTGCGCGGCGAGGTCGGTGATCTTCGGGAGCGTGGTGCCGGGTGGGTACTGGCCGGTGGTGATGCCGGTGCGCAGGTCGTCGGCGAGCTGGCGGTACGCGGGGGTGTCCATCGGCTTCTCCGGTCGGCGTGGTGGTACTGGGGGTGGCCTAGCCCGATCCCCAAAATAGTCCTAGCTCTATTGACTGCGCGCCACAAGAGGCCGATATTAAGAGCTAGGACTAACGATGTGTGATCTTAGCGACACCCGTTGTAGTTCACGTCTTCCATGCCAGCTCACCACAGGCTGAGCCACGCCCGGAAGCCCCTCAACCCAACGGCCACGATGGAGGACCATCGATGAACCGTCACCTTCCCGGCCGCACCCGGGCCCCGCAGCCCCGACCGGCCGCCGACCACTGGGAC
This sequence comes from Kitasatospora sp. NPDC086801, assembly GCF_044745805.1. Lineage (NCBI taxonomy): Bacteria > Bacillati > Actinomycetota > Actinomycetes > Kitasatosporales > Streptomycetaceae > Kitasatospora > Kitasatospora sp. NPDC086801. The sequence goes on from NZ_JBIVAX010000045.1 coordinate 24,605, forward strand.
GTCGTCATCGCCGGCGCCGGCCCCGCCGGACTCGCCTGCGCCCGCGCCATCCTGGAACGCCGCCCCGACCTGCGCGTCCTCCTCCTGGAAGCCGGCCGCTCCTACCGGCGCCGCCCCTGCCCCGTCGACAAGGGCTTCGCCTGCACCGGCTGCGCCGGGATCTGCAACGTCGTCTCCGGCTTCGGCGGCAGCATGCACTACGGCGACGGCGCCAAGCTCAGCCTCCTGCCGTCCGGCCGCCGCCTGATCGACCACCTCGGCGCCCGCGCCGCCCAGGACCTGTGCGCCACCGCCTTCTCCTGGCTGACCGAACCGCTCATCGACGCGCCCTCGCTGCAAGGCGTCGGCCTCACCGACCGCGCCGTGGCGGCCTTCGACGCCCACCACCTGGCGATCCGCGAGTACCCGGTGGCCGTCCTCAGCGAGAGCGAGCTCGCACGCGTGATCGAGGGGTTCCACGACCGCCTCTCGGGCCGGATCGCCCTGCTGCACACCAGCGAACTGACCGCCGCCGAGCCCGCCGGCACCGGCGTGCAGCTCATCGTCCACACCCACCGCACCGCGCGGACCATCACCTGCGACCACCTGGTCCTCGCCACCGGCCGACGCGGCGTCACCTCCACCACCCGCCTGCTGCACTCCCTCGGCGTGGCGACCGAGCAGCCGGACATCTCGGTCGGCATCCGCTTGGAGATGGCCGCCCCGCTGCTCGCCGCGATCGGCGAAGAACACCCGGACCTCAAAATCACCCAGCTCGACGCCGGGGCCCGGAAGGTCAAGACGTTCTGCTTCTGCGGCGGCCCCAACGGCGGCCGAATCAAGTTCACCAACTACGAGGGCGCCTTCGGCGAGGACGTCATCACCCTGGACGGGCACGAGACCACCGAGCGCCCCGCCCCCGCCGACGGCCGGGCGCTGGCCGCCAACTTCGGCCTGCTGTGCCAGGTCTCCGGCCGCGGCGACGCCCACCAGGCGCGCGACAGCTTCCTCGCCACCTACCGGGAGCTGACAGGCAGCCACCCCTTCGCCCAGAGCCTCGGCGCGTTCCGCGCCCGCCGTGCCGACACCGCCCCCTGGCCCGGCCTCGCCGCCACGATGCCCTTCCAGCCCTCCGTCGCCGACCTGACCTGTGCCCGGGTCGACGCGTTGTTCACCGACGACGAGCACGCCAGCCTCACCGCCGGCCTGGCCCGGCTGATGGCCGCGATCCTCGACCACGCCGGACACAGCGCCAATGAGGCCGCCCTCGACGACCAGGTCCTCGTCGTCGGCCCCGAACTCGAATTCCTCTGGGAGAAACCCGCCATCGACACCACCTGCCGCGTGCCCGGCCTGCCCGTGTACGTCGTCGGCGACAGCGCGGGCATCGCCCAGGGCATCGTCCAGGCCGCCATGACGGGCATCGCCGCCGGCCGCGACATCGCCCGCACCCGCCTGGCCGCCGTCCCCGCCCAGACCGGCGCACCGGCCACCGAGCGCACCGGAGGAACGTCGTGACCAGGACACTGGACGACCTCTACCCCAACGCCGCGCTGGCCCTGCCGGTCAACACCGCCCTCATCGCGCCCCGCCTGCCCACCCCACCGGCCGAGCGGGAGAACCAGGGCGCCTACCGCGACCACTACGGCCCGTTCCTGCTCGGCGAGAAGCCGGTCGGCACCGAGCCCGAGCGCATCGCCCTGATCGACAAGGCCTTCCCGCACACCCTGTACGACCTGATGCTGCTGATCGGCCGCGACGACATCCTGCGCACCAGCGTCGGCGAACTGCCCGACACCGTCCTGACCGCGCTGCTCGACGCCGTCACCGACTTCGTCGACTACCTCTCCGACCCCGACACCGTCCGCACCTTCGGCCTGCAGCGGGGCCGGATCGGCATCGGCTGGAACCACGACCCGACCCGCGACCGGGACAACGGACAGTGGTGGGACAAACGCATGCACATCCACTGCAACGCCTGGCACCCGCGCAACTGCCGCACCATCCGACCGATCCCGCTCGCCGCCGTCGCCGACCCGACGCTGCGCCGTTCCCTGGTCGACCCCACCGCCTACCTCGCCCACCACGTGCTGCTCGACGCCATCCGCACCGACCGCGTCCCCGCCGCGTGCCGCCTCCTGGACCCGGACGCCGCCCGCGACGCCGACCAGCACCTGCCCGTCGGCCTCAAGGTCCGCCTGCCCGGCTTCGCCTACCTCACCACCCCGCAGTTCCGGGACCTGCTGCGCATGCTCCACGGCACCGCGGCCGCCGCCTACCGCCTGCTGCGCGCGGCCCTCACCGACGACCAGTCACCCACCGGCCCCTGGCACCGGCCCGCCCTGCGCCCCATCGCAGACGTCGAAGCCGCACTCGCCGCCCTGCCCTGGCTCACCGCCGAGTCCCGCACCCTCCTGCTACGGCTGCGCACGGTGCTGCGCGACCTGCCCGAACGGCAGATGCGGCTGCTGCGCCACCGCTCCGACCTGGCCAACCGCTGCCTGACCCTGGACGGCCTGAGCTACAACCTCTCCCTGTGCACCCCCGACCAGATCTCCACCCACCGCCCGATCTCCGACACCGGCGAGCTCTACCTGGTCATGCAGGTCAAGACGGTCAGCTCCATCGGCTCCAGCCCGGCCCTCGGCGGTGCCGTCGCCTCCGCCGCCGACCGCACCCACGGACCCGCCATGACCTCCGGCGACGCCAGCATGCGCCACGCCTTCCAAACCGCCTACGCCACCACCGCAGGCTTCACCGCCACCAGCAGGAGGCCCGCGTGACCACCCCGCCCGACCCGCACCTCGACCCCGCCGTCCTCGACTTCTACCAGCTCGGCCAGGAGCAGCAGCGCCTGGCCGACCCGCGCCGCTCGATCGAGTACCTGCGCACCATGGACATCCTGGAGCGCCACCTGCCGCCCGCCCCCGCCCGGATCCTCGACATCGGCGGCGGCCCCGGACGCTACGCCCTCGCCCTGGCCGCCACCAGCTACGACGTCACCCTCCTCGACGCCGTCCCGCTGCACGTCCAGCAGGCAACCGACACCTCCCGCACCGCCGACCGCCCGCTCGCGGCCGCGACCGTCGGCGACGCCCGCGCCCTGCCCGAACCGGACGCCTCCTTCGACGCGGTGCTGCTGCTCGGCCCGCTCTACCACCTGCCCGACGCCGGCGACCGCCACCGCGCCTGGACGGAGGCCGCCCGCGTCCTTCGCCCCGGCGGCGTGGCCGTCGCCGCCGGGGCCAGCCGCTACTACACCGCCTGGGAGATGCTCGCCGCCGGCAAGCTCGACCTGCCCGGCGCCCTCGACACCGCCACCGGCCACCTGCGCACCGGGCGCCACGACAACCCCGGCCGAGACCCCAGGCTGTGGACCACCGCCTACTTCCACGACCCGCACGAACTCGCCGCCGAAGCCGCCGCCGCCCGCCTCGGCGTGCGCGCCCTCCTCCCGGTCGAGGGCCCGGCCAAACTCATCCCCGGGATCGGCGGCATGCTGCAGGACCCCGCCCGCCGCGAGGAGATCCTCTACCTGCTGCGCCTGTTGGAGGGCCGCCCCAGCGTGCTGGGGACCTCCGAGCACGTCCTGGTCGCGGCCGTGGCCGCCCGCGAGGGCCGGCCGTGAGCCTGGGCAGTACCGGGGAGCGGGACCTCGGCGAGGTGCTGCATGCCGTCTCCGCGTGGATCGACGCCTCCCCGGCCAACCGGCGGCGCAACGCGGAGGCCCTGCTGTGGAGCAGGGTCGGCAAGGTCGGCGAGGAGGCGGGAGAGGCGGTCGCCGCGCTGATCGGCGCCACCGGCGCCAACCCCCGCAAAGGCGCCGTCGGCGACCTCGCCGACGTGGAACGCGAGCTCCTGGACGTCGCCACCGCCGCGCTGCTCGCCGTCGACCACCTGCGCACCCGGGCCGGACAGCCCGGCACCGCGATGGACCGGCTCGGCCACCACATCCGGACCGTCGCCGAGCGGGCCGGCCGCACGTAGGACGCAGGGGCAGGGAACGGTGCTGCCCCTGCTGGGTTCCTCCCGTCGGGGCAGCACTGTTCCAAGGGGCCCGTCAGGAGCGGCCCACCGACAGGTAGGTGAAGCCGGCCGCGCGCATCTCCGCCGGGTCCAGCAGGTTCCGCCCGTCGAACAGGACCGGCGCGGCCATCGAGTCGGCGACGTCCGCCCAGTCCAGTTCGCGCAGCTGCGGCCACTCGGTGACCACGATCGCCGCGTGGGCCCCGGCCAGTGCCTCCCGCGGGTCGTCGTACCGGGTGGTCCTGCCCCACGGTTCCGGCTCGGTGACCCGGGCCAGCGGGTCCCAGCACCGCACCTCGGCGCCCTCGGCGAGCAGCCGCGAGGCCACCACCGCGCTGGGGGCCTGGCGCATGTCGTCCGTGCCCGCCTTGAAGGCCATCCCGAGCATCACCACCCGCTTGCCGCCGAACCCGCCCAGCTCGTCCTTGAGCCGCTGCAGGGCACGGCGGGGCTGGAGGTTGTTGACCTCGATGACGGCCGTGAGCAGCTGCAGGTACAGGCCGTCGTTGGATGCCAGCTGTTTGAGGGCGACGCCGTCCTTGGGGAAGCAGGATCCGCCCCAGCCCAGTCCGGCGCGCAGGAACTGCGGTCCGATCCGGGGGTCCATGCCGACCGCCCCCATCACCTTCTCGATGTCGGCGCCGGTGACCTCGCAGAGCGTCGCGATCTCGTTGGCGAAGGAGATCCGGGTCATCAGCAGGGCGTTCGCGGTGAGCTTCGCGAGTTCGGCGGAGTGCACGTCCATCCGCACCACCGGCCCGTCCACGTCCCGGTGCAGGTCGGCGACGAGGTCGGCCGTCGCGTCGTCGTCGGCGCCGACGATGATCCGGTCCGGGTGCAGGAAGTCCGAGACTGCCTTGCCCTCGGCGGTGAACTCCGGGTTGGCGGCGTAGCCGACGTGGCTCAGGCCTGCGCGGTCGAGCCGCTCGCGGATGCGGTCGCCGGTGCCGATCGGCACGGTGCTCTTGACCACCACGGCGGCCAGGTGCGGCGCGGACACGAGGTCGTCCACCACCGCGTGTACCCGCGAGAGGTCGGCGTCCCCGGCCGGGGTGGGCGGGGTGTCCACGCACACGTACGCCACCTCGGCGCCGGCCAGCGCCTCCCGGGCGTCCAGGGTGAAACGCAGCCGCTCCGTGTTGCCCAGGATCAACTCGCTCAGCCCGGGCTCGTGGAACGGCACCTCCCCGCGGCTCAGGGCCTCGACCTTCGCGGGCACGATGTCGCGGACCACCACGCGGTGGCCGAGCTCGGCCAGGCACGCCCCGGTCACCAGGCCGATGTAGCCGGCGCCGAAGACCGCGATCGTACGGGAAGCAGGGTTGTCCATGGCGCGCATCCGTTCTCGAAGGCATCGTCGGCTCAGGACCGTCCCAGCACTGTAGTCCACCTCCAACCAGCCATCCGGTCAGCCCGATGATCAGTCAATAGCCTTGTGAAAATGGGCAATTGGACCAGAGCAGCGGGTGTGGCGATGTCGCGGGTCTGTCACCGCTCGGGTGGTGCGGCGGCGTCGGGGGGCGGGAGGGGGGAGGATCGGGCGGGTGGGCGGCGGGGAGAGGGGGCGGGGTGGTGCGCAAGGCTTCCGTGGAGTGGGGGGCGCTGCACCGGCGGTGTGCGGTGGGTGTGGTGGCGGGGGTGGCGGTGCTGGGGGTGGCGGCCGGGCCGGTGGTGTGGGCGGGGTCGCAGGACCTGCCGGGCGACCGGCGGTGGTGGCTGGTGGTGTGCGGGGTCGCGCTGGTGGCGGCCGTGGGCGCCTCGCTGCCGCTGCTGCGTCGGGTCGCCGCCGTCGAATACGTCGCCGCCGTGGTGGCGCTGGTGCTGCTGCTGGTGCTCGCCCTGGGCACGGTGTTCGCGGCGGCGCAGGCCGCCTACGGCGTGCGGACCCGGCTGCACGAGCCGCCCGGCGTCACGGCCACCGTGACGGGCTGCCGGACGACGGGCCGGGAGCTGGACGACCAGAACGTCGGCCGCGACATCTACGGCTGCACGTACCACTGGAGCGCCGACGGCCGGGAGTTCAGCGAGGAGCGGCCCACCGGGAAGCTGTATCCGGACGGCCACGAGACCAGGGTGTGGCTCGCCGGCGGGCGGATGATCACGGGCCGGCCGAGCCTGCTCGGGATCCCGTTGTGGATCGCGCTCGCCCTGGCCGGGCTGGTGGGCACGGTCCGGTTCTCGGCGGCCCTGGCCTGGAAGGCCCGCGAGGTGGGCCTGCGGCGCTAGGGGGTGGCCGGAATCCGGGGTGGCGGGTGGCGTGCTCTGGCAGCATCGGGCGGATGGGGCAGTGGGAGGGGACGGGGCCGCGCTTCGTCGTGGGCGCGGGGTACGCGCTGTACCGGGGGCCGTTGGCGGACAGCGTGCCGCATCGGCACGCCGCGTTCCAGGTCGCCGTCGCGGCGGCGGGCGGCGCGGTGACGATCGTGGACGGGGCCGGGGTCCGCCACCGGGGCGCGGCGGTGGTGGTGGCGCCGATGGTGTGGCACCGGATGGCGCCGGTGCGGGAGATGGTGGCGTTCTTCGTCGATCCGCACTGCGCGTTCGCGGACCGGCTGCGGGCGGGGTGCGGCGACGGCGTCACCGTGGCACCCCAGTGGCGGGACCTGGTGGAGGAGGACCTGTGTCCGTCCGGGGTGCTGCCGTCGGCCGAGGTGGACGGGCGGCTGTGGACGGCGATGGAGGCGCTGACGGACCACCGGGTCGAGCTGGCGGGGCTGGCGGCGCGGGTGGGACTTTCGCCGCAGCGTCTGCGGGCGCTGGCGCGGCGGCAGTTGGGGGTGCCGCTGGCGCGCTGGCGGATCTGGCGGCGGCTGGCCCGCGCGGCCGACGCGCTGGGTGAGGGGCGCACGCTCGCCGAGGCGGCGCTGGCGGGCGGCTTCGCGGACCAGGCGCACTTCAGCCGGCAGATGCGGGAGATGACGGGGTTGACGCCGTCGGCGGTGCTACCGGTGATGCGCGACGCGCGCGCGGCGGCGGGCCCGACCCGAACGGCACCGGACCGAACGGCACCGACCCGAACGGCACCGGACCGAACTGCACCGGACCGAACGGCACCGACCCGAACGGCACCGGACCGAACTGCCGTGTCCTGGCGGTGAGTTCCGCCCTGTCCATCGGCTCACTCGCGGCGGGCGACGTAGAACGACAGCGAGCCGGTGAGCGTCGAGACGGTCTCGGTCTCGCGCACGCCGTGGAATCCGGCCTCGGCGATCAGCCGGGGCAGGATGCCGTCGGCGTTGGGCTGGGTGTCCTCCTTGCCGTCCGCCAGTTGCACGATGCGGAACGCCAGGCGCATGGCCGCCGTGCGCTGGCGCCCGAAGTCGGCAATGACGAGCTTCCCGCCAGGGCGCAGCGCCGCGTACATGGAGGCGAGGATCGCCTGCTTCATGGGGATCGGGCACTGGTGGAGGACGAGGCTGGAGACGACGGTGTCGGCCGTTTCGGCGCCCACGAGGTCGGCGACGGCGTCGCCCATGCCGATGTGCCATTCGGGGGCCACTCCGACGGCGGCGGCCTTGCGGCGGGCCACGTCGAGGGTGGTGGGGTCGGGGTCGACGCCGATGACGCGGGCGCGGGGTTCGACGCGGCCGAGGAGGACGGCCAGTGAGCCGGTGCCGCAGCCGACGTCGAGGATCACGTCGTCGGGGCGGGGGGCCACGTGCATGGCGAGCAGGCTGCGCCACAGGCGTTCGCGGGTGAGGGACACGATGGGGTCGTAGAGGCGTACGGGGCCGAGGCGGCCGGCGGCGGGGGTGAAGGCGCGATCGGTCATGGGGGTCAGTGTCGGCCGGGGGGTGTGGTGGCGTCTTGAACGAATCGCTCGCCGGGCAGCGGGTGTTGGGGCCTTCCACGGGACCCCGCCCGCATAGAAAGTCTATCGACATATGACGTTGGATGACTTATCGTGATCGTCGCGGTGGTCCGGCGCGGCCGGCCTGCCGCGATCACCTGTCCGACCCCTGCGAGAGGACCTCCGTGCCCCGTCGTTCCCGCACCTCCCATGCGCTCGGCATCGGCGCCACCGCCGTGGTGGCGCTGGCCCTGGCCGCGCCGCCCGCCCTGGCCGGGCCCGCGGCCGCCCCCGACCCGCTGCCCGCGCTGGTGGCCGGTCAGGACACCGCCGCCCCGCAGCTGGTCACCGGTCTGTCCGAGCCGGCCGTCGGCAGCCCCGCCGACGCCGCCCGCGCCCACCTCGCGGCCCACGCCGACCGCTACCACGTCGACCCCGGCGAGCTGGCCGAGGTCGGCTCCGAGAGCACCGCCGACGGCCGGCGCACCGTCAGGTTCGAGCAGCGCCACGACGGCGTGCCCGTGTTCGGCGCGCAGTACCTGGTGCACCTGACGGGCGAGGGCGCCGGGCAGCGCGTCGAGTCGGTCGGCGGCAAGTACTTCACCGGCCTGACCGCGCCGACCACCGCCACCGTCCCGGCCGCCACCCTGCGGGAGCTGGCGCTCGGCTCGGTCCAGGACCCGAAGGCCCGGGCCGCGGCCACCGCCGAGGACCACGGCCTGGTCGTCCTGCCGGACGGCGCCGGACGGCTCGCCCAGCGCTTCACCGTGCACGCCGCCGACCCGGCGACCGGGGGGCCGGCGGCCCGCGAGGTCTTCGTGGACGCCACCGTCGGCGTGGTCGCCCTCGCCTACGACACCCGCGCCCCGCTCCCGGCGGGCGGCACCGACCAGCGCGCCGCCGCCGCGCCCGCCGCGGACGGCCTCGAACCCGCCACCGGGACCGCGCCGGACGCCCGCGGCAACTCCGCCAAGGTGAACATCGCCCGCCTGCCGGACGGCAGTTACCAGCTCACCGACCTCACCCGGCCCGCCGCCATCACCACCTACGACGCGGGCGGCCGGGACGAGATGGACTTCGGCGGCGGCATCCCCGCCGACCTCCCCCCGGCCCACTCCCCCGGCCCGGACTTCCCGGCCTCCGCCGGCACCAGCGGCGCCACCGACGCCAGCGTCAACGCCGGTATCGTGTACGACTTCTACCACGACCGGTTCGGCCGCAACGGCCTGGACGGCAAGGGCGGCGCGATCACCTCCGTCGTCAACGTGACCCAGGACGGCGCCCCCTACGCCAACGCGTACTGGGACGGGAAGAAGATGGTCTACGGCAGCGGGGGCCCCAACTACTACCCGTTCTCCGCCGCCCTCGACATCGCCGGGCACGAGATGACCCACGGCGTCATATCGAACACCGCCGACCTGGCCGGCATGGGCCAGGCCGGCGCGATGAACGAGGGCATCGCCGACTACTTCGGCAACGCCATCGAGGTCACCGCCCGCGGCATGTCCATGAACGACCCGGCGGCCGCGCTGCTCGGCGAGAGCAAGTGCCGCACCGGCACCCCGCAGGCCTGCGCGGACCGCCGGATGGACGACCACCGCACCACCGTGGACGACTACCTCGGCGGCACGGTCGACAACGGCGGACAGCACCTCAACGCCACCATCTTCAGCGGCGCCCTGTGGGACGTCCGGCGCACCCTCGACCCGCTCACCGCCGACCGGGTGGTCTACCGGGCGCTCACCGCCTACCTCACCCCGCTCGACGACTTCGTGGCCGGGCGCAACGCGGCCCTGGCGGCCGGCCGCGACCTCGGCCTCAGCCACGCCCAACTGCGCACCGTGGCAGCCGCGTTCGACGCGCACGGGATCAAGCCCGGCTGGGAGAGCCGGATCGGCATGGACAGCCGCACGCTGGCGCGCAACCTCTCCTACTCGATGGCGCCCCCGGCCGCCGGCGGCGGGCACTGGGTGGCGATGGCCCCCGCCCCCGACCCGGTCAAGGGCACGGGCGGCGGCAACAGCAGCACCACCACCGCGCTGTACACCGGCTCCACCACCGGGCGCGGCACTCCCGTCCGGCTCAGCCCGGACGACGGCCGCTACCACAGCTGGCCCGCCACCGACGGCACCAACGCCGTGTGGAAGGCCATCGGCAACACCGCCCAGGACCACAGCCGGGAGTTGCTGACCGCGCCGCTGTCCGGCGCCGGCCCGGTCCGCAGCCTGTTCCTCGCCCCCGGGCAGGAGCCCGGCAACGCCCAGATCTCCGGCGGCGACATCGCCTTCACCGTGAACGACTTCGCCGCCGGCCGCACCGGCATCCGGCTGTCCCACGACGGGGCCCCCGCGGTCGAACTGCCGCTGGCCGCCGGGCACCACCCGGACGACCTCACCCTCAAGGACGGCTACCTCGCCTGGACCGAGTCCTGGCAGGACGGACAGCAGCGCGTCACCGCGCCGACCGTCTACTCGATCGCCGCCGGCAAGGTCACCGCGCAGTACACCGCGCACGCCGCCCCCGGCGCCGCCGCGAGCACCGCCTCCTCCGCCCGGCTCGCCGGCGGACGGCTGCTGTGGCTGGACACCCCCAACGGCGCGGGCACCCGCTCCTCCCTCCGCTCCGGCGCCCTGGACGGCTCCGGCGTGAACGAGGTGCTCTCCGCCGACTCGCCGAACGCCCCGACGCGCTACAGCAACCTCGCCGCCTCCGACCAGGCCGTCACCTACAGGGTCGACAGCACCAAGCCCGCCGGCGGCTGGACCAACGCCGCACTGCCCAAGCTCTGGCAGCTCCCGACCGGCGGCGGCACCCCGCAGCGCCTCTCCTGCGACCGGGGCGGCCAGGACCAGCCCGCGGCCGACCAGGGCACCCGGGTCGTCTGGCTGGACTCCACCCCCGGCCGCACCGACCTGGTCGTGCGCGACCGCGCGGCGGGCACCTGCTGACCACCCTTCCCTGACCCCCACCCCCCAGGGGTCCGGCCCGGCGCGACCGGCTCACAGCCAGCCGCGCCGGGCCGCCTGCACGCCCGCCTGGAACCGCGTGGTGGCCCCCAGCTGGGCCAGCAGCGCCGAGACCCGGCGCACCACCGTGCGCCGCCCCAGCCCCAGCCGCCGGGCGATGGCGTCGTCCGTGGCACCGCTGGCCATCAGGGTCAGGATGCGGCGGTCCCGCTCGCCGATCTGCAGGTCGGCGGCGGACACCGACGCCGGGACGGCCAGCCGCCAGAGCGTCTCGAACACCGCGGCCAGCGCCCGCAGCAGGCCCGAGGGCCGGATCAGCAGCGAGACGACGCCCGGGCGCCCGTCGGCCGCCAGCGTGACGATCGCCAGGTCGTCGTCGCCCAGGGCCAGCTTGAGCGGCGGATCGTCCAGCGTGCGGGCCTGCTCCCCCGCCTCCATCATGCGCGCCATGTTGGGGCCCGCGACCGGGTCGTCGAAGGCGCAGCCGTGGTAGATCGAGCGGTAGACGACCCCGGCGGCCATCCGCTGGCGCTGCAGCACCTCCTGGTCGAGGTAGTAGGCCGAACTGCCGGAGTAGGGCGGCACGTCGATGACCCGCACCTGGTGGCGGGCGGCCAGCTGGAGGCGCCGGCTGGCCGCCAGCACCTGGGCGGCGTCCTCGACCACCTCCAGGGCGCCGTAGGTGCCGGCGTCGCGCCGGGCGAAGCGGTAGAGGCGTTCCAGTTCCGCCCCGGCCCGGCGCGCCGTGGCCTGCCGGACGGCGTCGCTCTGCAGCACCGCCTCGACCACCCGGCCGGGCGGCAGCGCCTCCCAGGCGCGGTCGCGGTGGCCGTCGCCGCGCGGGCCGTCGCCGCGCGGGCCGTCGCCGCGCGGGCCGTCGCCGGTGCAGGCCACGACGATGCCCTCGTCGGCGAGTTCCCTGAGCACGGCCAGGACGGCGCCCTCGCCGAGGCCGGCCCCGGCCGCCAGCTCCGCCGCCCGCGCCTGCGGGCGGCCGACCAGGCAGCGGTAGACCCGGCCGCGTTCGGAGTCGGGATCCAGCACGTCGTGCACGACGCCCCCCGTCATCGTGTCGGTGTATCGGTGTGTCGGCTCGTCGGCTCCTCGGCTCATCGCTGTGCCGTTGTGCCGTTGTGCCGTTATGTCGCAGTGTCGCGGTGTCGCGGTGTCGGCCCGTCTGCTCGTCGGTTTGTCGGCTTGTCGTTGTGCCGGTGCCACCCGGACGGGCCATCGGAGGCTACCCGCACCGGTGGCGCACATGCGCCAGTGGCCCAGGTGCGCCGCCGGGCGCTCTGGCGGACCGCGAGGTGATCTCGCAAGAGTTGTCGCTGTCCGGAGTTGTCGGTGTCCAGACAGCTCAGCGGTTCCCCCGGGAACGGCAGCACCCTCACGGCCAAGGACGACCCATGACACCAGCCCCGCCCGCCCGGCGCCCGCCCGTACGGCCCCTGCGCGCCCGGCTCCGGCACGCCAGGACGGCCGTCGCCGCCCTGGCCGCCTGCCTCCTGCTGCTGGGCGTGCCCGCCGCGCACGCCGAGGCCCCCGCCCCGCCGCCGATGAAGGACGGCTTCGGGCTCACCCAGGTCGGCGCCGCCACCGGCAGCGCCACCAACTTCGTGCTCACCGTCACCACACCCCAGGTCGCCGGGGAGCACACCATCCGGATCCTGCTGCCCGCCGACTACGCGACCAGCCCGGCCAAGCGCTACCCGGTCCTGTACTTCCTGCACGGCGCCTCGGACAACCCGAGCGACCCGGCCCTGGCCTACCCCGCCCTCACCGCCGCGCAGTCGATGATCACCGTCATCCCGGACGGCGGCCTGCGCGGCTGGTACACCGACTGGCTCGACCAGAACACCGCCGCCGGGGCGCAGAACTGGGAGACCTTCCACCTCGACCAGGTCGTCCCGTTCATCGACGCCAACCTGCGCACCCTGACGGGCCGCAAGAGCCGGGCCGTCGGCGGCCTGTCGATGGGCGGCTTCGGCGCACTGCACTACGCCCAGGACCGGCCCCAGCTGTTCGGCCAGGTCCTCACCATGTCCGGCGCGAACGACCTCTCCACGAACGAGATGATCATCCGCGGCGCCGTGGTCGCCACCCTGGTCAACGCCGGCACCGTGCTGTGCGGGCCCAGCGACGGGAAGCCCTGCGGCCTCGACTTCGGCCCCACGGTCTCCAGCGACGCGATCTTCGGTTCGCCGTACCCGGTGTTCAACGCCGACTGGCGCTGGAACGCCGCGGACCCGGTCTCCCGCCTGGGCGCACTCGCCGACACCGGCATCGCCGTCTACACCGGCAACGGCAACGGCAGCGCCTCCGACATGGAGTTCTGGGCCGAGGGCACCGCCAAGCGCCTCAAGGACCGCCTGGACGCCCTCAACTACCGCTACCACTACGTCGACTACGGCAACGGCGCCGGCTGGGGCACCGCCTGCAACGGCGGCCACAGCCCGGGCTGCTGGGCACAGGACCTCGTGGACTACGTCCCGCGCCTGGAAGCGGCCTTCGCCGCCGCCTGACCGGCCCGCTCCTCCCTCCTCACTCTCCCCTTCCCTCTCCCCTGTTCCCGATGAAAGGACCTGACCCAGTGCCCTCCACCACGACCCCGAGCCGCCCGGCTCCCTGGCTGCGCCTGATCGCGGCCGTCCTGGTGACCTGTTGCGCCGCCCTGGGCTTCACCGCCGCCCCGTTCGCGACCGCGCGGGCCCACGCCGCCACGGCGCCGGCCGCCGCCTGCGCCTCCCCGCAGCAGTGCCTGACCCTCAAGTCCCTCAGCAACGGACGCCAACTCGACGTCCAGAACGGCAACACGGGCGACGGCGCCTACATCGTCACCAACTCCGCGCCCGGCTACCACCAGTCCTGGCGGCTGAGCGTCGACCCGTCCGACTACTCCTTCACCATCGTCAACAACGACACCGGCAAGTGCATCGACCTGGCCTTCCTCACCCCGGCCCTGCGCCAGCAGACCTGCGCCGGCCAGGCCAGCCAGCGGTGGTTCCTGCAGCCGGCCCCCGGGTCCGACGACGCGTTCATGATCCGCCACCTGGGCGACAACACCTGCCTGGACCTGATGCTCGGCGCCCAGTACGACGACGCCTGGACCGACCAGTACACCTGCAACGGCACCGCCAACCAGCAGTGGTCCACCGGCTTCCCGCAGGCCGCCCGCAGCCTGGCGATCGACCACGCCGCCAAGCAGTGCCAGAAGGACGTCTCCTCCTGCTCCTGGGCGCTGAAGAGCGAGGCCCCCGCGGCGCCGCTGCCGAAGATCTGCGTCTCCTCGGTCTGGTTCAACAACACCAGCAGCGCCGCCCAGCAGAGCTTCGCGGTCACCAACATGAGCGGCTGGTCCAGCAGCATCGGCGGCGAGATGGGCACGGAGATCGGCGGCTCGGCCGCGGACGTCTTCAAGGCGGCGGTCAAGATCGGCCTCAACTACAACAACGTCTGGAGCGGGTCGACCAGCGTCAACAACAGCGTCACCGTCTCCGTCCCGCCGCAGCAGTACGGCTGGGTGACGCTGGCCGAGCTCGCCCGCAAGGTCACCGGCACCTGGACCTTCGACGCCCGCGGCATCCCGTGGACCGCCGAGGACACCATCACCGTCCCCCTCACCTCCGACCCCAGCGGCGGCGCCACCCTCTACATCGCCAACACCAGCCCCACCTTCACCACCTGCTCCTGAGCCCCACCGCACGACCGAAAGCCAGCCGCCGCCCGGCACCGCCGGGCGGCGGCCCCGCTTTCCCCGGCCCTTCCCCGGCCCTTCCCCGGCCCTTCCCCGCCCTGACCTGCTGACAATTGTCACGGGTGACCGGTGCGGCAGCACACTGCCGGGCGGGGCCGGCGCGCGGACAGCATGGGGGCATGACCTCCAGCGATGTGATGAGCCACCCCGACACCGTTCGGGCCTTCCGCACCGTCAGGCGGCTGGTGTTCGCCTACCTGGGCCTCAGCGTCGTCACCCTGGCCGCCGCCTACGCCCTGCGCGACCACCCCGACCTGGTGAACCCGGCCGTGTGGATCCGCGGCACCCTCGTCGTGGCCAGCGCCGTGGTCACGTACCTGTTCACCACCCGGGCCGCCCGCGGCTCGCACGGGGCGTACCGGCGGCTGCGGATCGTCTCGGCCGTCATGATCGCCGCGATCGTCGTGATCATCTGCGCGCCGGGGACCTTCCCGTTCTGGTTGAAGGCCGAGCAGGCCCTGTGCGGGCTGGTGCTGGCGGGGGTGGCCGCCGTGGTCAACGGACGCCACCTGCGTACCCTGTTCGCGCGATCCGACGCGACGTGAGGCAGGCGAGGGTGGAGGACGAGGACACACCAGCGGCCAGCCCCGGGCCCGCCGCTGCGGAACGCGCCGCCGGGGAGCGCGCCCCGCAGCGGTGGACGCAGGGCTGGCGGCGGATCACGCTGGGCGCCGGAATGCTGGTCTACCCGTGCCTGACCGCCGTCGCCATGAGCGGCACCGTGTCCGGGGCGGCCCTGGTCGCCGGGTACGCGGTCGTCGCCGCGTTCTGCCTCTGCTTCGTCCTCGCCGCCACCGCCATGATCCACCGCCGGCGGCGGCAGGTGCTCCTGCTGCTGGCGGTGATGAGCGCGCTGTGCCTGGCCGCGCTGCCGTCCGCCCACCAGAACGCCTTCTACCTCGCCACCGTCGTCGCCTCCTACGCCGCCGTGCTGTGGCGCCGCCACGCCACCCGGGTGGTCGTCGCCGCCGCCCTGGCCGCGCTGCTGGTGCCCTGGGCGGTGCCCGCCTGGCACACCGGGCCCGGCACGTTCCAGGCGCTGGCGCTGCTGTTCACCGCACTCACCACGGGGGCGTTCGCGGAGATCGCCGCCACCAACCAGGCCCTGGTGGCGGCCCGCGCCGAGGTGGCCCGGCTGGCCTCGGAGGCGGAGCGCAACCGGATCGCGCGCGACCTGCACGACCTGCTCGGGCACTCGCTCACCGCGATCACCGTCAAATCCCGCCTGGCCCAGCGCCTCGCCGCCAAGGACCCCGACCAGTCGCTGGCGGAGATGGCCGCGGTGGAGTCGCTGTCCCGCCAGGCGCTGGCCGACGTCCGGGCCGCCGTCACCGGCTACCGCGACGTCACGCTGGCCGGCGAACTGGCGCGCGGGCGCGAACTGCTGCGCGCCGCCGGGGTGGTCGCCGACCTGCCGACGTCCACCGACCCCGTCGCCACGCAGGACGGGGAACTGTTCGGCTGGGTGGTGCGCGAGGGACTGACCAACGTGGTCCGCCACGCCCGGGCCGGCCGCTGCACCGTCACCGTCACCGGCTCCTCGGTGGAGATCCGCGACGACGGGGTGGGAGCGGGAGGCGGGACCGGCGGGACCGGCGAGGGCAGCGGGGTCGGGAGGGGCCTGACGGGGCTGCGGGAACGGGTCGCGGCGGCCGGCGGTACCGTCGAAGCCGGCCCGCTGGGCCCGCGCGGGTGGCGGCTGCTGGTCACCGTCCCGCCGGGCGCCCGCGGCGGGCGGCGCAACCCCGCCCGGAAAGGGACGACATGACGATCCGCCTGCTGCTCGCCGAGGACCAGGAACTGGTCCGCACCGCGCTGTGCGCCCTGCTCGACCTGGAGGACGGCTTCGAGGTGGTCGCCGCCGTCGGACGCGGTGACCAGGTCGTCGACGCGGCCCGCGAACACCGGCCCGACGTGGCCCTGCTGGACATCGAGATGCCCGGCCTCGACGGCCTGGCCGCCGCCGCCGTCCTGGCCCAGCAGGTGCCCGGCTGCCGGGTCGTCATCCTGACCACCTTCGGACGCGCCGGCTACCTGCGCCGGGCGATGGAGGCGGGCGCGCTGGGCTTCGTCGTCAAGGACGCGCCGGCCGAGGTCCTGGCCGACGCCATCCGCCGGGTCGCGGCGGGCGAACGGGTGGTGGACCCGGATCTGGCCGCGGCCACCCTGGCCGCCGGCGCCTCCCCGCTCACCGCCCGCGAACGGGACGTGCTGAACGCCTCCCGCTCCGGGGCCGGCGTCGCCGAGATCGCCGGCAAGCTCTACCTCTCGGAGGGCACCGTGCGCAACTACTTCTCCTCCGCCATCGCCAAGACCGCCACCCGCAACCGCACCGAGGCCCTGCGCACCGCCGACGAGCGCGGCTGGCTCTGACACCGCCGGGCGACGGGCGCAGGGCTGCCGGAGGCGGGCGTCAGAGCCGCTCGACGGTGACCTTGGTGATCACGACGTCCTCCAGGGGGCGTTCGCCGTCGGTGGGGACGGCCGCGATCGCGTCGACCACGGCCCGGGAATCGGCGTCGGCGACCTGGCCGAAGATGGTGTGGCGGCGGTTCAGGTGGGCGGGCGTGCCGACGGTGATGAAGAACTGCGAACCGTTGGTGCCCGGGCCGGAGTTGGCCATGGCGAGCAGGTAGGGCTTGGTGAAGTGCAGTTCGGGGTGGAACTCGTCGGCGAAGGCGTAGCCCGGACCGCCGGTGCCGCTGCCGGTGGGGTCGCCGCCCTGGACCATGAAGCCGGCCACCACGCGGTGGAAGAGCGTGCCGTCGTAGTACGGGCCGCTACCGGGCCCGCCGGTGCGCGGGTCGGTGTACTCCCGGGAGCCCTCGGCGAGTTCGACGAAGTTGCGGACCGTCTTCGGCGCGTGGAACTGGAACAGCTCCAGCCGGATCGGGCCCAGGGTGGTGTGCAGGGTCGCGAACAGGCCCTTGGCCATGGCGGACTCCTTTGCTCGGATGGTCAGTTGGGGGCGGAAACCGGCTCTACGGGGCCGAAGTCGCGGAAGGTGCCGTAGGTGCGCGTCGGGGTGCCCCTGATCTCGACGCGCTGGTCGAAGCGCGCGATGCGGCCCTGGGCGTCGATCCACTGGTCGAGCGGGAAGGACGTCACGCCCATGCCCTTGAGGTTGCGGCGGGGGCGGCGTCGTCGTCGTTGCAGCCCGCTGGCGAGCTGAGGGAGAGCACGGTCACGGCGGCGGCCAGGGCGGCGGTGCGGCGGTGCGGCGGTGCGGCGGTGCGGCGGATCGTCAAGAAAAGTCTCCGGTCGAGGGATCGGTGTCGGCATCCTGGCACACGGCGGGGTCGCGATCGCACCCGGCGCCGGGCCTGGGGCACGGGTCGGGGCGCCGGGCCTGGGACGCCGGTCGGACGGATCCCGCGCGGCGCCGACTCCCCTGCGGGACACGCCGGGTGTCCACGTGCATGGCGGATCGGCCCGGTTTCGGGCGGGTCGGGGGTGCGGGCCGGAGCTGCGGGTTGAGAGGATCGGCCCGGCAACGGGATGGACGGGAAAGGGGTGGGGCGTGGTCGGTACCGTACTGGTCGGTGTCCTGGTGATCGTGGTCGGCGGATGCGTGTGCGTGGTGTGGGCCGAACACGGCGGCCCCCGCTGGGTGCGCGCCGTGGCGTCCGCGACGCTCGCCTCGGGGTCCCTGCTGCGCCGCTTCCAGCGCAGCAGGCGCCGGAGCCGGAGCCGGAGCCTGGGGAGCGGCGAGGGCGGCGACGGCGGCGACTAGGAGCACCTGCTTTGCTCGTTGTTCCGGGCATGGGGCGGGGAGATCTGACGGATGCCGAGTGGGAACGGCTGCGGCCGTTCCTGCCGGTCAGCAACAGGCGTTGTGGCCGGTGGCGGGACCATCGGCAGGTGATCGACGGGATCCTGCACCGGCCGCGGACCGGTGTGCACTGGTGTGATCTGCCCGAGCGGTTCGGGCCCTGGAAAACGGTCCATGAACGCCACCGGCTGTGGTCGGCCGACGGGACATGGGGAACCGGACCGATCCGCCGCCGGCCCTGGCCTCAAAGGGGGCTGGGCCCGGGGAACACCAGGGCGAGACGCCGTGGCAGAGCCTCGTCGCCCGCCTGGTGAAGGTGGTGGTGGAGGCGAGGGCCTTGGCCGCTCGCGGGGCGGGTTCACCAGCAAGGTCCACCTGAGCGCGGACGGCCGGTGCCGCCCGCTGTCCCTGGTCGTCACGCCGGGGCAGCGGGCGGACTGCACGCAGTTCGAGCCGGTACTGGAGAAGATCCGTGTCCCGCGGACAGGGCCGGGCAGGCCCCGGAAGACGCCCGACAGCGTGGCCGCCGACAAGGCCTACAGCAGCGGCCCGTGCCGCGCCTACCTGCGCAGGCGCGGCATCCGGCACACGATCCCGGAGAAGGCGGACAGTCAGGCCGCCCGCCTGCGCAAAGGCTCACGCGGCGGGTGCCCACCGGCCTTCGATGAGAAGCGGTACAAGAGGCGCAACACCGTCGAACGGGCCATCAACAAGCTCAAGCACGCCCGAGCGGTCGCAACCCGATACGACAAGCGCGGATACGTCTACCTCGGCGCCGTCGCCGCAGCCGCTCTCGTCATCTGGCTCCGCACATGATCGCCCGGACAGCTCCGCTTGGTACTCCAGTGAGAGTTCTCCATTGGGCCCCGCTCACCAGGTCACGGGCAGTGACCGCATCCCGTAGATGAACGACTCGGTACGGAACTCGCGCTCGCCGGTCAGCCGCAGCCCCGGCAGCCGGCGGAACAGCGTCTCCAGGGCGATCTGGAGTTCGACGCGGGCCAGCGGCTGGCCCAGGCACTGGTGTACGCCGAAGCCGAACGCCAGGTGCCGCCGGGCGTCCCGGTCCAGGTCCAGCTCGTCCGTCGCCCGATGGCCGGCGCCGCCGAACACCGCCTCGTCCCGGTTGGCGGTGGAGAGCATCGCCATCACGCCCTCCCCGGCCCGGACGGTGACGCCGCCCAGCTCCACGTCCTCCAGCGCCACCCGGGGCAGGCCGGTGTGCACGATGGTCAGCAGCCGCAACAGCTCCTCCACCGCGCCCGGCAGGGTGGCCGGGTCGGCCAGGCCGGGGATCTGCTCGGGGTGCTCCAGCAGCAGCGCGGTCGACAGCGAGATCATGTTCGCGGTCGTCTCGTGCCCGGCGATCAGCAGCAGCACGCCCATGCCGGCCACGTCGTCCGGGGTCAGGTCGTCCCGCGCCGCGAGTCGGCTGAGGGCATCGTCCTCCGGTTGTGCGCGCTTGCGGGCCGTCAGGTCGCGAAGGTAGTCCCGGACCTCCTCCTGGGCCTCCCGGAGCTGCTCCACGGTGCTCTCCCGGCTGAGCATCGTGCGGCTCAGGCCCTGGAAGCGGTCGTGGTCCTCGTACGGCACGCCGAGCAGCAGGCAGATCGCCAGCGAGGGCACCGGCAGCGCGAAGTCGGTGACCAGGTCGGCCGTGGTCCGGCCCGCGGTCATCCGGTCCAGTGCCTCGTCCACAATCCGCTGGATCTCCGGGCGCAGCGCCTCCACCCGCTTGACCAGGAATTCCCCGGTGATCATGCGGCGCTGGCGGGCGTGCTCGGGGTCGTCCAGCCGCAGGAAGTCCGGATTGTCGGTGATCAGCTCGCGAGCGCCGGCGACCAGCAGCGGGAAGGCCGGGTGGCGTATGTCGGCACTGAACCGGCGGTCGGACAGCACGGTGCGGACCTCGGCGAAGCCGGTGACCAGCCAGCAGAGGTCTCCGTCGGGCAGCTCGGCCCTGGTCACCGGCCCGGTGGCGGCGGCCTCGGAGTACGCGGGCGGCGGGCCGAACGGGCAGCCACCGGAGTGCCGGGCCGGCAGCGGGAGGACGGGGGTGGTGGATGCGGTGGTCACGGCGGGGGTCTCCTCGCGTCGCGGGTGTTCTCGTGGGGTTCGGGGGCCCGGGCAGGTTCCCGGCGCGGCCTGCGGGGCCGGCGGCGGGGGTCCGTCAGGCCCCGGTCCGCGCGGGCTCGTCCCCGGTGACGGTGATCGCCCGGCCCGGGCAGAGCTCGGAGGCGAGTCTGACGTCGTCGAACTGCTCGGGCAGCAGGACGGTCTGACGGAGTCTCACGAGACTGTCCCGGTCGTCCTGGTCGAAGACCGCGGGGGCGTTCATCACGCACATGCCGGAGCTGCAGCAACTGTCCCGGTCGACGCTCACCTGCATGTCGGGCACCTTTCGCCAGGGCGGCGCCGGCTGCCCGGCGGCCGCCTCTCGTTGTCACGGTCAACCTAGCCGTCGCTGGTCCGTTCACGGAGGGATACGATGGCCGGATCGAGAATGGCTGACTCGGCCCCTGTGTGTGAACCCCCATTGCGGCGCAATGCGTTTTAACCAGCGGTACTTCGCCGGACGGGTCGGCGGACCCGGCCGCGCGGACGGCCTCACAAGCCTTCGGCGGTGGCCAACTCCCGTACGGAGGCCACCGTGTCGGCCTCGGCGGCGCTCTTGTCCGGCCGGTAGCGCACCACCCGGGCGAACCGCAGGGCCAGCCCGGCGGGGTAGCGGGGGCTGCGCTGGAGGCCGTCGAAGGCGACCTCGACGACCAGTTCCGGCCGGACCAGCACCGTCCGGGCGTCCCGCCCAGTCTCCCGGGCGAGCAACTCGGCGGTCTGCCAGGCGAGCGTCCGCTCGGTCAGTCCCTTGAAGGTCTTGCCGAGCATCACCCACGGGCCGAGCCCCGGCTCGCCGGCCGCCCGGGCGCCCGGGCGGCCGGCGAGGCCCTCGGACGGTCCCGAGGTGGTCGGAGGGATCCGGGCGGTCGAGGTGCGGGCCTCGGACTTCTTCGGCCCCGGGGTGACGGACGGCGGGCACCTGGCCTCGCGGGTGATGCCGGGCCTGCTGAAGGGCCGGAGCGTCGCGGTGCTCGGCGACCCGGACGCGCCGCACAGCTGGACGTACCTGCCGGACGTGGCGCGGGCGTTGGCCGAGGTCGCGGGTGAGGAGCAGGCCTGGGGGCGGGCCTGGCACGTGCCGACGGCCCCCGCGCTGCCGGTGCGCGCGATGGTGGAGCGGCTGGCCGCGCAGGCGGGCGTCGGCCCGGTCGCGGTGCGCGGGCTGCCGCGGGCGCTGCTGGGCGCGGCGGGGCTGTTCTCTCCGCTGCTGCGTGAACTGCGGGAGGTCCGTTACCAGTTCGACCGCCCGTTCGTGGTGGACGCCGCCGCCTACGAGGCCGCGTTCGCGGTGCGCGCGACCCCGCTGGAGGAGCAGGTCGAGGCGACGGTGCGGTGGTGGCGCGAGCGGGCGCAGGGGCGTTGAGCCCCTGCGCCGGTCAGTGCTTGAGGGCGTAGGAGCCGCGGTAGCCGGCGGGCACGCCCCGGGCGAAGACCACGCCGGCGGTCATGTGGCGGGTGCGCAGCGGGTCCGGCGGGTGCCGGGGGCGGGCCCGGCGGGTGGCCGGGGGCGGGCCCGGCGGGTGGCCGGGGGCGGGCCCGGCGGGTGGCCGGGTCGTGGCGGTGTCCTGGGCGGCGGGTCGTCAGGTCGTGGCGGTGTCCTGGACGGCGGGTGCCGGGCGGGTGGCGGCGGGTGCGGCCTCGGCGGGTGGGGCCGGGATGGTGGCGGCGACCGCGGCAGCGGCCAGGGCCACGCCGCAGCCGATCAGCAGGCCGACCTTGAAGCCGCTCTCCGAGGGCAGGGTGTGGCCGCCGAGGGTGGTGGTCAGCTGGGCGAGGACCACGCCGACCACGGCGGCGGAGACGGAGGTGCCGAGCGAGCGCATCAGGGTGTTGAAGCTGTTCGCGGACGCCGTCTCGGACAGCGGCACCGCGCTCATGATCAGTGCGGGCATCGCGCCGTAGGCCAGGCCGACGCCGCCGTTGCACACCAGCGTCACGACCAGGACGCCCCAGGTGGAGCCGATGAGCACCATCGAGAGTCCGTACCCGGCGGCGATCGCGAGGGCGCCGGCGACCAGGGTGAACTTGGGGCCGCGTGCGGCCGACAGGCGTGCGCCCAGTGGTGAGACGGCCATCATCATCAGGCCGGAGGGCGCCATCCACAGGCCCATCGCCAGCATCGACCGGCCCAGGCCGTAGCCGGTGGCCTCGGGGAGTTGGAGCAGTTGCGGGATGATCAGCGCCTGCGCGTACATGCCGAAGCCGACCAGGACGGATGCCGCGTTGGTCAGCAGGACCCGGGGGCGGGCCGTGACCCGAAGGTCCACCAGCGGTTCGGCGCAGCACAGTTCCCACCGGCCCCAGGCGAGGAGCAGGACGGCGGCGGCGGTGAACAGGCCGAGGGTGCGGGGGTCGGTCCAGCCCCAGTCGGCGCCCTTGGAGACGGGGAGCAGCAGGCAGACCAGGCCGGCGCCCAGGCCGGCCGCGCCGACGGGGTCGAAGCGGCCGGCGGCTGGGCGCCGGGCGGGGGCGGGGACGAGGAAGCCGATCATCGCGGCGACGACGAGGGTGAGGGCGGCGGCGCCCCAGAACAGGGCCCGCCAGCTGGCGTACTGGGCGACGGCGGCGGCGATCGGCAGGCCGAGGCCGCCGCCGATCCCCATCGAGGCGCTGACCAGGGCGATGGCGGAGCCGAGCCGTTCGGGTGGCAGGACGTCGCGCAGCAGGCTGATGCCGAGCGGGACGACGCCCATGCCCATGCCCTGGAGGCCGCGGCCGATGATCATCGGGACGGCCGCGGAGGCGAGCGCGCACAGGACCGATCCGATGAACAGCGGTACGCAGCAGGCCAGGAGCATGCGGCGTTTGCCCAGCAGGTCGCCCAGGCGTCCGCTGATCGGGACGAAGACGGCGCCGGCGAGCAGGGTCGCGGTGATCGCCCAGGAGGCGTTGGACGGCGCGGTGTGCAGCAGTCGGGGCAGTTCGCCGATCAGCGGGGTGACCAGGGTCTGCATGATCGCGGCCACGGTGCCGGTGAAGGCGAGGGTGGCGACGATGCCGGTGGTGGGGGCGGCGGGGGCGGTCGTGCCGCCGGGCTGGGGGCCGTCCATGGCGGGGCTCCTCGGGGACGGGATGTGTATCGTGCACATCATGTGCATCGAGCACACTACATGGCCGGATGGTCACACCCCTTTGCCATACTGGGCAAGGCCCGCGAACCCGCAGGTCAGCGCTGCGGTGATGAGGGTGAAGGGCGAAGGACGACGGCATGGGCGAACGTACGCACCTGGTCGAGTTCGAGTACATGGTGCTCGGCCGCCACCACTACCTGAGCCAGTCCGCCGCCCGCCCGCGCGGCAGCACCCTGGAACGCAGCGCGTACATCCTGCTCAGCCGCATCCGCATCCAGGGCCCGATGTCCATCGGCGAGCTGAGCGAGGCCTTCAACCTCGACGCCTCCACCCTCAACCGGCAGACCGCCGCCATGACCCGCGCCGGCCTGGTCGAGCGGATCGCCGACCCCGACGGCGGGATGGCCCGCAAGTTCCGCCTCACCGACGAGGGCGACCGCCGCCTCGACGAGGAGCGCGAGGCCCACGTGGAGGCCCTGGACCGGGTGATGGCCGACTGGTCCGCCCAGGACGTCACCGCCTTCGCCGCCTACCTGCGCCGCTTCAACACCGACATCGAGCACCTCGACGGCCGCCCCTGGCCGCGCCCCTGACCGGGCGGGGTGCCGGACGGCCCCCCAGAAAGCTGGGATACCGGCGATTGATCGGACGCTGACAGGCTGACGGCGGCGGACGGACCGGGCGGCCCGGGGGGCCCTCCGGCCCGGCCGCCGCCCCTCGTCGTCTCCCCTCCTTGGAGAGCACTGTGCGTTCGCTAGTCCGGCGTATCGTCCTCGGCATCGCGCTCGCCCTGACCGGCCTGGTGCTGGTCCCCGGCGGCGCGGCCTCGGCCGACACCCCCTCGACGGTCCTGTTCAACCAGAAGTCCGAGCGCTGTCCCGACGGCGTGCTGACGGGCACGCGCCTGCACCCCTGCGCGCCGGCCGACAGCCCGGGCCAGTGGACGTTCAAGCCCGTCCCGGGCCTGCCGAGCGTCTACACCCTCAACAACACCAACGACCAGCACTACTGCCTGACCGCCGACTACACCCCCTCCAGCTCCGGGTGCGTCGCCAACGAAACCTCGCAGATGTGGCGGGTCACGCCGTGGACCGCGGCCGACAGCACGTCGAGGTACGACCTGGTCGGGATACGGTTGCAGAACATCTCCACCTCCCAGTGCCTGGACAACACCGAGCACAGGATCGGCGGCGGCGGCTGGCGGCTCTACATGTTCCCGTGCAACGACGGCGGGTACCAGGAGTGGGACATCTACCGCAGCACCTACGAGGCCCTGTTCGGCCGCGTCGCCACCCACAACGGCATGACCTGGGCCACCCTTGAGCAGCGCGCCGACAACGTCGTGCACGTCGGCTACGACAACAACAGCAACCCGTACACCGGCGACACCCCCGCCTCCGCGCAGCTGCCCGTGCTGTGCCTCAAGCAGGACGGCCGCCCCGCCCCCGCCGGCGTGCCCACCAGCGGCTACCACAGCTGGGCCGGCGGCGAGGTGAAGGCCACCGTCCCCACCTCCGGCAACCAGCTCTCCAGCCGGGCCGCCGCCGACCAGCTCTGCGCCGGCTACTTCGGCACCGGCTTCCGGATGGCCGAGTTCCACGACGGCACGGGCTGGGGCCTGTGGGCCAACGGCACCCTGCCCGCCGGCACCCGCTTCTGGACCGCCGTCAACGACCAGTCGGCCAACCCCTGGAGCTGACCGCACCCGGACGGGGGAGGGCGGGCGCCGACCCCGGCGCCCGCCCCTTCTCATTGCCGATGTGCGCACCGACCCCGAGTCGGCCACCTGGTTTCCGGCGGTGCCGATCAGGTCGCGCGCTGGCCGTGGAGGAGGACGGGCAGCGCGCGGCCCGCCAACGCCTCGGTGGCACGGGCGGCTTGGGAGGGCGCCATGACGTCGGGGAGCCGGCGGACGGGGACGAAGCGGGCGCCGAACAGGCCGCTGCGGTGCTGCGGCGGGACGGTGAGGCGGGTGTCGTCGCGCACGGTGCCGCCGTCGAAGACCAGGTTGAGGCGCTCCAGGTGGCGGTCGGCGGGGGTGAAGTCGACGGCCAGGACGTCGGCGAGGCGCAGGTTGAGGCCGGTCTCGGCGCGCAGGTTGCGGGCGGCGGCGAGGTTGGGGGACTCGTTGGGCTGGGCGGCGCCGCCCGGGAGGATCAGGCCGTCCATGTAGTCCGGGTCGACGAGGAGGACGTCGCCGCGCGGGTTTCGGACGAGGACGAGGCAGCCGAGCCGGCACACCGGCGGCTTGGCGAGGAGGCGGGGGTCTTGCATCGGGCGGTTCACCTTCTGAGGGCGGCGAGGAGCAGGAGGGAGAAGCCGGCCCACCAGAGCAGGCGGGCGAGGAGTTCAGTCGTCATGCGTCAGGCGCTCGTAGCGCAGCCCCTTGCGGAGCAGGTCGACGACCCGCAGGAGCGCGGACGGGTGGGCGCAGCCGAGGCTGATCAGGTAGCAGCCCGTCCTGCGGCCGTGCTCCCAGTCCACCTCGACGGACGGCAACGTGACGCCGCCCAGGGCGAGGACGGTCGTCAGGTCGTCGAGGACGTCGGCCGCCTGGCGCCGCTGGTCGGCGGTCACGCGGGAGAGCATCGAGGACACGCTCACTCCCCCGGCCGCTTGTGGACCTCGAAGACGCGCCAGGTACTCCAGGCGTCGGAGAAGGAGCCGAACCCGCTGAGCTCACCGTCCGGTTGGCGCAGCCACTCCCGGGTGACCTCGTTGCGGACCCGGTAGCACCGGGCCTCCGGGTCCCAGCGGACGCCGTAGCCGTGGAGGCGGGGCACTTGGTCATGGGCCATGAGGAAACCCTCCGCGATCGACGTTTCACGTTCTGTGCACATGGTGGCCCGACATCACCTAGCATCGGAAGCGAAGATGGACTTGTCTTCCAGGGCATCCACGTTGGAGCACCCATGGTGAACATCAGGGAAATCGATCCAGAGTCAAGCCGCTGGGCCCCCTTCGGAGTGCTGCTTCGCAGGTCACGAGTGGCGGCTGGCCTCACCCAGGGCCAGCTTGCGAGGCGCATCGGGTGCCACCCGTCCACGATCTCGGTCGCTGAAACTGCCACGAAGCAGGTGTCGAGACGATTCGCCGAGAAGGCGGACGAAGTCCTCGGGACCCACGGCTCCCTGACGCTGATGTGGCTTCAGGCCTCCAACAGTGCCGGTCTCGCCGAGGGATTCGCCGAGTTCACCAAGCACGAGACCCAGGCCACGGAGATAAGGCTGTTCGAAATCGGCCTCATCCCAGGGTTGTTCCAGACCCGAGCCTATGCCGAGGCCGAGTTGGCCGGTGCCGTGGATCTGGGCGAGGTCACCGCCGACCAGGCCGAGGAACGTCTCAACTTCCGGATGGCTCGGCAGAAGTTCCTGGAGCGCACGCCCCCGCCCCTGGTCTTCGTCGCCCTCGACGAGAGTGCTCTTCGATGGCAGCTCGGTGGTCCCGCCGTCATGGCGGAACAGCTCCAGCGGCTCGAAGACCTGGCAGAAGGGCTGCCGAACGTCCTGGTGCAGGTCGTCCCCTTCACCATGGGGGTCCACCGGTCGTTCCGCTCAGCCGTCACGCTGCTGACCGTCGGGGACAACACCCAGTTCGGGTACACCGAGACACTGCACCGGGGTTTCCTCGAACGCGATCGGGCCACTGTCGTGACGTGGCGCAGGAGATACGATCGCCTTCAGGTAGACGCGCCGCCCAGGGCCGAGTCCCTGGCCATGATCAGAAGCATCCGGAAGGAACTGGCACCATGAGCTCCCGCCCCGACCTGTCCTCTGCCCACTGGGTCAAGTCCTCCCACAGCTCCGACGGGGGTCAGTGCATCGAGGTCGCGCCCGGCTTCCCGAGCGTCATGCCCGTCCGCGACTCCAAGGACCCCCACGGCCCGGCCCTCGTCTTCCCCGCCGACGCCTGGCAGGCCTTCGTCACCGCCGTCCGCACGGGAGAATTCGGCACCAACTGATGCTGCTCGATGGTGCCGCCGACCCGGGCCGGGGCGGCGGCGCCTGACGGTGTCGCTCTGGATCCGGCAGCCCTTCGCTTGCATGGGAAGAAGGAGCACGGAGCGGTGAACTCATCGAGGATGCAGAGGGTGTTGCCGCTTGCCGCAGGTCGTGCTCTCCTCAGGGCCATGGCCCTGTCGCCCCGGGGCCCAGGGCGATGATCAGGCGCATCTCACAGGAGTTCGGTCGTGCCAGCAGGGAACCAGGAGAGATGGCGGCCCCCGCCTCAACTTCCCACCAGCCGCTTGGCAGACATTCATCACCGCCATCCGAGCCGGGGAGTTCAGCACCAACTGATCCACCTATGCGGCGCAGCCATCGCGGATGGCTGCGCCGCACAACCCAGGACCCCAAGCATCCGGAAGGAACTGGCACCATGAGCTCCCGCCCCGACCTGTCCTCTGCCCACTGGGTCAAGTCCTCCCACAGCACCGACGGGGGTCAGTGCATCGAGGTCGCGCCCGGCTTCCCGAGCGTCATGCCCGTCCGCGACTCCAAGTACCCCCACGGCCCGGCCCTCGTCTTCCCCGCCGACGCCTGGCAGGCCTTCGTCTCCTCTCTGTATTCGTACGGAGAGGTTCTCGTGGCGGCCACGACATCAACAGGGACGGAACGTCCTAGTTTTGGGATCTAGTCAGCCAGCCCCAGGGAGCGGGCGAGCCTCTTCAGGCCGGGCGGGCGCGCCGGGCCTGCCCAGAGGTCGGAGACGATGGCCACGGCGAGGGTGTGGTGCCGCACCCAGCCCGGCGCTACTCGCTGGAGCTTCTCCAGGGTCGACACCGCTCCCGCCGCGTCCCCCATGTCCGTGTACGCGCGTGCCACGTCCAGAAGCAGCCAGGTCCGCCAGGACACCGGGGTGTCGTTGCTGAGCCGGATTCCCTTCGCAAGCCCCAAGGCTTCCTCCGGCCGGGCGAATTGGACCGCGAGCCGAACCCGCTCGATGCGCACCGAGGAACTGTTGAACACGCTGACCATCCGGCCGTCGGCCGAGGCAGGAAGCTTTGAAAGGCGTCTGGTCGCTTGCTCTGCGGTCAGCATCATCTCGGATGCTCCGTCATAGTCGCCGCTTCGGGCCGCGCTGGTCGCTGCGGACATGATCAGTCCGCCCCACACCTTGAGCCCCTCCGCCTTCGACGAGTGCTCGTTCTCCACTCCGTCCGCTGCGTGGATGGCCAGCGTCTGCGCGTCGCCGAGCCGGTTCTGGCGCTGATACGCCCAGGCCACCGAGTTGCAGATCATCGCCCCCAGCAGCGGGTCTTCCGCCGAGTCCGCTGCCGCTATTGCCCGTTCGAGACTGGACAGGCCGAGATCCGTCTTCCCGAGACGGATCGCGAGATGCCCGCCCAGTTGGAGAGCCTTGCCTAGCGCATGGTTACCGGCCAGGCGGTCCTCACCGCGGCCCACGGCCGCGGCGAGGCGGGCATCCGCGATTATCGTCGGCAATGTCTCCATGACCCTGCCGAAGTCGGCCGCGTGATACAGGGTCCAGGCCTCTGCGATCTCGCCACGCAGCAGCGGAATCGACAACTTCTCCACACCGTCCGCCACCGGCAGCTGCGTGAACAAGGGCGGCATGATCGCCCGCCGCACCGCGACCAGGCCAGGCGGGTCCGCATCACCTGTCGACGGCACCGCCGGCGGATCACCCAGCAACGCAGTCAGCTCAACACCAAGCCCCTTGGCCAGCGCGTGAAGTGTCGGAAGCCGCGCCGAATGCTTCCGCAGCTGCTCAAGCTTCCGAACCACATCCACCGACACACCCGACTTCTCAGCCAGGCCCTCCTGCGTCAGACCGGCCAAGCGCCGCAGCCGCTTGACCCGATCCCCAAGATGATCGCTCGCCATACTCCCGACACTACGCGCACGCACGCCCCGACCAGCGCGAGTCACCAACCCCGCACCCCAACTCACCACCCGCGCGCCGCCGCCCCTACGCAGGGGCGGCGGCCGGGAAGCCTGACCCGGCGCCGGAGTGGAAAGTCATCCCCATCGACTTCCCACTCCCCCCGCAGGAGGCAACGCGATGGCAACCACCTGGCGCAAGAGTCCGCACAGTGGCCAGGGCGGCGAATGCATCGAGGTGGCCGAGGGTTTCGCCAACGTGACACCCGTCCGCGATTCCAAGGACCCCGACGGCCCGGACCTCCTCTTCCCCGCCGAGGACTCGAGCGAGAAATCGCAGGCGCCGCCAAGGGGCTTCTCGTACCCTCGTCCTCACCGGTTCGCCGAATAGCCACTGAGGATTGTGTGAAGCACTTCGATCTCCACGCCAGGATTCCGTTGCTCGTGAAGACCATGGCCGCTGCCGACCACAGCCCGGATGCTCAGCTGATACAGACACGCCACCGCGCTTCACTCGTGGAGAGCTGGGACATCGAGCCCGGATCCACCGTCCTCGAACTGAGTTGCGGGCAGGGCGATATGACCGCCGTCCTCGCGGAGGCTGTCGGACCCCAGGGACGCGTGGTGGCCGTCGAT
This sequence comes from Kitasatospora sp. NPDC086801, assembly GCF_044745805.1. NCBI lineage: Bacteria > Bacillati > Actinomycetota > Actinomycetes > Kitasatosporales > Streptomycetaceae > Kitasatospora > Kitasatospora sp. NPDC086801. The sequence goes on from NZ_JBIVAX010000045.1 coordinate 54,560, forward strand.
GTCGCCGATCCGACCTACGGGGCGCCGGTCACGCTCGGGGAATCGGCGGCCCGGCTCGCGGCGAGCCCGGTCGGGCCGCGCATCGACTTCCGCTTGAGCACGGATGTCCGCGACCTGTCGGTCGACTTCCCCTCCGACGCCTTCGACCACGTCGTGCTCGCCCACTGCTCCTGGTACTTCGCCTCACTCGGGCAGCTGCGCGACACGCTGGCCCGGGTGCGGCCCTGGGCGCGGCGGCTGTGGTTCACCGAGTGGGACCTGACGCCCTCCTGCGGCGACCAGGTGGCGCACCTGCTCGCAGTATTGATCCAGGGCCAGATCGAGGCTGCAGGCTCACACGGCGAGGGCAACATCCGCACGTCCTTCTCCCGCGAGGCGCTGCTGCGGCTCCTGCCTGAGGCGGGCTGGACAGCTGACGGCGACGGGCCGGTCGACACCGATGCACTCCAGGACGCGGACTGGGAGATCACCGCCTGTCTCGACCTGATCGCCGGAGGAGAACGGTTGGCCGCGCTGTCCGAACCGGTACGGCAACTCGTCCTCAGCCAGAGCGACGTCCTGCGGGCCGTCGCCGCACCGCATGGCAACCGCCCGCTCGCGGCCTACTGGGTCACCGCACGCTGAAGTGCCACCCCGGCCAAACCTTCCGACCTCAGTCGGATCCCGCAGCCCTTGCACTTCCGCAACCCAGCCGGCCCGGCCCGGCGCCCTCGAACACCGAACCAGGTCAGAGCTTCAGGCTACCCAAGGCGAGCGCCCTGGGACTCCCAGGCGATGATCAGGGGCATCTCACAGGAGTTCGGTCGTGCCAGCAGGGAACCAGGAGAGATGGCGGAAGAGCAGCCATAGCAACAACGATGGCGGCGCCTGCGTCGAAGTGGATGACGCCCACCCTGGTCGGGTTCGGGACAGCAAGGACCCCGACGGCCCCCGCCTCAACTTCCCACCAGCCGCTTGGCAGGCATTCATCACCGCCATCCGAGCCGGTGAATTCGGCGCCAGCTGACGTCGCTCGATGGTGCCGCCGACCCGGGCCGGGGCGGCGGCGCCTGACGGTGTCGCTCTGGATGACGAGCCGACGCTGAACCACATCTGCCCAGACGGTGGGCGAGCCTGGCGAGGCACGGCCTGCGGTGGCTCGACGCCCCCGACGGCCCCGAACTCGGCGGTGGGAACGGGTGCCGGGGTCAGCGCACCAGGCGAGGGGGGCTCTCACAGTACCTGTATCACCAGGGTCTCCCAGACGTTCAAAACGCCTGTCACCATGGACACACACCGCAGCTTCAACCCCATCGGTTCAATTCAGCTGCCCCGAATGCGCGACCGTGTCGGCGAATTCTTCCACGACAGAACAGACGGAGACCAATGGCGGACAACCAATTCACCACTCACGCGGAACTTTTCGATCTGAGTGGGAAGTACGCCCTTGTCACCGGCGGCACCAGGGGAATCGGGCTGATGATAGCGCGCGGCCTTCTCCAGGCGGGCGCCCGCGTCGTCATCAGCTCGCGCAAGGCAGACGCGTGCGCGGAGGCACAGCATCTGCTGTCCGAATTCGGCGACGTTCGAGCAATCCCCGCCGACCTGTCCGGGCGCGACGAGTGTCAGCGCCTCGCCGATCTTGTCCAGGTCGACTCGGAACGCCTGGACATCCTTGTCAACAACGCGGGAGCGATGTGGCGCGAACCGCTGGCGACGTTCCCGGACGAGGCCTGGGACGCAGTGATCGACCTCAACCTCAAGTCGCCGTTCTGGCTGGTGCAGGCGCTGCTCCCCGCACTTCGCAGGGCGGGCACCGCCGATGATCCCGCGCGGATCATCAACATCGGCAGTATCGCCGCCATCCACGTCGCCCAGTCGCCCAACTACTCGTACGCCAGCAACAAAGCGGCACTCCATCAACTCACCAGAGTGCTTGCCAGGGAGCTGGGCCCACAGCACGTCACGGTGAACGCGGTAGCACCGGGAGTGTTCCCGTCGCGGATGATGGCGTCCACGCTCGATGCCATCGGCGACACGATCGCGGCGGCGGCCCCTCTGCGCCGGCTCGGCCGCGACGACGACATGGCGGGTGTCGCCGTGTTTCTCGCCAGCCGGGCCGGGTCCTACCTCACGGGCACCATCATCCCGGTGGACGGCGGCATCGCGACGACCGCATCGGGTACCCCTTAGTACTCCAGCTGTAGATCGCTCTTTGGGCTGCTGGTGCCTACGCTTTCCGCGGTTTGCGGCGCTTGCCGCAGCTGCCGTGTGGCCGGTTCCGG
>NZ_JBIVAX010000046.1:0-23358 GCF_044745805.1 Kitasatospora sp. NPDC086801
CAGGTACGACAAACGCGTGTACGTCTTTCTCGGCACAGTCACGGTCGCCGCACTGGCCATCTGGCTCCGCTCATGATCGCGCGGACAGAACCTAGTCCCGTTCCCGCCGTACCACTGCCGCCGGGCCCCGGAGCGACCGCTCCGGGGCCCGGCGGCTTTCCGGCCGCGCTCCCTTAGGCTCCTTGGCATGCATGACGTACAGCTCCTGGTCGAAGCCGTCGACTCACTGGCGGATCGTTTCCGCTCGCTGCCGCAGAGCAAACTGCTGGGTGCCGTGCCCGGGTACGAGTCCCGGGCGGCGGCCGCGTTGGCGCTGGCCCGGCGGCTGGCGGCCCTGGCGCTGGCGGCGGAGGGCGGGCCGGAGCGGGAGTTCCCGGAGGCGGGGGCGTTCGCGGTGGGCGACCAACTGGCCGTCGCCGGGCACGATCTGGCGGCCGCGCTCGCGGCGCTGCCCGAGGACGCGGAGGTGGCGCTGCCGGAGGGGCCGGAGGCGGTCTCCGAGGTGCTGGCCGGCGCGGTGGCCGGGGTGCGTGCGACGGCGGCGCTCTGCGGGTAGACGTCCGGACACACCGAAGGCCAGCCGGGTCGGTAACCCCTTGACCCGGCCGGCCTTCGGTGTGCTGTGGTGCGCCGCGCTGCTGGGGCGGCGTCAGATGCTGGCGACCACCCGGTCGGCGAGGACGTAGACGGCCTCCTCGTCGGTGGAGAAGGTCAGCGAGTACGAGCCGGAGAAGCGCGAGCCGCCGAGCAGTCGGACGTGCTCACCGGCACGGACCGCGTCGATCAGCCGGTAGGCGGCCTCCCGGTCGCCCGGGGCTACGCAGAGCGTGGTGCCGTCGGCGAAGGCGTACACGTCCAGGGTGCCCAGCGGGCCCGGGCGGACGTCGATCAGGGCGACGGCCTCGTCGGCGAGGGTGGCCAGCCGGGTGTCGGTCCACTCGCGGGACGGCGCCTGGCTGGGCACGAAGTCGGGGTGGGAGGGGTGGCGGCGCGGGTCGGGTGCGGCGACCGGGGCGTCCTCGACGGCCGGGTCGGCGTCCAGCAGCCCGGCCTCCAGGCCGGTGGCCAGCAGGTCGGCCTCGCGGCGGGCGCGGGCCTCTCCGGTGGGCTCGGCCGAGGCCGAGGCGGTGCCGGTGCCGGTGCCCTGGCCGGGGCGCAGCGGCGAGCCGCCCTCGGGGCCGGGCTCGGTGGGGCCCTCGTTGATCAGGTCCTCCAGCGCGGAGCGCAGCGCCTCGCCGAACTCCGGGTCCATGGTGCCGGCGTTGTCGGCGGCGTCCTGCGGGCCGGTCGGGCGGGGGAAGAACAGCGGCCACTCGTCGGTGCTGGCGAACGGGCCGGTGTACGGGGAGTCGAACAGTGGTGCGTCCTCGGCCGCGCGGGCCTCCTGCTCGGCCCAGAACGCCCGGGCCTCGGTGATCTCCCGCTCGCGGTCGGCGGCGAGGGCCTCGGTGACGGCCTGGCGTATCGCGGCCTGGTCCACCGGGACGGGCACGGCCTGGGCCGCGGCCTGCGCGTCCAGCCGACGGGAGAGTCCCCGGAGGTGGAGCAGCACGGCGGTCGACACGGTGATCAGGATCAGCAGCAGGATGGTGTAGACGGCGCTCACGGAACGTACTCCTAGGGAGGAGCGGAACGGGGTTACGTGTCCACACTGCCGCATCCGGGGGTGTTACCGCAGTGGCGAATGTCTAATTTGTGGGGGACTTTCGCTCTTGTCCCCAAATTGTTAGGTAACACCGTTCTACGCAGTGGAGTTGATCCGCTCCGCAGTGTCGATTTCCGAGCCGAAAACGAGCGAAAAGAGGGCCGGATCGACCTCGCGATGTGATCCGGCCCTCAATTACTCACTGTCACTCCAAACGGGTGGTCCAGACCCTTCCGGGGTGGCCCGGCGAGGTCAGCTGAGGCGCTCGATCACCATCGCCATGCCCTGGCCGCCGCCGACGCACATGGTCTCCAGGCCGAACTGCTTGTCGTGCCACCGCAGGGAGTTGATCAGGGTGGTGGTGATCCGGGCGCCGGTCATGCCGAACGGGTGGCCGACGGCGATCGCGCCACCGTTGACGTTCAGCTTGTCCAGGTCGATGCCGAGATCCCGGTAGGACGGGATCACCTGGGCGGCGAAGGCCTCGTTGATCTCGACCAGGTCGATGTCGTCGATGGTCAGGCCGGCCCGCCGCAGCGCCTGCCGGGAGGCCTCGACCGGGCCGTAGCCCATGATCTCGGGGGAGAGCGCGCTGACGCCGGTGGAGACCACCCGGGCGAGCGGGGTGATGCCCAGCTCGCGGGCCTTGGTGTCGGACATGATGACCAGCGCGGCGGCGCCGTCGTTCAGCGGGCAGCAGTTACCGGCGGTCACGGTGCCGTCCGGACGGAACACCGGCTTCAGGCCGGAGACGCCCTCCAGCGTGACGCCGGCGCGCGGGCCGTCGTCCTTGCTCACCACGGTGCCGTCCGGGAGCGTCACCGGGGTGATCTCGCGCTCCCAGAAGCCGGCCTCGATGGCGGCCTCGGCGAGGTTCTGCGAGCGGACGCCGAACTCGTCCTGCTCGGCGCGGGTGATCCCCTTGAGCGCGGCCAGGTTCTCGGCGGTCTGGCCCATCGCGATGTAGGCGTCCGGCAGCAGGCCGTCCTCGCGCGGGTCGTGCCACTCCCCGCCGCCCTCCTCGGCGCGCTCGGCGGTGCGGGCCCGGGCCTCGTCGAAGACCGGGTTCGTGGTGCCCGGCATGCCGTCCGAGGTGCCGTTCACGCTGCGCGAGACGGTCTCCACGCCGGCCGAGATGAAGACATCGCCCTCGCCCGCCCTGATCGCGTGCAGTGCCATCCGCGTGGTCTGCAGCGAGGACGAGCAGTAGCGGGTGACGGTGGCGCCGGGCAGGTAGTCCATGCCCATCTGGACGGCCACGATGCGGGCCAGGTTGTGGCCCTGCTCGCCGCCGGGCAGGCCGCAGCCCAGCATCAGGTCGTCGATCTCGCGCGGGTCGAGCTGCGGGACCTCGGCCAGCGCGGCCTGGATGACGTGGGCGGTCAGGTCGTCGGGGCGGACGTCCTTGAGCGAGCCCTTGAAGGCCCGGCCGATCGGCGAACGGGTGGCGCTGACGATGACGGCTTCGGGCATGGCGGGCTCCTCGCTGGGTGACGGCGGACTGACGTCCGGGAGGAAAGTTACCGCCTGGTAGATCAGGCGTCACCCGTCCCGGCATGTGAGCTGGCCGACGTGTTGCCGGCCTCTGGAGCGGCTCCTTCCCCGGCCTCCCCGGGCGCCCACGAGCCGGGCAGCCCGACCCGCAGCCGGTGGCGCAGCAGCGCCCAGCGACGGCCGGCGCCCTCCGCCTCGACGGCCGCCACCTCGGTGCCCGAACGCCCGGCCGCGGCGGCTGCGGCCATCGCCACCGGCAGGACCGCCCCGCCCGGCACGGGGGCGGCCGGGTGCTCCTCCTCCGGCCAGAGGCCGAGCGCGGCGCACACCGAGGGCAGCACGGCCATCGCGGCCGTCGCGTAGCCCTGGGCGGACGGGTGGTAGCGGTCGGCGGCGAACATCTCCGGGCGCGCCGCGAACTCCGGGCCCAGCAGCGAGCCCAGCGAGACCGTCCGGCCGCCGGCCTCCACGACCGCGATGGTCTGCGCGGCCGCCAGCTGCCGGCTCAGCCGGCGGGCCACCCAGCGCAGCGGCGGGCGCACCGGCTTGATCGTCCCGAGGTCCGGGCAGGTGCCGACCACCACCTCGCAGCCGTTCGCCCGCAGCGCCGCGACCGCCTCGCCGAGCTGGCGGACGGCCAACTGGGCCGGGCTGTGCCGGGTCACGTCGTTGGCGCCGATCATGATCACGGCGACGTCCGGGTGGTGCGGCAGCGCCTGCTCCAACTGGCCCGAGAGGTGGGCGGAACGGCCGCCGGTGCGGGCCACGTTGACCAGCCGGACCGGGCGCTCGGCCACCGAGGCCAGGCCCGCGGCGAGCAGCGCGCCCGGAGTCTCCCGGGCCCGCAGCACACCGAGGCCGGCGCCGGTGGAGTCGCCGAGGACGGCCAGCACCAGCGGCGGCTGCGCGGCGGCGGAGCTGTCGGCGAAGGCCTCGCCGTAGACGCCGTCGGCCTTGGGCGGATCGCCCTCCAGCACGCCGATGGCCTGGATCGCCAGCTTGCTCTCGGTGAGCAGCACGCCCACCAGGCCCACGCCCAGCAGGCCGAGCCCGCCGCCGCCGTACGCCGCCGCGGTGGCGATCCGGCGGGCCACCCGGGCCCGCGAGTCCTGTGCCCCTGGCATCCGATGCCCCCTTCGCGTCCTCGTGCCGCCCCCTCCGGGGCCATGGCGATGCCTGCACCCCCCTCCTACCCGCGTGGGGGCCGGGGCTACCTGCGGGGCTGGGCCGTTGGGGGAGAACGGCAGGTGGCGGGCCGTCGCGCGGGGTCGGAGTGAGGGGCGGGTGGGGCGGAAGGGCGGGCTGGGGCGGGCGGCACGCCCTAGGCTTTGCAGTACCGAAAGCACTCGCATGCCCACAACCGGGAGGACCCCCGTGCGGTACCACAACTCGATCATCGACCTCGTCGGCAACACGCCGCTGGTCAAGCTGAACAAGGTCACCGAGGGCATCAGTGCGACAGTGCTGGCGAAGGTCGAGTACTTCAACCCCGGCGGCTCGGTGAAGGACCGCATCGCGATGCGCATGATCGAGGCCGCCGAGGCCTCGGGCGCCCTGAAGCCGGGCGGCACCATCGTCGAGCCGACCTCCGGCAACACCGGGGTCGGCCTGGCGATCGTGGCCCAGCAGAAGGGCTACAAGTGCATCTTCGTCTGTCCGGACAAGGTGTCCACCGACAAGATCAACACCCTGCGCGCGTACGGCGCCGAGGTGGTCGTCTGTCCCACCGCCGTGGCCCCCGAGCACCCGGACTCGTACTACAACGTCTCCGACCGGCTCGTCCGGGAGACCCCGAACGCCTGGAAGCCGGACCAGTACTCCAACCCGGACAACCCGGCCTCGCACTACCACTCCACCGGCCCGGAGCTGTGGGAGCAGACCGAGGGGCGGATCACCCACTTCGTGGCGGGCGTCGGCACCGGCGGCACCATCTCCGGCACCGGCAACTACCTGAAGGAGGTCTCGGGCGGCAAGGTCAAGGTGATCGGCGCCGACCCGGAGGGCTCGGTCTACTCGGGCGGCACCGGCCGGCCGTACCTGGTCGAGGGCGTCGGTGAGGACTTCTGGCCGACCGCCTACGACCGCGACGTCGCCGACGGCATCGTCGCCGTCTCCGACAAGGACTCCTTCCAGATGACCCGCCGCCTGGCCAAGGAGGAGGGCCTGCTGGTCGGCGGCTCCTGCGGCATGGCCGTGGTGGCCGCGCTGGAGGTGGCCAAGGACCTGGGCCCGGACGACGTCGTGGTGGTGCTGCTGCCGGACGGCGGCCGCGGCTACCTGTCCAAGATCTTCAACGACGACTGGATGGCCGACTACGGCTTCCTGCCCTCGTCCACCGACGAGGCGCACATCGGCGAGGTGCTGGCCCGCAAGGACGCCATCGAGCACGAGGGCATCCCGCAGTTCGTTCACATGCACCCGAACGAGACGGTCGCCGAGGCGGTCCGGGTGCTGCGCGAGTACGGCGTCTCGCAGATGCCGGTGGTCTCCCCGGGTGCCGGGCACCCGGACATCATGGCCGGCGAGGTGATCGGCTCGGTGGCGGAGAAGCTGCTGCTGGAAGGCGTCTTCGCGAAGGAGATCGAGCTGACCGACACGTTGGACCGGGTGATGTCCAAGCCGCTGCCGGTCGTCGGCTCGGGCGAGACGGTCACCAACCTGATGACCGTGCTGGAGAAGGCGGACGCCGCCGTGGTGCTGGTGGAGGGCAAGCCGCAGGGCATCGTCACCCGCCAGGACCTGCTGGGCTTCCTCGCCGGTCGCGCCGCGCACTGACCCCGTCGGCCCCGCCCCCGGCTCCCGGGCCCGGTCGGCGGGGCGGCCGAGGGTTCGTCGACTCTTCGCCCGTGGTTCGCCCACGGGAGAAGTGGTACACCGGTGTCACCTGCCCGCAGCACGTGGTTAACAACGGTCCGGCATCGTGGTGGTCAACGGCAAGACGCCGAGCGAGACGACGGCAACCATCCGGGAGCGGCTCCCCGGCGGACGCGGTCGGCTCCGGACACGTCGGGCGGTCCTGACCCGGCCCGCCGTGCCCGCCCTCCAACCCGGCAACGGGGGAGAGGGGCCTCCGCGGGAGGCGCCGTCGTCCCGCCCCTGCCCGGCTGCGGCCGGTCGACAGGGTGCGGCGGCTCCCGTGGCACTACGCGCCGCACGGCGCGTCTCCGCGGCTCCCGGGTGGGGGAGCCGAGGCGGAGAACGGCAGGGCCGGTCCTTCTCCGAGGGGCCGGCCCTTCCCGTACGCTCACACGCATGACCAGCACTGAAACCACCCAGGACGAACCGCGTTACGTCCGGCTCAAGATCGAGCTCATCGCGGAGATCACCGACGAGGGCGCGCTCAAGGCGGCCGCCCTGAAGCAGGTGACCGAGGACGAGTACCTCGACGACGACGAGCGTGCCCAGTCCGTCGACGCCATCGAGGTGGACCCGTCGGGTTCGCTCGCCCACTTCATCGACCCGGTGGCGCTGCTCGGCGACGTGCCGGGCGTCGAACTGGCCTCGGCGACCTGGGAGTCGGCGCAGACCGAGTTCGACCCCGAGACCGAGGAGTGGGACGAGTACGTGGTGGACGAGTCCGCCGAGTAGCGGCCTCGCCCCGCCGCCTCGCCCCGCGGCCTCGTCACCGCTCGTGAACGCCCGGTCTGCCGTGCAGGCCGGGCGTTTCGTCCCTGTTCGCTGGGAAGTTGGGTCATCTCATACGATCGCTTACCCTTCGATGGTGGAACCGTGAACGGGCGGATTGCGTTTCTGTATCCGTAAATGCCCGGATGATCAGCAGGGAGACGCGACGTGACGGCACGGGACGGCCAGGGGCGGGCAGGCGGAGGCAACTGGAGCCGGCGCGGAGTGCTCGCGGGCCTGATCGGGGCGCCGGTCCTGCTGCTCGCGGCCTGCAACGACACCAAGAGTGCCGACGCCAACGGTTCCGGCGGCTCGGGCGGCTCGGGCGGCTCCGGCGGAACCCCGGGCACCGGCTCCGGCTCCGGCGGGACCAGCAGCGCGCCGAAGACCTCGGCCGCCGTCATCACCGTCACGCCCGCGGACGGCGCCGCCGCCGCCAGCTTCAGCGAGCCGGTCAAGGTCACCGTCAGCAACGGCACCCTGGGCACCGTCAAGGTCGCCGACTCCACCGGCAAGGAACTGGCCGGCCAGCTCGCCTCCGACGGCGCCAGCTGGACCTCGGCCGCCGCCCCCGCCAGCGGCACCAAGTACACCGTGGCCGCCACCGCCCTCGACAAGGACAAGCTGGAGGCGGACGCCAACGCCACCTTCACCACGGCGACCCCGGCCAACACCTTCGTCGGCTACTTCACGCCCGAGGACGGCTCGGTCGTCGGCGTCGGCATGCCCGTCTCGATCAACTTCAGCAAGCCGATCACCGACCGCAAGGCCGTCCAGCAGGCGATCACCGTGATAGCCGAGCCGGGCGTCGAGATCGTCGGGTACTGGTTCTCCAGCACCCGCCTCGACTTCCGGCCGCAGGAGTACTGGGCCAAGGGCACCAAGGTCACCCTCAAGCTCCGGCTCAAGGACGTCGAGGGCGCCAAGGGCGTCTACGGCACCCAGTCCAAGGACGTCCGCTTCACCATCGGCCGCGCCCAGACCAGCGTCGCCGACCTCGCCACCAAGAAGCTCACCGTCACCACCGACGGCCAGGTCAGCGCCGTCTACAAGATCTCCGGCGGGGCGCCCGACCACCGCACCTGGGGCGGCAAGATGGTGATCTCCGAGCAGTTCCAGCAGACCCGGATGAACTCGCAGACCGTCAACCTCGGCAGCGAGTACGACATCGCGGACGTCCCGCACGCCCAGCGGCTCACCACCTCGGGCACCTTCATCCACGGCAACTACTGGTCCTCGCCGTCGATCTTCGGCGGCCAGAACACCAGCCACGGCTGCATCGGCCTGCAGGACGCCAAGGGCGCGCAGGACGGCAGCACGGACGGCTACAAGTTCTACAAGAGCTGCATGATCGGCGACGTGGTCGAGGTCGTGAACTCCGGCGACAAGACCGTCGCACCGGACAACGGCCTGAACGGCTGGAACCTCGGCTGGGCCGCCTGGAAGGCCGGCAGCGCCGTCTGACGCCGGGCCCGACCGGCGGGCCGGTCACCCGAGGTGACCGGCCCGCCGGAACGGCCACGGGCGGTCAGCCCTGCGTGCGGGCCACGCCGATCGGGCAGGAGGCGCCGGTGCCGCCGAGGCCGCAGTAGCCGTTCGGGTTCTTGGCGTCGGACAGGTACTGCTGGTGGTACGGCTCGGCCGGGTAGAACGGGCCCGCCGGGGCGATCTCGGTGGTGATCGGGCCGTAGCCGAGCGCGGTCAGGGCCGGCTGGAAGGCGTCCCGGCCGGCGGCCGCGGCGGCGGCCTGGGCGGGGGAGTGGGTGTAGACGGCGGAGCGGTACTGGGTGCCGACGTCGTTGCCCTGGCGGTTGCCCTGGGTCGGGTCATGCGCCTCCCAGAAGGTCTTCAGCAGCCGCTGGTAGGAGACCAGCGAGGGGTCGAACACCACCCGGACCGCCTCGGTGTGCCCGGTCAGCCCGCTGCACACCTCCTCGTACGTCGGGTGGGGGGTGTAGCCGCCCTGGTAGCCGACCAGCGTCGTCCAGACGCCGGGCAGGTGCCAGAACGTCCGCTCGGCGCCCCAGAAGCAGCCCAGCCCGAAGTCGGCCACCTCCAGACCGTCCGGGTACGGGCCGGTGAGCGGGTGGCCGAGCACGGTGTGCGGCTCGCGCAGCGCGAAGCCCGGCGACTCCCGGCCGGGCAGCGCCTGGTCGGCGGGAACGAGCGAGGTCTTGTGGCGGTTGAACAGCACGGCCTGCTCCAGCGGGGCAGGGAGGGTTGCGCAGGGTTCAACGCGGCGGGCCGCCCCCGGATTCCGCCGCGGCCCGGGTTCGCGGCGGGCTGGGACGTTCCGGAGGGCGCCGGGCCGTACGGCCACTAGGCTCGACCCATGACCGAGCACCAGCTTCCCCAGGGCTTCGAGACCCTCGCCATCCACGCGGGTCAGGAAGCGGACCCCCAGACCGGGGCCGTCGTCACGCCGATCTACCAGGTGTCCACCTACAAGCAGGACGGGGTGGGCGGCCTGCGGGGCGGCTACGAGTACAGCCGCAGCGCCAACCCGACCCGCACCGCGCTGGAGGAGTGCCTCGCGGCGCTGGAGGGCGGCGCCCGCGGCCTCGCCTTCGCCTCCGGCCTGGCCGCCGAGGACACCCTGCTGCGCACCATCCTCAAGCCGGGCGACCACATCGTGATCCCCAACGACGCCTACGGCGGCACCTTCCGGCTGTTCGCCAAGGTGCTGACCCGCTGGGGCGTCGAGTTCTCCGTCGCCAACACCCAGGACCTGGCCACCGTCCGCGCCGCGCTGCGCCCCAACACCCGCGCGGTCTGGGTGGAGACCCCGTCCAACCCGCTGCTGGGCATCACCGACCTGGCCGCGCTCGCCGAGGTCGCGCACGGCGCCGGCGCGCTGCTGGTGGTCGACAACACCTTCGCCAGCCCGTACCTGCAGCAGCCGATCGCGCTCGGCGCGGACGCGGTCGTGCACTCCACCACCAAGTACATGGGCGGCCACTCGGACGTGGTCGGCGGTGCGCTGGTGCTGGCCGACGCGACCCTGGGCGAGGAGGTCGCCTACCACCAGAACGCGATGGGCGCCGTCTCCGGGCCGTTCGACGCCTGGCTGGTGCTGCGCGGCATCAAGACGCTGGGCGTCCGGATGGACCGGCACAGCGCCAACGCGGAGAAGGTCGCCGAGCTGCTGGCGAGCCACCCGAAGGTCAGCCAGGTGCTGTACCCGGGCCTGCCCGAGCACCCCGGGCACGGCATCGCCGCCAAGCAGATGAAGGCCTTCGGCGGCATGGTCTCCTTCCGGGTCCAGGGCGGCGAGGAGGCGGCGGTCGAGGTCTGCAACCGCGCGCAGCTGTTCACCCTCGGTGAGTCGCTGGGCGGCGTGGAGTCGCTGATCGAGCACCCGGGCCGGATGACCCACGCCTCGGTGGCCGGCTCGGCGCTGGAGGTGCCCGCCGACCTGGTGCGCGTCTCGGTCGGCATCGAGTCGATCGACGACCTGCTCGCCGACCTCCAGCAGGCGCTGGGCTGATCCTGCCGCGGCTGATCCTGTCGCGCGCTTGAGCCGGTCGGGCCGCTACTGCTGGCCCTGCTGGTCCGCCGTGTACGACTCCATCGCGTGGTTGAAGCGGGCCAGCAGGGCGCAGAACGCCTGCTGTTCCTCGGGCGGCCAGCCGGCCACCAGGCGGCGGGTCAACTCGGCCCGCCCGTCGCGGACTTCGGCCAGTCGGCCGGAGCCGACCGGGGTCAGTGCGAGGCGTACGGCGCGGCGGTCGGCCGGGTCCTGGACCCGGCCGACCAGCCCGCCCGCGACCAGCGGGGCGACCTGCCGGGTCACCGTGGAGGAGTCGACGCCGAGCGACTCGGCCAGCGCCTTGACGTTGGCGGGCCCGTGCCGCTCCAGGCGGTCGAGCAGCAGGTAGGCGGCCCGGTCCAGCGCGCCGACGCCGCCGCCGGTGGTCCGGACCTGGTCCATCCGGCGGGCGAACACCGCCAGCTGGTACTGGAGTCGGGCGTGCAGGGGGTCGGTGCGGTCGGTGGCCTGGGGCGAGGTCGTCGTCATCGCGGCTCACGATCGTCGTGCGGTGAGGGAGGCTCAGAAGCAGCAGCGTACGCGGGCCGAGCGGGCCCGGGAACAGCCCCGACATCCCGGATTGCCGGTGTCGACGGCCGTAGGCTGGCGTTATGCACAACTGGCCGGTCACCCTCGACGACGTCCGCGGCGCCCAGAAGATGCTCGCCGGAATCGCCCGGGTGACGCCGATGGAGGGTAGTCGGTACCTGTCCGGGCTGATCGGCTCGCCGGTCCACCTGAAGTGCGAGAACCTCCAGCGCACCGGATCGTTCAAGCTGCGCGGGGCGTACGTGCGGATCGCCGGGCTCTCGCCGGTGCAGCGGGCCGGCGGGGTGGTGGCGGCGAGCGCGGGCAACCACGCGCAGGGGGTGGCGCTGGCGGCCGCGCTGCTGGGGGTGCACTCGACCGTGTTCATGCCGGTCGCGGCGCCGCTGCCCAAGGTCGCGGCGACCCGGGAGTACGGCGCGCAGGTGCGGCTGCACGGCGCCACGGTGGACGAGGCGTTGCAGGCCGCCCAGCGGTACTCGGAGGCGACCGGCGCGGTGTTCATCCACCCCTTCGACCACTGGGACGTGATCACCGGTCAGGCGACGGTCGGGCTGGAGATCCTGGAGCAGTGCCCCGAGGTGCGGACGATCCTGGTCGGGGTGGGCGGCGGCGGTCTGCTGGCCGGGATCGCGGCGGCGGTCAAGCCGCTGCGGCCGGACGTCCGGGTGGTGGGGGTGCAGGCGGCGGGCGCGGCCGCGTACCCGCCCTCGCTGGCGGCCGGGCGGCCGGTGTCGCTGGAGCACTACGCCACGATGGCCGACGGGATCATGGTCGGCCGGCCCGGGGACATCCCGTTCGAGGTGGTCAACACGCTGGCGGACGGCGTCCGGACGGTCTCCGAGGACTCGCTGTCGCGGGCCCTGCTGCTCGGCCTGGAACGGCTGAAACTGGTGGTCGAGCCGGCCGGGGCGGCCCCGATCGCGGCGCTGCTGGAGCAGCCGGACTCCTTCGAGGGCCCGGTGGTGGCCGTGCTGTCCGGCGGCAACATCGACCCGCAGCTGATGCAGCGGGTGCTGCGGCACGGGCTGGCGGCGGCCGGCCGGTACCTGTCGCTGCGGGTGCGGCTGGCGGACAAGCCGGGCTCGCTGGCCGACCTGCTGGGGGTGCTGACCAGGCTGGACGCCAACGTGCTGGACGTCGCGCACGTGCGGATCGACCCGCGGCTGGGGCTGACCGAGGTCGAGGTGGACCTGCACCTGGAGACCAAGGGCCCGGAGCACTGCGCGGCCGTGGTCGGTGAGCTGCGGGACGCCGGGTACGTCGTCTCGGACTGAGGCGCCCGCGATCGAGGCGCCTGATGCCCCGGATATTGCGGGGTGGCTGTCGGTGGTCCCTGTCACGATGGCGGAGCCGTATCCCTTGACGCGATATATCGCGTGCTGCCAGACTCGCGATACATCGCGTTCTGTGCCCCGTGGGCGAAAACCGAGTCGCTCGTGTGCCCGAAATCGGAGCAGGGTGGGACAGATCGCCCATATTCGTCCGAGGAGATGAGGCAGGCCATGGCGCCAGCCATCCAAGCCGAGAACCTGGTGAAGACCTTCGGCGACGTACGAGCCCTGGACGGCGTCAGCCTCGACGTCCCCGAGGGCACGGTGCTCGGGCTGCTCGGCCCGAACGGCGCCGGCAAGACCACCACCGTGCGGGTCCTCACCACCCTGCTGCGCCCCGACTCGGGCCGCGCGGTGGTCGCCGGCGTCGACGTGCTCAAGCAGCCCGACAAGGTCCGCAGCCTGATCGGCCTGTCCGGCCAGTACGCGGCGGTCGACGAGTACCTGACCGGCTTCGAGAACCTCCAGATGGTCGGCGAGCTCTACCAGATGAGCGTCCGTCAGGCGAAGGCCCGCGCGCTGGAGCTGCTGGAGTGGTTCAACCTCACCGAGGCCAAGGACCGCACCGCCAAGACCTACTCCGGCGGCATGCGCCGCCGCCTCGACCTCGCCGCCGCGCTGGTCGTCCGGCCGCCGGTGATGTTCCTCGACGAGCCGACCACCGGCCTCGACCCGCGCAACCGGCTCGCGCTCTGGGAGGTCATCGAGACCCTGGTCGAGCAGGGCACCACGCTGCTGCTCACCACCCAGTACCTGGAGGAGGCCGACCGGCTCGCGCACGACATCGCCGTCGTCGACCACGGCCGGGTGATCGCCCGCGGCACCGCCGACCAGCTCAAGGCCCAGATCGGCGGCGAGCGGATAGAGGTCGTGGTGCACGAGCCGGGCCTGGTCGCCGACGCGGTCGCGGCGATGTCCGGGTACGCGCTGGGCGAGCCGGCCGTGGAGAAGAACACCCGCCGGATCACCGTGCCGGTCAGCGGCGGTGCCCGGGTGCTCGCCGACGCCATCCGCGAACTGGACGCCCGCGGCATCGAGATCGACGACATCGGCCTGCGTCGCCCGACCCTGGACGACGTCTTCCTCACCCTCACCGGCCACGTCGCCGAGGCGGTGGAGCAGGAGGACGACGCCGGCTCCAGGGGCCGTGGCCGGGGCAAGGGCGGGCCGCCCGCCGACGGGCCGGACGGCGCCGACGGCCAGGAACCGGACAAGCAGGCCGTCGCGGCCGGAACGGAGCGCTGAGATGAGCACCGCCACCGAGCACGCCATCGGCCAGGCGATGCCCAGGCAGCGCCGCGGCGTCGCCGCCACCCTGCACGACTCCTGGGTGGTCGCCAAGCGCAACCTGCGCCGGATGACCAGGATCCCCGAGATCGTGGTCTTCGGGCTGATGCAGCCGGTCATGTTCGTGCTGCTGTTCTCGTACGTGATGGGCGGGGCGATCAAGATCCCCGGGGCGAGCTCCAGTTCCGGCTCGTACATCCAGTTCCTGATGGCCGGCATCTTCGCCCAGACCGTCACCTTCGCCGTCGCCGGCGCCTCCGCCGGGATCGCGGAGGACATGACCAAGGGCCTGGTGGACCGCTTCCGCTCGCTGCCGATGGCCCGCTCGGCGGTGCTGGTCGGCCGCACCCTGGCCGACCTGTGCCAGACCGCGTTCACCGTGATCGTGCTGGCCCTGGTCGCGCTGCTGGTCGGCTGGCGGATCCACGACGGCGTGCTCAACGCGCTCGCCGCCTTCGGCCTGCTGCTCCTGCTCGGCTACGCGTTCTCCTGGATCGGCGCGCTGATCGGCCTCTCGGTGCGCAGCCCCGAGGCGGCCACCTCGGCCGGCCTGATCTGGCTGTTCCCGCTGACCTTCGTCTCCAACGCCTTCGTGCCGGTCAGCTCGATGCCGGGCTGGCTGCAGACGGTCGCGTACTGGAACCCGTTCAGCGCCACCGTGCAGGCCTGCCGCGACCTGTTCGGCAACCAGGTCGGCCCGGTGGACGACACCTGGCCGATGCAGCACGCCGCGCTGGTGTCGATGCTCTGGTCGGTGCTGATCACCGCGGTGTTCTCCTGGCTGTCGGTGCGCAAGTACCGCTCGGCCGTGGGCTGAACCGCGCCCGGTGCGCCGCGAGGGCGGCCGTGGAGTCCCTGGACTCCGCGGCCGCCCTCGTCGGTCGGTACGGCTCGGTCAGCCGGCGTGCGGCACGACCTTGACGATCTTCACCATGGCGGGCTTGCCGTTCGGCAGCTCGTAGGTGGCCTCGTCGCCGATCTGCTTGCCGTCGATCGCGCGGCCCAGCGGCGACTGCGGCGAGTAGACGTCCAGCGCGTCGGAGCTGGCGACCTCGCGCGAGGCGAGCAGGAACACCATGGTGTCGTCCTCGTCGCCGTCGAAGGCGACCGTGACGACCATGCCCGGGGCCACCACACCCGAGTCGGCCGGGGCCTCGCCGACCTTGGCGCGCTCCAGCAGCTGGGTCAGCTGGCGGATGCGCAGCTCGTACTTGCCCTGCTCCTCCTTGGCCGCGTGATAGCCGGCGTTCTCCTTGAGGTCACCCTCCTCGCGCGCCGCCTCGATCTTCTGGGCGATCTCGATGCGCCAGGGCCCGGTCAGGTGATCCAGCTCGGCCTTCAGCTGGTCGTAGCCGGCCTGAGTGAGCCAGGTCACGTTCTCACTGGTCTGGGTCACGGGTGCTCCTCGTAGGTGCTGGGGCTGTGCTGAGGGTGTGAGTCGTCAGCAGGGTTGGTGGTGATATCGGTCGTAACTACAAAGCAACGCCCGCTCCCGTACCATCCGGTGCGGAAGGGGCGAAACCACGAGCCTAACAAGTCCTGCCGACAAGCAGAAGGGTCGTTGGCGCGCCATTGACGTCGGCGTTGCGCCACGGTGTACAGCGACGGTGCGCCACGGTGTACGGCGACGGTGCGCGCCGGGCCGGGTGCGGGACTTCCTACGGATGCCCGTTCTCCCGATCGGTTATGCGCCGGGTGCCCGGCAGAGTACCGGTGGTGCCCGGCAGAGTACCGGTGGGAGGGGCGCGGTGCCGGTGCGACTCGGCGGGCGGGCCTCCTCGGAAGCCGGCCGGGCGGCCTACTTCTTCGCGGGCGTGCAGCCCAGCAGTTCGGCGGTGGTGCCGCGGGCGGTGGTCCGCAGGGTGACCACGGCGTCGTAGCTGGAGCCGCCGGCCGGCACCGGGAAGTCGGCCACCCCGACCACCGCGCCGTCCGCGCCCTGCGAGCGGACCGTGCAGCTGCCGGCCGTCCCGTCGCTCTTGCGCACCGCCAGGTGCATCTCGACCTCGGAGTCCGAGACCGCCTGGAAGGTCGGCACCGAGCCGTTGATCGTGGTCTCGCGCAGCAGGTAGGAGCCGCCCAGCCAGGCCACCAGGCCCAGGCCCAGCACGCCGCAGACCGCGCCGACCACCTTCAGCCGGCGGTCCGAGTCGCGGTC
The DNA here is from genome assembly GCF_044745805.1 of Kitasatospora sp. NPDC086801. NCBI lineage: Bacteria > Bacillati > Actinomycetota > Actinomycetes > Kitasatosporales > Streptomycetaceae > Kitasatospora > Kitasatospora sp. NPDC086801. The sequence continues at coordinate 15,618 of NZ_JBIVAX010000046.1, forward strand.
GCCGCGCCGGCCGTAGCGCCCTTCGGGCAGCTGCGGGGTGGTGGTGCTCGCGTTCATCGGACCCAGTCCTCTCCTGAGGGGAGGGCCGCGCGGGTGGTGCGGGGGGAATGCGACGCTCCTCCAGTCCGTCACTATAGGAGGGGCACGCCCACGGCCGGTCCGGCGGGGGCGGGGCTCGGCCGGGCCGGGGTACGTTCGCGGCCGGTCCCGCGGCGACGCGGCCCCGACGTGAGCGGCTCGTACGGTGGGCGGACCGGACTTCGCGGAACGCCCGATATGTGGAAGGAACGCAAGGCGTTGACTGAGCAGTTGCGACTGATGGCGGTGCACGCCCACCCGGACGACGAGTCCAGCAAGGGCGCGGCCACCATGGCCATGTACGTCGAGCAGGGAGTGGACGTGCTCGTGGCCACCTGCACCGGGGGCGAACGCGGGTCGGTTCTCAACCCCAAGCTCCAGGGGGACCCGTACATCGAGGAGAACATCCACGAGGTGCGCCGCAAGGAGATGGACGAGGCCCGGGCGATCCTGGGCGTCAAGCAGGCCTGGCTGGGATTCGTCGACTCCGGCCTGCCCGAGGGGGACCCGCTGCCCCCGCTGCCCGAGGGCTGCTTCGCCCTTCAGGACGTGAAGGAGGCGGCCGAACCGCTGGTCCGGCTGATCCGGGAGTTCAAGCCGCAGGTCATCACGACCTACGACGAGAACGGCGGCTACCCGCACCCCGACCACATCATGACCCACAAGATCACCATGCTGGCCTTCGACGCCGCCGGCGACCCGGACGCCTACCCGGAGGCCGGCGAGCCCTGGCAGCCGCTGAAGGTCTACTACAACCACGGCTTCCCGATGGGCCGCATCCGCGCCCTGCACCAGTACCTCACCGAGCACGGCCACGACTCGCCGTACGGCGAGTGGATCGCGGGCTGGGAGAAGAGCGGCCGCCAGGAGCGGGAGATCACCACCCGGGTGCGCTGCGGCGACTGGTTCGAGACCCGCGACCGCGCCCTGATCGCCCACGCCACCCAGATCGACCCCGACGGGCCGTGGTTCCGCGTCCCGCTGGACGTCCAGCGCGAGGTCTGGCCCACCGAGGACTACGAGCTCGCCCGTACCCTGATCGACGTGGACCTGCCGGAGGACGACCTGTTCGCCGGCCTGCGCACCCCCACCCTGGCGGTCGAAGCCGCCGACACGCGCGACTGAACCACCCCCCGGTGGCCCGGCTCCCCGTGAGCCGGGCCACCATAGAGATATGAGCGCCCCCGTGAACCTCGTCCACCTCGCCGCCGACCTCGCCGTCGACGACGCCAAGGTCACCCCCGGACTCCTCGGCTTCGTCGTCTTCGCCGCCCTCGGCGTGGCCACCTGGTTCCTGGCCAAGTCCATGAACCGGCAGTTCAAGAAGGTCGACTTCGCGGAGGAGCCGGAAGCCCCCAAGGAGTAGTGCGCGGGGGAGCCGCGGCCTCCCGGGCGGTAGCGCGCGAGGGTGTGCGACGGCCCCGGCGGGTGCGGGATCGGCGAAGCCGGTCCGAGCGGTCGCCGGACTTCGTACGATCGTGAGCCATGACATGGTCGTGGCACTCTGTGGTGCGCAGGGTGGGGTACGGGCTGGCCGTGACGGGCGTCCTCGCGGCCGCGGCGGCCGGGGTGGGGGACCCTGGCCCGCTGATCGTCGGCTCCGGGGTGGCGGCGATGGCCGCCGGGCTGTTCCCGGCACTCTGGGCCCCGGGCCGGGCCGGCGCGCTGGCCCCGTCGGTGCTGATCGCCTGCGCCGCCTCGCTGCTGGTGACCGCCTCGTACGGCGGGCCGGTGTCCGGCGGCGCCGAGACCTGGTGGCTGCTGGAGACCGTCGCACTGCTGGTGCTGGTCGTCCCCGCGGTGCGCCGGACCCGGGCGCTGACCGCCTTCGCCTTCGGATCGCTGCTGGTCGTGGCGGTCGCCCTGCTGCCGCTGCGGATCGGGCTCTGGGCCGACCCGCCGGCCCCGTCCGGGGTGACCGCCAAGCTCTGCCTGACCTCGGCCCTGCTGTCCTGCGCGGTGGTCGGCATCGGCTGCTACCTGCGGTCGCTGGACACCCGCGCGCGGGCGGCGGTGGCGGCCGAGCGGCGGGCGCAGCGCCTGGACCTCGCCCGCGACCTGCACGACTTCGCGGCGCACGACGTCACCGGGGTGGTGGTGCTGGCCCAGGCCGCGCAGGTGCTGGCGCAGCAGGATCCCCGGCAGGTGGTCGAACTGCTGGCGGGGATCGAGGCGGCCGGTCGGCAGGCGCTGGTCACCATGGACCGCACCGTGCAGGTCTTCGCCGACGACGACGCCGATCCGGGTGCGCGGGGGCGGTTCGGGGCGGGGCGGATGGCAGGGCGGGCGGCGGGGCGGGCGACGCCGGCCGGGCGCAGCCTGCGCCGTGATCTGAGCGAACTGCCGGTGCTGGCGGACCGGTTCACCCGCAGCGGATCCGCGCAGGTCCGGCTGGAGGTCCCGGAGGAGGCGGACCTGGCGGCGGTGCCGCCGGCGCTCAGCGGCCTGGGCTACCGGCTGGTGGTGGAGGCGCTGACGAACGTCCGTCGGCACGCGCCCTCGGCCCGGGGGGTGGAGATCGTGGTCGGTCCGGTCCGGCACGGCGGTCGGCGGGCGTTGCGGATCGCGGTCACCGACGACGGGGGGCCGGGTGGTGCGGGCGGTGAGGGTGCCGGGGGCGGCGCGGGCGGTGCGCTGGGCGGGGCGGAGCGGGAGGGTGGCGGCTTCGGCCTCGCGGGCCTGCTGGAGCGGGTGGAGGCGGCCGGCGGTGAGCTGGCGGCCGGGCCGGGGGTGGAGGGCGGCTGGCGGGTTCTGGCCGTGCTGCCGCTGGAGGGTACGGCCGGTCTCGGTGGTTGACCGGCCGGGGGCGTTGACCGGGGGCGTTGACCGGGTGCCGACCGGGTGGGCCGTCAGCCGGGGGTGCCAGTCGGGGTTGTGCGGGGCAGTACTCGGGGCGGTTCGGGACTGTTCGGGACTGTTCGGGACTGTTCGGGGCAGGCGGATGCAGATCGGCCTATCCGGAGGTTGATCCGGCCGGTCGGATGGGCCGATCGGCCGATGGTGGTGGGGCCCTGCTCCGGGCAGGATGGCGGCACGGCGACCAGGGGCGCGAGGTTTCCCGGGGTACCGCCGCGACGGATGTAACGGGATCGGGGGATCAGTCTGTGATTCGTATTGTCATGTCTGCCGATGATCTGGCTCGTGTACGAATTTCTGGCGATGTCGACCGGGACATGGAGGCCGTGCTCGCGCTGGAGGCGTGGCGGGTCGGCGGGGAGTTCTTCCGTCCGTGGCAACGGGCCGTCGGCGGGCGACTCGCACGCCAACCGGTGCTGACCGAGCGGCTGCGACGCCTTTCGGGAGCCAACGGTGGTTTCCGGGACGTTCTGCGGGCGTGGGCGAATGGCCGGATCGTGCCGCCCGGCCAGGAGGGGCGGTCGACGGTGCCGCGGGCCGACATCGCCGCCGCGGTGCGCGAGTTCCACCGGGTGGCACTGCTGCCCTGCTGGGCGGACGTCCGGGCCCGGCTGGAGGCCGAGCGGGACGTCCGCCGCCAGATCGCCGGCAGCGGCGGTGTGGACGCGCTGCTCGGCTCGCTGCACCCGCGGATCCGCTGGACCGCCCCGGTGCTGGAGATCCCGGCCGAGCGGGACGTCGAACTCACCCTCGCCGGGCGGGGGTTGCGGCTGGCGCCGTCGCTCTTCCTGCAGGGTGCCGGGGTGCTGCTGCGGCCCCGGCGCGACGAGCCGGACGAAGCCCCGACGCTGCTCTTCGCCATGTGCCCCGACCGGATCGGCGCTCCCGTGCTGGACGGTGCGCCGGAGGCGGCGGTGCCCGCGCGGCGGGGTGAGGAGCCGCTGGCGGCGCTGGTCGGCCGGACCAGGGCGGCGGTCCTGCAGACCTTGCTGGACGGCTGTACCACCGGCGAGTTGGCCGGTCGGCTCGGGGTGACGTCCTCGGCGGTCAGCCAGCACACCGCCGTGCTGCGGGCGGCCGGGCTGATCGACACTCGGCGCAGCGGCAACGGCGTGCTGCACACCGTCACCCCGTTGGGGCGGCTGCTGCTGCGCGGTGAGACGCGGTTCGGCGTGGCGGGTCCGCGATCGGTCGGAGGCCCCCGGCGGGTGCTGCTGTGAGGCTCCGGGCGGTGGACGTCCTCCGTGGGAGGCCTGCGCCGCCGGGCGGGCGCCAGCGGGTCGGGCGCGGTTGGTCGGGCCTGCCGGTCAGGCCCGGTTGCTCAGGCCCGACTCCCAGGCCCAGGTGGCGATGCCCACCCGGTTGCGGGCTTTCAACTTGCGTTGGAGGTTGGTCAGATGGGTCTTGACGGTGCTGAGGGAGATGAACAGTTCGGCGCCGATGTCGGAGTTGGTCAGCCCCTCGGCGACCAGGGCGGCGATCTCCTCCTCGCGGGCCGTCAGCGGCTCGACCGGGGAGCGGTCGACCCGGCGCGGACCGGTGAAGTGGTGCAGCAGGCGGGTGGTGATCTGCGGGCTGATCAGCGAGTCGCCGGCCACGGCCGAGCGGACCGCCTCGGCCAGTAGCGCGGGTCCGGAATGCTTGAGCAGGAAGCCGCAGGCGCCGTTGCGCAGGGCGGTGTGCACGTACTCGTCGAGGTCGAAGGTGGTCACCACGACGACCTTCACCTCGGGGGCGATGGCGGCCAGTCGGCGGGTGACCTCCAGTCCGTCCAGCTCGGGCATCCGGATGTCGGCCAGCAGGACGTCGGGCCGCAGGGTGCGGACCGTCTCCAGGGCGGCCAGGCCGTCCGCGACCTCGGCCACGACCTCCATGTCGGGCTGGGCCGTCAGGATGTGCCGGAACCCCTGGCGGACGCTCGCCTGGTCGTCCGCGATCACGACGCGCGTTTTCATGCGGTCATGATCGCACGGGTTTTCGGTGGCCTCCGATGCGTACGCCGGGATTCCGCCGTTTATGTGCCGGATTCAGTTCCCGCTTAACACGGTTGTCACATGGTCGGGCGGCTGGGAATGATGGTTCATGTCGGAACGGGAGGCCGGAACTTCGAAAGTTCCGGCGAGAACCGGAATTCAGTTCGGCGGAATGAGAAAAGGGGGTGGATGTGGCGTGGACGCGAAATACGAGTCGTATACGATTGCCGGCCCGGTGTGGTACGACGCCCTGGACCAGTGCGATGACCGGGACTCCCGGTTCGCGCCGGGCGGGGGCGCACTGCCCGACGGCTGGCGCAGTCGCACCCAGGGGGTGTGGGAGTGCCTGGCGCCGCCCGGCGCGCTGGAACTGCCGGAGCAGGGCTGGAAGGTCCACGTCAGTGCCACGCCCGACTCCGCCGAGGAGACGATCGAGATCGCCTGGCGGGTCTGTCGCCGGCTCGGGCTGCCGTGGAAGTACCTGCGCAGTCGGCTGGTGGTCACCGTGATGAACGCCAAGTACGCCGACCGGTCCGCCAGCGGCAAGGCCGTCACCGTCTACCCGCGCACCGCCGACGAGCTGGAGACCGTCCTCGCCGAACTGGACGAGGCACTGGGGGGCCGGCCCGGCCCGTACGTCCTCAACGACCTGCGCTGGAACGAGGGCCCGGTGTCGGTGCGCTACGGCGCCTTCACCCTGATGTGGTGCGAACTGCCGGACGGCACCAGGGTGCCCGCGGTCAAGGACCCGGACGGCAAGCTCGTCCCGGACGCGCGGCGCCCGGTCTTCACCGTCCCCGCGTGGGCCGGGACACCGGACTTCCTGGCCGAGCGGATCGCCGCCGGCGGCTCGGGCGCGGGGGCCGTGATCGGCCGCTACCGAGTGGTCAAGGCGCTGCACTTCTCCAACGCGGGCGGTGTCTACCTCGCCGAGGACGAGGACGGTCGACAGGTCGTCCTCAAGGAGGCCCGCCCGCACGCCGGGCTGGACGCCGCCGGGGCCGACGCGGTGACCCGGCTGACGGTCGAACGGGACGTCCTGGCCCGGATCGGCCACCTGCCGTTCGTGCCGACCCTGTTCGAGCACTTCACGGCCTGGGAGCACCACTACCTGGCCATGGAGTACATCCCCGGCGAGCCCTTCAGTGCCTGGCTGGGGCGGGAGTACCCGCTCACCAGGCATCGGCCGGAGGCGCGGACCCTGGCAGGCTTCGCCGAGCTCGCCGTGGCGCGGCTCACTCAGGTCGAGGAGTGCGTCGCGGCGCTGCACCGGGAAGGGGTGGCATTCGGTGACCTCCACCACCACAACATCATGATCCGTCCGGACGGCACCGTCGCGCTGATCGACTTCGAACTCGCGACGCCCCTCGACGCCACGCGCCAGGCTGCGCTGGGTGCCCCCGGTTTCATGGACCGAGCCATCACCGACGCCCGTGACGCCGACCTGTTCGCGCTCGGCTGTTGCCAACTCGCCGCCCTCGTCTCGTTGACCGCGCTCACCATGCGCAACCCGGCGGTCGTCACGCGGCTGCTGGACCTCGTCGAGGAGTCGTTCCCGGCGCTGCCGTCCGACTTCGTCGCCCGGATGACCGAACGGCTGGCCCTCTCCCCGGCGCTGCGCCCGCACCTCGCGGCCCGGCCCGCAGCCGGGGCCCCGTCGACGCTCACCGCCGCCGGGCTGCTGCGCGGCATCGACGGGGCAGCCACCCCCGGGCGGGCGGACCGCCTCCACCCCGGCGACGTGGCCGGGCTCCGTCCCGGTGGAGCGCTCGGGCTGGCGTACGGCGCGTCCGGCGTGCTGCTCGCCCGGCACCTGGCCGGTGCCGCACCGGACGAGGAGCACCTCGACTGGCTCGCCGCCGCTGTACGGCGTGCCCCCGCCGACACGCCCGCCGGGCTGTACGACGGGCTGGCCGGAGCCGGCTGGCTGTTCCACCGGCTCGGGCACCCGGACGCACCGAACGTGGTGGACCGCCTGCTGGCCGGTCCGCTGCCCGAGGCGCTGGGCCTCCACGGCGGGGTGACGGGCATCGCCCACCTGCTGCTGGAGGTCGGCGCCACCGACGAGGCGCTCGGCCTGGCGGCCAAGGCCGCCGGGCGGATCGGTGAGGCCGGACTGCTGGACCGGCCCGGGCTGCTGCGCGGCTGGTCCGGACCGGCGGTGCTGTTCGCCCGCTGCGCCCGGCTCACCGGAGACGCGGCCTGGGCCGAGGCCGCCGAGCGGGCCGTCCGCTGCGAGCTGCGACACGGCCGACTGGTCGACGGCATGCTGCAGATGCACAGCTCGAACCGCCTGCTGCCGTACCTGGCGGAGGGCTCTGCCGGGGTGGCCCTGGCCGCCTTGTCCTTACCCGCCGCGCAGGCCGAGGCGCTCGACGCCGACCGCGTGGTGGAGGCCGCGGCCCGGGCCGGTGCGGTCCGCGTGGTCGTCCACGGCGGGCTGTTCAACGGCCGGGCCGGACTCGCCTACGTCCTCGCCCAGGTCGCCGCCCGCCTGCCGCACTGGCAGGCCGAGGCGGAGGAGCAACTGCGACTGCTGGAGCTCCACCTGTCCCCCCATCAGGACGGACACGTCCTTCACGGGGACCAGCTGGTCCGGCTCTCGACCGACCTGGCCACCGGCTCCGCCGGCGCCCTCCTGGCGCTGGAAGCCGCCAAAAGCCCCGGGCAGGCCCTGCTCCCCGGCGCCCACCCCGTCAGCGGGTGGACGCCGGAGCGGGCGGAGCCCGGTACCCCGTCCCGGCGATTTGGTGTGGGGAGGTGACTGGTAATGGCCGACATTCTGGCCCTGCAGGAGCTCGACGAAGAGATCGTCATCGACGCCCCGTTCAGCT
>NZ_JBIVAX010000046.1:23453-23759 GCF_044745805.1 Kitasatospora sp. NPDC086801
CGTCCGGCGATTTGGTGTGGGGAGGTGACTGGTAATGGCCGACATTCTGGCCCTGCAGGAGCTCGACGAAGAGATCGTCATCGACGCCCCGTTCAGCTCGTACAGCCTGTTCAACTGCTGAGCTCGGCGGTCCGGTGGAACGCCCGACGAGATGGTGAGGGGAGGTGACTGGTAATGGCCGACATTCTGGCCCTGCAGGAGCTCGACGAAGAGATCGTCGTCGACGCCCCGTTCAGCTCGTACAGCGTCTTCAGCTGCTGAGCTCGGTGGTCCGGTGGGACGTCCGACGAGATGGTGTGGGGAGGT
>NZ_JBIVAX010000046.1:23857-44499 GCF_044745805.1 Kitasatospora sp. NPDC086801
TGACTGGTAATGGCCGACATTCTGGCCCTGCAGGAGCTCGACGAGGAGATCGTCGTCGACGCCCCGTTCAGCTCGTACAGCGTCTTCAGCTGCTGAGCTCGGTGGTCCGGTGGGACGTCCGACGAGATGGTGTGGGGAGGTGACTGGTAATGGCCGACATTCTGGCCCTGCAGGAGCTCGACGAGGAGATCGTCGTCGACGCCCCGTTCAGCTCGTACAGCGTCTTCAGCTGCTGACCTGGACAGTCCGGCAGTAAGGGATGACAGAGGGGGAAGGCCGCGGCGCATGCGGCCTTCCCAACTCTGCATCTTATTAACCGTTTTGAGGTGAGATAACCGTGACCGTGGCATCGGACCCGATCCCCCGTCTCAGCGCCCCACTGGGTGGGCTGCGGCTCTGCGTCGCCGAGGTTCGGGCGTATCCCGGGCGGGTCGTGGGCGTGGCGGCCGCCTGTGCGCTGACCGCCACCGGGGTGGGCGCCTGTCTGGTGCTGCTGGAGGCGGTGCGCCGTCCGTCCTATCCGGAGGGCTCCGCGGCCGCCGTGGCGGCCCGCGACGCGCAGAACCTGTTGGGCCTGCTGTTGACGCTGCTGCTGACGTCGGCGGTGCTGGTGACCGGGTCGACGGTCGCGCTCTGGACCAACCAGCGGCTCGGGCAGTTCGCCGTGCTGCGCGCACTGGGTGTGACGGCCGGTCGGCTGCGGGCCCTGGTCGTCGCGGACGTGGCGCTGGTCGCGTTCGTTCCGGCCGCCGTCGCCTCGGCGGCAGGGCTGGCCCCGGCGGCCGGGCTCGGGCGGCGCCTGCTGGTCGAGCGCGAGCTGTTCCCCGCCGCGGTCGGCATGCCGCCCGCCGGGCTGACCTGGGCGATCGCCGCCGGTGCCTGCGCGGGCACCTGCGCCGTCGCGGTGCTCGCGGCGCTGGCCAGCGTGCTGGCGGCCGGCCGGGTCCAGCCGATCGACCTGCTCAAGGACCAGTCGTCGGCCCTGGCCCCGGCCCGCCGCAACCGCGGCCGCCTGGTGGCGGGCCTCGGCATGACCGTCCTGATGTGCGGGCCGTTCCTGGTCCTGTCGGTCGTCGGGGACGTTCCGGGCGTGCTCCGCGGGGTCCTGGTGCTGGCGCTGGCCCTGACCGTCATCCCCACGCTCGCGGTGCTCGCGCCCTGGATCGTGCCGGTCCTCACCGGCCCGTGCTGCGTCCTGCTGCGCCTGCTGGACCGTCGGGCCGGCCGGATCGCCGCCGCCGGGCTGCGGGCCGCGCCCGCCCGGACGGCCGCGATCGCGGTGCCCGTCCTGCTGGCCGTCGGCATCGCGGTCTGCCTGCTCGGTTCGGGGAGCACGATGGGAGCCGCCGTGCAGCGGCAGGCCGAGCAGGCGTTGCGCGCCGACGGGGTGGTGACCGCCGAGCCGGACCACCGGCTGTCGGCCGGGCCCCCCGCTCTCCCCGGAGGTACCGCGACGGCACTGGTCGCCACCGAGGTGACCGCGCCGCCGAGCTTCTACGACAGCAAGCCCCGGCCCACCCGCGCCTGGGGCGTCGACGGGCCGGCCCTGCGGACCTTCCTGGACCTGGGCGAACAGCAGGGCCGACTGGACGACTTGGCGGACGACACCTTCGCCGCCGGCACCACCCAGGCACAGGCGCACGGCTGGCAGCTCGGCCAGAGCGTGACCTTCACGCTCGCCGACGGGCAGGAGGCTCAGCTGCGGCTCGCCGCGGTCTACCAGCGGGACCTGGCCTTCCCCTCCTTCGTCCTGCCCAGTGCCCTGGCCCTCGCGCACACTCCGGCCCCGCACGCCGACCAGGTGCTCCTCCGCGGCGATCCGAGCACCTGGCGGTCGCAGCCCGGCCAGCGGCTCGCCTCCCGGACCGACTACCTGGCCGACCTCCAACCCCGCAGCGTGCAGGACGACCTGGCGTCCCGGCTGATCGTCGCGGTGGTGGCCGGCTACGCGCTGCTCGCCGTCGCCAACACCTGCGCGCTGGCCCAGCGGGACCGCCGCTCCCAGCGTGCGCATCTGCGGGCGCTCGGCCTCGGCCGGGGGCAACTGCTGCGGTGCGTGGTGTACGAGGTCCTGGCCGCGGCGCTGGTCGGGGTGGTCCTGGCGGTGGTGACGGCAGGGGTCTGCCTGGTGCCGCTGGCCAGGGCGGTCGGGCAGGGGCTGCTGCCGGCCGTGGACGTCCCGTGGACGGTCGGCGTGCTGCTCGGGGTGCTGGTCGCCACGGCCGTCCCGGCGGCACTGGCGGCCCGTCCGTTGCGCGGCATCAGGCGCCAGTTCGCGGCGGGATCGGCGTGAGCCGGGCGGCCGGCGGGAGGGCCGGGGGGAGGGCCGGGGGGAGGCTGGGGCGGCCGTTCTGGCTGCTCTTCGGCGGCGAATCGGCCTCCGCCCTGGGCACCGCCGCCTCTGTGGTCGCCCTCCCGGTGGTCGCCCTGCACACCGCCGGCGACGTCCGGCAGGCCGGGCTGGCCGGCACGGCGCTCTCCGTCGGGGTTCTGCTCGCCCGGCTCCCGGCCGGGGTGATCGCCGACCGTTGCGAGCGGCGGACCCTGCTGCTGGTCTGCGATCTCGCCGGGGCGGGTGTGCTGGCCGCGCTGGCCCTGCTGGCCTCCGGCGGTCCGGCTCCGCTGTGGGCGCTGCTGGCCGCCGCCCTGCTGCTCGGCGCGGTGGGTAGCACCCTGGCACCTGCCGAGAACGTCGCCGTGCGCTCCTTCGTCCGGCCCGAACTGCTCCCCAGGGCGCTCGGCCTGCTGCAGACCAGGGCGGCCGTCGCGCTGATCGCCGGTCCGCTGGTCGCGGGCGCGCTGCTGGCCGTCGACCCGGCCTGGGTGTTCGCCGCCGACGCCGGCAGCTACCTGGCGGCGGCCTGCTGCGCGGCGCTGCTGCCGAGGGAGGTCCGGGACGAGGCTGAGGACGGCCTGACCGAACGTGACGGCCTGACCGAACGCGACGACCTGACCGAACGCGACGGTCCGGTCGAACGGGGCGGCCGGGCCGCGCTGGTCGAAGGCCTCCGGTTCATCTGGCGGATGCCCTTCCTGCGGTACGCGGCGGTCAATGCGGCCGTGCTCAACCTGGTCTTCAACGGCCTGCTGATCGTGGTGGTCGCCTCGGCCGGGGACACCGTCGACGTCGGGGTGCTGACCGCGGCCCTCGGAGCGGGCGGGCTGGCCGGTTCCCTGTTCGCGTCCGCCGTGGCCCGGCGGCTGCCACCCGCCCGGGGCATCGCCCTCGGCACGGTCGTGGTCGCGATCGCCCTGCCCGGCTTCACGGCGCTCCAGGGGCACTGGTCGGCAGCGGTGCCGCTCGCCGTCGCCGCGGCCGCCGGGCCGGTGGTCACCGTGCTGATCGCGGTGACCCAGATGGCCGTCACCCCGCCGCGGTTGCAGGGGCGGGTGCACAGCGGCATCGGCTTCCTCGCCCAGGTCGTCGCCCCCGTCGGACCGACCCTGGCGGGTCTGAGCGCCCACGCGCTGGGGCTGACCGGCACCGTGGCCGCGGCGGCAGCGATCGTGGTGGTCCTCGCCGTGGTCGGCGTGGCCGTCACCGCGGGCCGGGCCGGCGGCGGTCGGCCCGACCCCGCCGGGGCGGAGCCCCTTCCGGAACAGCGACGCGACGATCCCGTGGAGGCCCGCCGTGGCTGACCCCGACCAGCCGGCCGTCCCCAGTGCCCCGCCACCCACCGCACCGGTACCGCTTGCCCCGCCACCCACCGCACCGGCGGACCCGTACCGCTGGCTGGAGGACGTGGACGCGCCGCGCACCCGTGCCTGGCTCGCCGCACAGCAGCGTCTCCTGGCCGCCCGCCCACAGCGGGTCGACGAGCCGGCCTGGACCGCCCTGATCGACCGGGTCGAGCAGGAGGCGCCCGACCGGACGCCCACCCCGCCCGCCGAGGCGGGCGGCCTGCTCTTCCGCCACGAACGCGGGCCCGGCGGCGACCTCCTCACCGTCCAACGCCCCGACGGCACCCGCCACGCGCTGCTCGACGACGCAGGCCGCCGTACCGACCGGATCGCCGGCTGGTCCGCAGACCCGGGCGGCCGGCTCGCCGCCGTCCAACTCCACCGGGACGGCGGGGAGAACGGCGGCCTCCACCTGCTCCCCACCCACCCCGGCGAGCAGCCCCGGCACCTCCCGGACGCGGCGCCGTACGCGACCCTCGCGTTCACCGGTGACGCGCTGCTGTACACCGCCGGCACCCGCACCGAGCACGCCCTGACGGCCCGACACCTGGGCGACGGCACCACCCGCCGGCTCGCCCTGCCGGTGCCAGGGCCCGTCCGGCTCACCCTGCACGGCGGGCCCGGCGGCTTCCTGCTGCTGCGCACCCGCCCGCAGCCGTCCGGCCCGGTGCGCTGGTGGGTCACCCGGTGGGCTGGCGAGGCAGCGCCCGACTGGCAGGCACTCGACCTGGCGGGGTTCCGGGTCACCGCCCTGGACCTGAACGAGTCCGTCTGCTTCCTCGCCGCCGACCGGCTCCTCGCCCTCGACCTGGCCGCGGTGGCCCGCGGTGCCGCCGACCGGCCCGCCCCCTTGGAGGCGCCGGCCGCTGACGACGCGCCCGCGCCCGCCGACGCGTTCGATCCCGCCGACCCGCCCGCCGCTGACGCCCCGTCCGCCATCGGCGGGGCGAACGCGGGCCAGGTCACCGCCCTGCGGGTGCTCGGCCCCGGCCGGACGCCGCGGCTGGCGGTGCTCCGCCGGATCGGCACCACCCACCGGCTCGACCTGCACCGGCTCGACCTGCACCGGCTCGACCAGCACCGGCTCGACCAGCACCGGCCCGGCGCCGTGGCGGACCGGGCCGCCGCCCTTCACTGGCCCGCCCGGTTGCGCCTCGGCGCCACCCCGTACGACGGGCGGGGGAAGGTCGGCGGGGCGGTCTGGCTGCTCGCCGACGACCCCCGGTACGGCACCTGGACCAGGCGCCTCGACGGATCCGGCCCGATCGCGATGCCCGAGCGCCGGGCGGCCCTGCGCACGCTCACCGCGGTCAGCCGGGACGGCACCCCCGTCCCGGTGACGCTCTGCGACCCGGAGCCGCAGGCCCGGCACCGCCCCGCGCCCACCGTGCTCACCGTCTACGGCGGCTTCGGCATCCCGCTGGAGCCCAGCTGGGACCCGGCCATGGAGGCGTGGCTGCGGGCCGGCGGCCGGATCGCCTGGGTGCACGCGCGCGGCGGAGGCGAGCTCGGCCCCGCATGGGCGGCCGCCGGGCGCGGGGCCGGCAAGAGCGCCACGGTCGACGACTTCCGCGCCGCCGCCGCGATGCTGGTCGAGCGCGGCGAGGCCCGGGCCGGCGAACTGGGCGCGCTGGCCGCCAGTAACGGGGCGTTGGTGATCGCCGCCGCGCTCACCCGGGAGCCCGGTCTGTTCTCCGCCGCGGTCTGCGTGGCCCCCCTCGCCGACCTGGCCCGCTACCAGGTCGGCGGCCTCGGCCGGCTCTGGACCGAGGAGTACGGCGACCCGGCCGACCCGCAGGCCCTGCGGGCGCTGCTCGACTACTCGCCCTACCACCGGGTGGAGCCCGGTACCGCGTACCCGGCGGTGCTGCTCGTCACCGGGGCCAACGACGCGCGGGTGCCGCCCTGGCACTCCTGGAAGCTCTGCGCGGCCCTCGGCCGAGCCACCTCGGGGGAGGCACCGGTCCTGCTCGACCACCATGACAGCGGTGGGCACCAGGGCCGCCCCGGCACGGACGCCCGGGAGTTGGCGGCCCGGGCCCTCGCCGTGCTGGGCGCCGGTACCGGCCTGAGACCACCACCCGGCCCGTCCGGACCGCAACTCTGAACCTTCGCCCGTGCACAACCTAGGAGAGCACCACCCATGATCGAGTCCCCGCCCCCGCCCGGCGGCCTTTCCGACCCCGTCGCCACGTCCGCCCCGGTGGCCGCGGCAGCCGTCGAGCTGACCAAGGTGCACGGGGCAGGCGGCGCCCGGGTGGTGGCGCTGGAACGGGTCTCGGTGGCGTTCCGGGAGGGGGAGTTCGCGGCGATCATGGGCCCGTCCGGCTCGGGCAAGTCCACCCTGCTGCAGTGCCTGGCCGGTCTGGAGTCCTGCACCTCGGGCTCGGCCCGGATCGGCGGGACCGACCTCACCCGGCTGAACGACCGCAGGCTGACCAGGCTCCGCCGCGACCACGTGGGCTTCATCTTCCAGGCCTTCCACCTGATCCCCACCCTGACGGTGCTGGAGAACATCACCCTGCCGCTCGTCCTCGCCGGCCTCACCCCCGACCGGCAGTGGCTGCACACCGTGATCGACGCGGCCGGACTCGGCCGACGCCTCGACCACCGCCCGGCCCAGCTCTCCGGCGGCCAGCAGCAACGGGTCGCCTGCGCCCGGGCGTTGGCCGGCCGCCCCCGGATCGTCTTCGCCGACGAGCCGACCGGCAACCTGGACTCCCGCTCCGCCGCCGAGATCCTCTCCCTGCTGCGCCGGTGCGTCCGCGAGCTGGGCCAGACCGTCGTGATGGTCACCCACGACCCCGTCGCGGCAGGCCACGCGGACCGGGTGGTCTTCCTCGCCGACGGCCGGATCGTCGACGAGCTCGCGGGCCCCACCCCCGACCAGGTGCTCCGACGGATGCGCACCTTCGACACCAACCTCGGCATCAGCTACTGGTCCGAACCGGCCTGACCTGCGGCACACCCGGCGCCCGATGCGCGAGGATGGAGGCATGCCGAACCGTCTCGCGGACGCGACCTCGCCGTACCTGCTGCAGCATGCCGAGAACCCGGTCGACTGGTGGCCGTGGGGAGTGGAGGCATTCGAGGAGGCCCGGCGCCGCGGGGTGCCGGTGCTGCTCAGCGTCGGGTACGCGGCGTGCCACTGGTGCCACGTGATGGCCCACGAGAGCTTCGAGGACGCCGAGGTCGCCGGCTACCTGAACGAGCGGTTCGTCGCCGTCAAGGTGGACCGGGAGGAACGGCCCGACGTCGACGCCGTCTACATGGAGGCCGTGCAGGCCGCCACCGGGCAGGGTGGCTGGCCGATGACGGTGTTCCTCACCCCCGACAAGGAGCCGTTCTACTTCGGGACCTACTTCCCGCCGAAGCCCCGGCACGGCATGCCGTCCTTCCGCCAGGTGCTGGAAGGCGTCGACGCGGCCTGGCGGGACCGTCGGCAGGAGGTCGCGGAGGTCGCCGGGCGGATCCGGGCCGACCTCGCCGAACGCGCCGCCGTCTACTCGGCCGGCGCCCACCACCCGCCCGCCGATGCCGACCTGCACCAGGCGCTGGTCGCCCTCAGCCGGGAGTTCGACGACCGGCACGGCGGCTTCGGGGGCGCGCCCAAGTTCCCGCCGGCCATGGTCGTCGAGTTCCTGCTGCGCCACCACGCCCGCACCGGCTCCGAGGCGGCCCTGGAGATGGCCGTCCGCACCGGGGAGGCGATGGCCCGTGGCGGCATCCACGACCAGCTCGGCGGCGGCTTCGCCCGGTACGCCGTCGACGCCGGCTGGGTCGTGCCGCACTTCGAGAAGATGTTGTACGACAACGCCCTGCTCCTGCGCGCCTACCTGCACCTGTGGCGGGCCACCGGCTCCCCGCTGGCCCGTCGGGTCGCGCTGACCACCGCCGACTTCCTGCTGCGCGAACTCCGCACCCCTGAAGGCGCGTTCGCGTCCGCGCTGGACGCCGACAGCCTCGACGAGGAGACCGGGCAGTCCGCCGAGGGTGCCTACTACGCTTGGGAGCCCGGACAGTTGGTCGACCTGCTCGGTCCCGCCGACGCGGCCACCGCCGCCCGGCTGTTCACCGTCACCGCCGACGGCACCTTCGAACACGGCACCTCCGTCCTCCAACTGCTCGCCGGCCCCGACGACTTCGCCGAGTACGAGACCATCCGCGCCCGACTGTTCGAGGCCCGCGCCCAGCGGCCCGCACCCGCCCGCGATGACAAGGTCGTCGCCGCATGGAACGGCCTCGCCATCGCCGCCCTCGCCGAGACCGGTGCCCTCCTGGAGCGCCCCGACCTGGTCGAGGCCGCCGAACGCGCCGCCGACCTGCTGCTCGCCGTCCACCTCACCCCCGACGGCCGGCTGCTGCGCACCTCCCGCGACGGCCGGGCCGGCACCAACGCGGGAGTCCTGGAGGACTACGCGGACACCGCCGAGGGCTTCCTCGCCCTGTACGCCGTCACCGGCGACGCCGCCTGGCTGCAACTGGCCGGCGGACTCCTCGACACCGTGCTCAAGCACTTCACCGACGAGGTCTCCGGCGCGCTCTACGACACCGCCGACGATGCCGAGGAACTCATCCGGCGCCCCCAGGACCCCACCGACAACGCCACCCCGTCCGGCTGGACCGCCGCCGCCGGCGCCCTGCTCACCTACGCCGCCTACACCGGCTCCGACCGGCACCGGACGGCCGCCGAACGGGCCCTCGGCATCGTCGGCGCGCTCGCGTCCCGGGCCCCCCGGTTCATCGGCTGGGGCCTCGCCGTCGCCGAGGCACTGCTCGACGGGCCGCGTGAAGTCGCCGTCGTCGGCCCGGTCGGCGACCCGGCCACCGCCGCACTGCGCCGGGCCGCGTTGCTCGGCACCGCACCCGGGGCGGTCGTCGCGGTGGGCGCGCCGACGGTCTCCGCCGGGCCGGCGGAGGGCTCGTCTGAGGGTCCGCCTGAGGGCTCTTCCGAGGGCCCGACGGAGGGCCTGGTGGAGGGCCCGGCGGAGGACGGCGGCGAAGAGGTGCCGCTGCTGGCGGACCGGCCGCTGGTCGGCGGGGCACCCGCCGCCTACGTCTGTCGGCACTTCGCCTGCGAAGCGCCGACCACCGACCCGGCCGTCCTCGGCGAGCGGCTCGGCGTCGTCGTCGAGTAAACCGCTGGTGGGCGGGGGTGTGGCCGGGCCAGAATGGGCCATGACCTGGACCTTGAGCAGCTCGTTCGACGACTTCCGGCGCCACACGGGAGAGTTCCTCGCCGCCCGCCCGGCCGAGAACACCGTCCTGCTCACGGTCGTAGACCGGCTGGCCCGACGCGGTCTGGACGTGTTCGGGCAGCGGCCACCGGCCTTCGGCTGGTGGCGCCCGACGGACGGCGGCCCGGTCGAAGGGGCCTTCCTCCAGACGCCACCGTTCGCCCCCCGGCTCTCCTGCGCGCCGCCGACGGCAGCCGAACTGGCGGTCGAACTGGCCGCCGCCGGAAGCGAGTTCGCCGAGGTGTCCGGCGTCGGCGGAAGTGCGGACGCGGTCCGCGCCTTCGCCGCAGCCTGGACCGCCGCCACCGGCGCCGACCAGTCCGTCCGCTTCGACGAACGGCTCTACCGGCTCGGCGAGTTGACCGAACCACCCCGCCCGCCCGCCGGCCACCACCGGCCCGCCACACTGGCCGACCGCGAACTGGCGATCCGCTGGTACGAGGAGTTCCTCGTCGAAGCCGGGGTCGACCTGCCCAACATCCCCCAGGCCGTCGACGACCGGATCGCCGCCGGCGGCCTCCACCTGTGGGAGGACGGCGGCCGCCCCGTCGCCCTGGCCGGCAGCAGCTCGGTGATCGCCGGCATGTCCCGCATCGGCCCCGTCTACACCCCGACCGACCAGCGCGGACGCGGCTACGCCAGCGCCGTCACCGCCGCCGCCTCCGCCCACGCCCTCGCCCAAGGCGCCGCCGAAGTCCTGCTCTACACCGACCTCGCCAACCCGACCAGCAACTCCATCTACCAGCAGATCGGCTACCGGCCGGTCGAGGACTGCCTGACCCTGGACTTCACGGCACGGGACGGAAGCTACGCGTAGTCGACCGGGCGGCCGCCGACCACCTTCGTGTTGAAGGGATCGGCGGCGGCAGTCGCGGCGGGCGCCGGCAGACGGTCCGCGTTCACATACGTCTGCGCGCAGGTCAGCAGGTTCCCGCCGGCCGACTTCATGTCGCCGGCCAGGCCGTCCAGCAGCGCCTTCCAAGCCGCCCCGCACCCCTGCAACGCCGCCCCGCTCTGCCAACCCGCCAGCCCCCCGGCCGCCTTGGCGCTCGGCTCGACCAGCTTCGCGGTCTCGTCGGGCACCTTCCCGGCCGCGGTCAGCGCGTTGTTCCCGGCTGCGGTCAACTCGCCCGGTTTGACGGTGAATCCTGGGTCGCTCGGCATGATGTCCCCCCCGATCGCCGTGTCGGTAGTGGGAGTTATGGTATCTCTGAGTGCTCCGGGGACACCTACGGGTAACGAGGGGACTGGGGGATGGACCTCGCAAGCCTGAAGAACGCCAAGCCGGCGGACTTGTACGCGGTGGCCGACGCCTACGACGCGTTGTGCAAGGCGTACGGTCAGCACTCCGCCGACTGGAAGAGCGGCACCGCGGACCGGGTCCACGGGTCCGGGTGGAGTGGACCGGCGGCCGCCGCCGCGATTCCGGTACTGGACGGCATCACCGACAAGCTGAGTGCGGCGGCGACCGAACTCCACTGCATCGGCGCCGAGGTGCGGGACTGCGCCGACTCCCTCACGCTCGCCCAGGGCAAGCTCCGCAAGGCGCTCGCCGACGCCCAGACCAAGGGCATGTCGGTCGACGACAGCGGGGCGGTGAGCTGGCCCCCGGCGAGCAGCCCGTTCCAGAGCACCGACTGGGAGGCCAAGCAGAAAGCGGCCGCCGAGGAGATCTCCCAGCGGATCGGCGCGGCGCTGTCCGAGGCCACCCGGGTCGACCAGGGGCTGGCCGAAGAACTCAAGAAGTACACGGGCCACGCCACCGACAAGACCGGCCTGGACGCCAGGACGGCGCGTGCGGACGTCTACATGCTGCAGTTCGGCGAGGCGGCCAACCCGCTCTGGCAGCTGAACATGCCGGGCAAGGACGCCACCCCGACGGACGTCAACTCCTGGTGGAAGGGCCTCGGAACGGACGGGCAGCAGTGGTTCCTCAGCCACCACCCGGAGGCGCTCGGCAACCTCGACGGGGTGCCGGCCGAGGTGCGGGACCAGGTGAACCGGGCGCACCTGAAGTCCCTGATGGACGACATCATGAAGAAGCGCACCAACCACGTACCGTTGAAGTCCGGAGAGCAGGACCTGTACGACCTCTACGGGCCCGTCGTCAACCGGCTTGAGAGCGACGGAAAAGACCCGAGCCGCCCCCCGATCTATCTCTTGGGCCTCGGCAGCGAGGGCAAGGGCCGGGCGATCCTCTCGTACGGAAACCCGGACACCGCCACCGACATCTCCGCCTACGTGCCGGGAATCACCACCGAAACCGGCAGCCTGGGGGTGGCAGGGAACGTCCACGACGGCACCAACGAGGCGGAGAACGCGCTGAGCCTCTACCGCAGCGCGAGCAGGAAGGCTCCGGCCGGTCGTTCGGTCGCCTCGATCGTCTGGCTCGGGTACGACCCGCCGGGAGCCGACCTGGGGGCAGCCTCGACCAAGGCGGGCAAGGACGGCGCTCCGGCGTACGCGAAGTTCCTGAGCGGAGTGCGGGCGAACCACGAGGGTGCCCAACCGCCGCACATCACCGCGATCGGACACAGCTACGGCTCCTACCTGGTGGGCCAGGCCACCAAGCTCGCCACCCAGCCGGGGTCGCACTTCGCGCCCCCGGACGACGTGGTCTTCCTCGGCAGCCCGGGCGTAGGCGTGGACAAGGCCTCCGACCTCAGGCTGCCGCCCGGCCACGTCTGGGTCGGCGCGGCCGACAACGACATCGTGACGCGCGTTCCGTCCAAGTTCAGCATCGACCCGGACGAACGCTGGTACGGGCGGGACCCGGCGAGCAAGCACTTCGACGCGAACCGCTTCACCGTCGACGACTGGAGCAGGGGCAACCCCGTCGACGCGCACACCAAGTACCTGACGGGCCGTGGTGGGCCCTCGCTGGACAACATCGCGGCCATCGTCACCGGCAGCGGGGACGTCAAACGGACGGGCGGGCGGTGAAGCGGCCGCGCCGGGCGCTCGGGTGTTCAGTGGCGGCGGTAGCCGTGCTGGCCACCGGGGTGGGGCTGTTCTACAACGGCTACGGGCCGATGGCCATGAAAGACCGGGGAGCCCCCCAGCTGAGCCCGCGCGAGGCGAAGGGGCAACTCGACGAGACCATGCGGACGGCCATCGGCGCGATAACCCCGCCGGTGGCCTACTTCGGCAGTGGCTACGTCGTGGACCGGGATCCGGAGCACGCGGACGGTGAACCGGCCCTGCTGTCCCAGGTCATGCTCTCCGCCAGGCTTCGGACGAAGGTGGCCCCGGCGAAGTTGTCGGTGCTGTTGGACCAACTGACGCAGCTCTGGGGCGACCGGTGCCAGCGGGAGGATTCCACCGTCGGTTACGAGGCGAAGCACTACGTCGAACTGAACTGCCCGGGGGGCGGTGCGGCGGGCTTCAACGTGTTGGCGGTCAACACCCCGAGCGACCTGTACTTCGACGTGTCGATCAGCACCAAGGTGACCCCGGTCCGCTACCAGCCCGAGCAGGACTACGGCGCCAGCCCCGTCGGCCCTCGCCTGACCGGTCACGAGGGTGCACCCGACGTCGACGACCCGTACTGGTCGCACTGACGCTGACGCCGCGCCCGTCACTCCCAGTCCCACCTGATCCCCAGCAGGCACGGCCGCAGCGCGGTCGCCACGAGGTGGACGCAGTGGTGGCCGTCCAGGGTGAGCTCCTCCGTCTCGTAGGGGGCTTCGCCCGGGGAGTGGAGGGCGAAGCGGTGGCAGCGGACGGGGAGGGCGGCGGGGTGGAAGGTGATCTGGAGGACGTACTGGCCGGCGCCGGAGTTGAAGCCGCGGACGTACTCGCAGCTGGGGTCGGGGGAGGGGGTGTCGTCGAAGCCGTAGCCGAGGAGGTGGGTGTCGCCGGCGCGTAGGCGGCGGTCGAGGAGGAGTTCGGCGACGAGCAGGTGGTGGGTCTGGTCGCGGCGGATGCGGCCGGGGCGGCAGTTCTCTTCGGCGCGGACGCCGACGCGGGTGATGTCGCTGCCGGGGTCGCCCTGGTAGAGGGCGAGGTAGCGGTCGATGCCGTCGCGGTGGGCGCGGAGGGCGTGTTGGGAGTCGCGGCGGGCGAGTTGGCGGTCGGGGCCGATGCGGACGCGTTCGATGTGGGTGATGGTGTGCAGGCCGGTGTCGCGGGGGCCGGCGATGGTGGCGAGCAGGTCGTCGACGGCGGTGGCGGGGGAGATGAGGTCGCGGTAGGGGCGTACGGGTGGGCCGGTGGGGGTGGTGTCGGCGGCGCGGCGGGGGCCGAGCAGGCGGGTGAGGGAGTGTTCGGGGAGGTCGAGGACGTCTTCGAGGGCGGCGACGGCCCGGAGGGATTCGGGGCGTTCGGGGCGGCGGCGGCCTTGTTGCCAGTAGCTGAGGCTGGTGAGGCCGACGTGGACGCCGCGCAGGGCGAGGTGGCGGCGGATGCGGTGGAGGGCGAGGCCGCGGGTGGCGATGGCGGTGCGCAGGGCGAGGTGGAAGGGGCCGGTGCGGAGGGCGGCGGTGAGGTCGGCCTGGTCGGTGCGGTGGATGACGGCCTCCTGGGGGACGGGTGCGGGCAGACCGTGTTTGACCGTGAATATTCACATCAGGGCGGCGGTTTGTCACCGGGCCGGGCGTGCCACGCGGGGGTCTTCGGGGTGGCGTTCACACCCGTGGCCGGTCGTTCACACCTGAACTGTGGTGGTCCCGGGGGCCGTTGACCGGCTTCCGGGGCGGCGGGATGCTCATGGCGCGATCCGGACCGCGCCCCCACACAGCACCTCGTTCCGCTTGTGCAAGGAGGCATTTCCCCCATGCCAGTTCCACGGATACGGCTGCGTCGCGCGGTCTCCCTGCTCGCCCTCGGCGTGCTGGGCCCGGCGCTGACGGCCGCGGTGGCCACCCCGGCGCTCGCCGCCCCCGCTCAGGACCTCACTTCCGCCCGGGACCGCGCTCCGGCGCAGGTCCACCAGGTTCGCCAGGCCGCCGCGCCCGGCAGCACGGCCGATCCGGCCGGCACGTTCAAGAAGCTCAACATCACCATGCAGCAGCAACAGCAGACCAACTGGTGCTGGGCGGCGAGCGGGAACACCATCGCCACCTGGTTCGGCTACAACTACAGCCAGAACCAGTTCTGCAACGCCGCATTCGGCCGTTCGGCCAACTCCAGCTGCCCCAACAGCCAGGCCTCGCTGGCCGATGTGCAGAACGGGCTGGACTGGGTCGGCATCAACTCGGGTTCGTACGTCACCGGCTACCTGCGCTACGCCACGGTGCAGACCGAGGTGGATGCGAACCGGCCGATCGAGACCCGGATCCAGTGGAGTTCCGGCGGCGGGCACATGCATGTCGTCTACGGCTACGACACCAGCAACAACTGGGTGTACTGGGGCGACCCATGGCCGTCCAACTACCGCTACAACTGGGCCGACTACGGCTACTACGTGAACAACAACACGTTCTCGTGGACCCACTCCCTGTACCGGATCGGCGCGTGAGGGGCGACATGACCGACCTCGGAAAGGCCCGTCGGGCCGCCGTCACCGCCCTGCTCGCCGCCGGCCTCGGGCTGGCGCTGGCCCCGGCCGCGCACGCGGACGGGTCGGCCGGCGCCCCGGTGCCGGTGCCCGCCGCGGACCTGGCGAAGGCCCGCGGCGTGGTCCAGGACCAGGCCGTCCTCGACAAGGTGGGCCACTTCTTCGCCCGCAAGGGCGTCCCGCCGACCCAGCAGCTGACCATCGGTGCGGCGCAGGAGGCGCAGGCGGCGAGCGAGGCCGCGCCGCAGCTGGCCGGCGACACCGTGCCGGTGTACACCCTGGACGCGGGCTTCGTGGCCGGCACCCCGGGTGCGCCGGTGGCGAAGGCCGAGTTCACCGCGAGCAAGGTGGTCGCCGCGGACGGGCAGGCGGCCTCGGTGTGGACGATCCGGCAGGGCGACTCCTGGCGGGTGGTCAACATCGCCTCCGGCGGTGACGAGAGCGACTACGTGGCGAAGGCGGCCGGCGGCGGGGGCGGTACGGCGTTCCGCGAGCCGCAGGTGAACGCCTGGTACGTGCTGCGGGACGGCCGGGTGCTGCCGCTGGACGACGAGGCCCGGCGCTCGGTGGGCGCGGGCGGGGTGTCGCTGGCCGCGTACCAGAAGCTGGTGCACCAGCGGTACGGGGACAAGCTGCCCGGCTCGGCGTACGACCGGGAGGGCAAGGGCGGCGGCTACCAGCTGGCGGCCGACCCGGAGCGGGCGGCGGGCGGCGGTTCGGTGCTGCCGGCCGTGACGGCGGTCGCGGCCCTGGGCGCCACCGCGCTCGTGGGCGCGGGTGCGGTCCTGCGGCGGAGGGCGGGCGTCCGACGGGGGTAGGGCCTCTCGGGCGCGTCACGCGCGGGATGCGGCGGGGTCCGGCTGATGCAGCCGGGCCCCGCCGTGGCGTGTGCTCGAAGGACGGCGCCCGCGAATGCGCCAGGCCGTAGCCGGACGGACGCGCTGGGTGGTGCGTCCTGGAAGTGCGGCTTCCACACATGGAATTGACGCAACGTTGATCTGTCGTTCGCCGTCCGGGGGCAGCCCCGAGTGACGGACGGTAGATACCATGTGGCAATCGGTCAGTGCTGACCGACGCGTGCCGAGAGCGGAGAAGGGGTGGGGCGGCAGGAGCCGACCACGAGCCCGGCGCCGGGAAAGGGGAGTCGAATGGCCGGCAGGGAGTCGAGTGCCCAGGTGTGGAGCGCGGCGGTGGTGGTGGCGTCCGCGCTCGCCGTGGTCGCGGCCTACCTGATCAACGGGGCGATGCTGGTCCTGGTCGTCGCCGGGGTCGAGGTGCTGCTGCTCATGGTCTACGTGGGCCGTCGCTGGCGGGCGCTCCACCAGCCGGCCGCCCCGCGCAGGCACCGGCCGTTGGCCGCCACCCCGGACGCCGCGCACTGCGAGCGCTGCCGCCGGGCCCGTGAGGCGCTGGACGCCCGGCAGGCGCGCGGCCGCACCGGCCGGCCGGCGGTGGAGCCGGAGTCGGAGCCGTGGCCGGAGGCCGGCGCGGCGGACCGCCCGCCCCACCCGCGCCGCCCGCAGGGCCGGGCGCCGTACGAGCGCCCCTGGACAGCGGAACGGGCGGGGGGGCCCGGGGGGGGGCCGGGGGCCCCCCCCCCCGGGGGCCCCGGGGGGGGGGGGCCGGGCGGGGGGCCCCCCCGCAGAGCCCGCCCGCCGCGCCGCTCAAGCGCCCCGCGGGGGGGGGGGGGGCAACGCAGCCCCCCCCGGCCCCCGCGCGCGGGGGGGGGGGCGGGGGGGGGGGCCCGCGGGGGCTGGGGGGGGGGGGGGGGGGGGGGGGGGGGGCGGGGCCCCCCCCCCCGCCGTGGCACGCCGGGTTCAGCCGGCCGCGCTGTACGCCACCAGTGAGACCCCGACGTACTGCACGATGAACGCGCCCAGGGTGAAGGCGTGGAACACCTCGTGGAAGCCGAACCAGCGCGGTGACGGATTGGGCCGCTTGAGCCCGTACACCACGCCGCCGATGCTGTAGAGCACCCCGCCGACGATCATCAGCACCAGGACGGCGACGCCGCCGGCGTGCAGGAAGTCCGGCAGGAAGAAGGCGGCGGCCCAGCCGAGCGCTATGTACACCGGCGTGTACAGCCAGCGCGGCGCGCCGACCCAGAACACCCGGAACGCTATTCCGGCCAGCGCGCCGCCCCAGGCCACCCAGAGCAGCACCTGCTGGTCGGCGCCCTTGAGCAGCAGGATCGTGAACGGCGTGTAGGTGCCCGCGATGATCAGGAAGATGTTCGCGTGGTCCATCCGCCGCAGCACGGCGTCCCCGCGCGGGCCCCAGTCGAAGCGGTGGTAGACCGCGCTGACCCCGAACAGCAGCCAGGCGCTGATCGAGTAGATCGCGCAGGCGATCTTGGCGGGGGTGGAGTCGGCCAGGCAGATCAGCACGATCCCGGCGGCGACGGTGGCGGGGAACATCCCGGCGTGCAGCCAGCCGCGCCACTTCGGCTTGCGCCCCGAGGCCTCGTGGCCCGCGCCTTCGTGGCCTGCGCCTGCGCCTGC
Organism: Kitasatospora sp. NPDC086801; assembly: GCF_044745805.1. Classification (NCBI taxonomy): domain Bacteria; kingdom Bacillati; phylum Actinomycetota; class Actinomycetes; order Kitasatosporales; family Streptomycetaceae; genus Kitasatospora; species Kitasatospora sp. NPDC086801. Next base: position 40,774 of record NZ_JBIVAX010000046.1, read on the forward strand.
GCCTGCGCCCGCGCCCGCGCCCTCGTGCCCCGTGCCCTCGTTCTCCGTGCTCTCGACGAGCTCAGCAGTCATGCGCAGCATGCTACCCGCTACCTACGGGGCCGTAGGTTACCCGCGCGTAGGAAAGTGGTGATCATCACTCTTGGACGTTTTGGAGTATTCGAGGTGCCCGCGAGGGCGTCCGGTCCGGGACGTGGGCGACCTATTACTGGCCAGTAATCATACTTACCGTAGTAAAAGATGAGTCAATTTCGACGCTGTGCCGCAGTTTGGCGTTGTAGCCGGAGCTACGCTGCAAGCACCCTCAGACCCCCGCTACGCCACCTCCTCGCCGAGATGGTGTGAAACGGAGCGATCGTGTCGTACGAGATCTCTGCTCTCAGCGCCTCCGCGCCCACCCGCCACCAGCGCCTGCTCGCTTGGGTGAACGAGATCGCCGAGCTCACCCAGCCGGACCGCGTCGAGTGGTGCGACGGCTCCGACGAGGAGTACCAGCGCCTCGCGGACCTGCTGGTGGCTCAGGGCACCTTCAAGAAGCTCAACGAGGAAAAGCGCCCCAACTCCTACTACGCCGCCTCGGACCCGACGGACGTGGCGCGCGTGGAGGACCGCACCTACATCTGCTCCGAGCAGGAGAAGGACGCCGGTCCGACCAACAACTGGAAGGCCCCGGCCGAGATGCGGGAGGTCTTCCAGGGCGAGAAGGGACTGTTCCGCGGCGCGATGAAGGGCCGCACGATGTACGTCGTGCCCTTCTCGATGGGCCCGGTCGGTTCCCCGCTGGCCGCGTACGGCGTCGAGATCACCGACTCCGCCTACGTCGCCGTGTCGATGCGCGTGATGACCCGCATGGGCAAGGCGGTGCTGGACCAGCTCGGCGAGGACGGCGACTTCGTCAAGGCCGTGCACACCGTCGGCGCCCCGCTGGCCGAGGGCCAGGCGGACGTGCCGTGGCCGTGCAACAGCACCAAGTACATCTCGCACTTCCCGGAGACCAGGGAGATCTGGTCCTTCGGCTCCGGCTACGGCGGCAACGCCCTGCTCGGCAAGAAGTGCTACGCGCTGCGCATCGCCTCGACCATGGCCCGGGACGAGGGCTGGCTGGCCGAGCACATGCTGATCCTGAAGCTCACCCCGCCGTCCGGCGAGGTCAAGTACGTCGCGGCCGCCTTCCCGTCGGCCTGCGGCAAGACCAACCTGGCCATGCTCCAGCCGACCGTCCCGGGCTGGAAGGTCGAGACGATCGGCGACGACATCGCCTGGATGCGCTTCGGCGCCGACGGCCAGCTCTACGCGATCAACCCCGAGGCCGGCTTCTTCGGCGTCGCCCCCGGCACCGGCGTGGACACCAACGCCAACGCCATCGACACCCTGTGGGGCAACACGGTCTTCACCAACGTCGCCCTGACCGATGACGGCGACGTGTGGTGGGAGGGCCTGACCGAGGAGCCCCCCGCGCACCTCATCGACTGGCGCGGCAACGACTGGACCCCGGAGTCCGGCACCCCGGCCGCCCACCCGAACGCCCGCTTCGCCGTCCCGGCCGCGCAGTGCCCGACCATCGCCCCCGAGTGGGAGGACCAGTCGGGCGTGCCGATCTCGGCGATCCTGTTCGGCGGCCGCCGCGCCACCGCCGTCCCGCTGGTGACCGAGTCCTTCACCTGGCAGCACGGCGTCTTCCTCGGCGCCAACATCGCCTCCGAGAAGACCGCCGCCGCCGAGGGCACCGTCGGCGAGCTGCGCCGCGACCCGTTCGCGATGCTGCCGTTCTGCGGCTACAACATGGGCGATTACTTCGCCCACTGGCTGAAGGTCGGCGCCCAGGCGGACGCCGCGAAGCTGCCGAAGATCTACTACGTCAACTGGTTCCGCAAGAACGCCGAGGGCGCGTTCGTCTGGCCGGGCTACGGCGAGAACAGCCGCGTGCTCAAGTGGATCGTCGAGCGCCTGGAGGGCACCGGCGAGGGCGTCGAGACCCCGATCGGCGTGCTGCCGACCGTCGAGGGCTTCGACCTCGGCGACCTGAAGCTGTCCAAGGAGGACCTCGACCTGCTCTTCACCGTGGACGCCGACATCTGGCGCCAGGAGGCCGCGTTGGTGCCGGCCCACCTGGAGCTGTTCGGCGACCACACCCCGAAGGAGCTGTGGGACGAGTACCGGAGCCTCGTCGCGCGCCTCGGCTGAGCCTGAGCCTCAGCGGAGCGAGAGGCGGCCGCGCGGCACGAACCGCGCGCCCGCCGAGTGACAGGACGGCCGGAGTTCCCCCGGGCGGTCTTTCCCCGACCAAGGAGACCGCCCGGGCCGGGACTCCGGCCGTAGTGCTCCTCCCGGGTGTTCCTCCCGGGTGTTCCTCCCGCGTGCTCTTCCCGCGCGCCGGGCTCGGGGCTACGGCTGGGTGTAGCCGCTCAGGAAGTCGCCGATCCGGGTCACCGCGTCGGTGATCTCCTCCGCCCGGGGCAGCGTGACCAGCCGGAAGTGGTCCGGCTCGGGCCAGTTGAAGCCGGTGCCCTGGACCAGCAGGATGCGCTGGGAGCGCAGCAGGTCCAGCACCATCTGGGCGTCGTCCTTGATCTTGTAGACCTTCGGGTCCAGCCGCGGGAACGCGTACAGCGCGCCCTTGGGCTTGACGCAGCTGACCCCCGGGATCTCGTTGAGCAGCCGGTACGCCGCGTCGCGCGAGGCGAGCAGCCGCCCGCCGGGCAGCACCAGGTCGCGGATCGACTGCCTGCCGCCGAGCGCGGCGGCCACCGCGTGCTGGGCGGGCATGTTGGCGCACAGTCGCATCGAGGCGAGCACGGCCAGGCCCTCGATGTAGCTGTGGGCCCGTTGCCGGTCGCCGGAGAGCACCATCCAGCCGGAGCGGAAGCCCGCGACCCGGTACGCCTTGGACAGGCCGTTGAAGGTGACGCAGAAGAGGTCGGGCGCCAGGGTGGCCAGCGGGACGTGTTCGGCGTCGTCGTAGAGGATCTTGTCGTAGATCTCGTCCGCGTAGACCACCAGCCGGTGCCGGCGGGCGATCTCGACGAGGCCCTCCAGCACCTCGCGCGGGTAGACCGCGCCGGTCGGGTTGTTCGGGTTGATCACCACGATGGCCCGGGTCCGGTCGGTGACCTTGGCCTCGATGTCGGCGAGGTCCGGGTACCACTCGGCCTGCTCGTCGCAGCGGTAGTGCACCGCGGTGCCGCCGGCCAGCGAGACCGAGGCGGTCCACAGCGGGTAGTCGGGCGCCGGGACGAGCACCTCGTCGCCGTCGTCCAGCAGCGCGGTCATGGCCAGCTGGATCAGCTCGGAGACGCCGTTGCCGAGGAAGACGTCCTCGACGCTCAGCCCGTGCAGGCCGCGGTCCTCGTAGTGCATGACCACCGCGCGGCGGGCGGCGAGCAGGCCCTTGGAGTCGCCGTACCCGTGCGCGGTCGAGAGGTTGCGCAGGATGTCCTGGAGGATCTCCGGCGGCGCCTCGAAGCCGAAGATGGCGGGGTTGCCGGTGTTGAGCTTGAGGATGCGGTGGCCCTGTTCCTCCAGCCGCATCGCCTCGTCGAGCACCGGGCCGCGGATGTCGTAGCAGACATTGGCGAGCTTGCTGGACTGGATGACCTGCATGCCTGCCTACTTTAGGGGCACCTCCGGGGGGGGGGGGGGGGGGGGGGGGGGGGGCGCCCCCCCCCCCCCCCCCCCCCCCCCGGGGGGGCGCGGGGGGGGGGGGGGCGCCCCCCCGGAACCCCCCAC
>NZ_JBIVAX010000046.1:44509-56199 GCF_044745805.1 Kitasatospora sp. NPDC086801
CGGGTCTGTGGTCTCCTCCGTCTGCGGGCGCGCGTGTCTGGGCGCCCGGGGGGGCGCGCGGGGGGGGGGGCCCCCGGGGGGGGGGGGGGGGGGGGCCCGGGGCCCCCCCCCCCCCCCGCCCGGAGGCGTCTCCTTGGATCGGCAGGCGGGGGCGTCAGCCGACCTTCCAAACCAGGGGTGCGGTGTCCATGATGTTCCCGTACGTGAGGAAGCTGGGCGGGGCCTCGTTCGGGACGAGATAGACGGCACACAGCTTGACGGACTGCCCGTCCGCGAGCGTGACCAGCGACCGGGTGTCGCACTGCGGGATCGCCTTCTGCAGGGTCGCGGCCGGCAGTGCGCCCGCCGAGTGGTCCTGGGGCTTCACCCAGACCCGCATCATGTAGGCGTCCTCGGCCAGTGGGCCGCCGGTGCGGTTGGTGAAGGAGACGGTGACGAAGTACGGCGTCTTGCCGCCGGTGGTCGCCGACGGGAGGTTGAACGGGGCGATCTCGGCGGCCTTGCCCTTGACGATCGAGACCGCGGTGGCGTCCACCACCGAGCTCTTGCCGACGTAGCGGCCGGTGGCGCCGAACGGCAGCGGGCGGTCGTAGCTGACCTGGGTGACGTTGTTGCCGCCGGCGGTGGCCGACGGCTGCGGTCCGGCCTGGGTGGTCGGGGCGGTCGGGGCGCCCGCGGCGGTCGGGGCTGCGGAGCCGGTCGGGGCGCCGGGAGCCGTGGAGGCGGGGGCGGCGCCGGTGGGCGGCGCGGCCGGGGTGCTCGGTCCGGCCGGCGGGTCGGCGTTGTCCGGCCCGCAGGCCGACAGCGCCAGGACGAGCGCCGCCGCGGGCAGGGCGGCCGCGATCCTTCGGACGGACTGGGTCTTCGTCATGGTCGTTCCCCCGTTGGATGATGTGGTCGGTGCGCCCCGCCCGGTCTCCGGGTGCCGCACGGTCGTGCCGGCGTCGATCGAGAGGGGGTGCGCCGGTGATGGTAGCCGCAGTCGGCGCGGTGCTGGCCGGATTTCTGGTGGCTCCACTGCTGCGCGGGCTGGTCGCCAGGTTCGCCGTGCCGGAGGGCGAACCCTGGTGCGGCGCCTGCCCGTTGTGCGGGCGCGGGGTGCGGCTGCTGCCGCCGACCGGGCGCTGCCCGGGCTGCCGGGAGCGGTTGGGCGCGGGCGCCTGGTCGGTGGAGCTGGTGGCGGCCGTGGTCGCCGCCGCGCTGGCGTACGCGGCGGACGGGCCGTCGGCCGCGGCGCTGGGCTGGGCGGCCGGGCTCGGCGTGGTGCTCGGCTTCGTCGACGCCCGGGTGCGCCGGCTTCCGTACCGGCTGACTCTGCCGCTGGCCGGCGGGGTGGCCGCCCTGCTGGTGGTGGCGGCGCTGGCCGCCGGGCGCCCGGGGGTGCTGCTGCGCTGCCTGCTGGTGGCGCTCGCGGTCGGGGCTCTGCTCGAACTGGCGGTCTGGATCGGCGCGTTGGGCCCCGGTGACTCCCCGCTGGGGTTCGCCCTGGGCGGGCTGCTCGGCTGGTACGGCTGGCCGGTGGCGGTCGGCGGGCTGTTCGCCGCGGTGGTGCTCGCCGGGCTCTGGGCGATCCTGCGGGCCGCCGTCGCGCTGGCCCGCCGGCGCCCGGTGCGCGGACTCGACGTCCCGGTCGGCCCGTTCCTGCTGCTCGGCGCGCTGCTGGCGGTGCTGGCCCGGTAGCACTCAGGCCGACGAGACCGGACCGGACCAGACCGGGCTGAACCGGGCCGAACCAGACCCGACCGAACCAGACCCGACCGGCCCCGACCGGCCCCGGCCTGGACACGGGAGGGCCCGCCGTACCGGGTCGGGTACGGCGGGCCCTCTGCCGGCGCGCAGGCCCCACCCTCAAGGAGCGGCACGCCGGCGGGGGATTCGGCGGGTGGGGGATTACGGCATCTTGTGGACGAACGGGCCGACCGTGGTGGAGAAGGCGTTGCCGTTGTTGGCGTCCCAGTTGGTGGACCAGGTCATCGCGCCGCGGATGGTCGGCCACTTGGCCGGCGGGACGAAGCTGCCGCAGTTGTTGCCGGTGGCCAGGCAGTCCAGCGCGTTGTTCACCACGGTCGGCGGGACGTAGCCGCCGCCGGCCGCCTTGGCGGAGGCGGGGACGCCGATGCCGACCTGGTCGGGCCGCAGGCCGCCCTGGATGTGGGTGCAGACCTGCGAGGTGATGAAGTCGACGGTGCCCTGGTTGTAGACCTTGCCGTCGCAGCCGTTCATGCCGCCCGAGTTGTAGAACTGGGTGTTGACGACGGTGAGGATGTCCTTGGTGTTCAGCGCCAGCTGGAAGTAGGCGCCGGCGGTGCTGTACATCCCGATCGTCTCGGGCGCCATGGTCAGGACGAAGCCGGGGCCGACCTTGGCCTGCAGGGTGTGCAGCGCGTTGCCGAGCGGGCCGGCCTGGACGCCGTTCTCCAGGTCGACGTCGACGCCGTCGAAGCCGTAGTCCTTGATGATCGCGTAGGCGCTGTTGGCGAAGTTGTTGCCGGCGGTGGCGTCGCCGACGGTGATCGCGCCGTTCTGGCCGCCGATGGAGAGGACGACCTTCTTGCCGGCCGCCTGCTTGGCCTTGATGTCGGCGCGGAACTGCGCGTCGGTGTAGCCGCCGAGGGCCTTGGACAGGCCCGGGTCGAGGGTGAAGCTGATCGCGCCGGTCTGGGTGGGCACGGCGTCGGCGAAGGACACCGCGATGATGTCGTAGGCGCTCTGCACGTCGCCGAGGCGCTGCGGGGTCGAGCCGTTGTCGAAGTTCTGCCAGTAGCCGGTGACCGCGTGCGCGGGCAGGCCGGTGGCCGGCGGGGTGGTGGCGGTCGCGGTGGCCGTGGGGGTCGGCGTCGCGGTCTGGGTCGGGGTCGCGGTGGCCGTCGGCGTGCCGGTCGCCGTGGGGGAGGAGGTCGCTGTGGGCGAGGAGGTCGCGGTGGCCGTGGCGGTCGGCGACGGGGTGGCGGTGGCGGTCGGGCTCGGCGTGGAGGGGCCGCCCGGGCCGATCAGGCTCACGTCGTCGGCGAGGTAGGCGCTCTGGCCGTACCAGCCGTGCAGGTAGACGGTGACGCTGGTGGCGTTCGCGCCGGTGGTGAAGGTGGTGGACAGCTGGTTCCAGCCGCTCTGGTTCGACCAGGCGGACGGATCGGTGCCGCCGGTGCCGCGCGCGCCGAGGTAGACGTACGGGCCCTGGACCCAGGCGCTCAGCGTGTAGCTGGTGTTGGGCAGCACGCTGATGGTCTGGGTGCACTCGGCGGTGTCGCCGGCGCCCGGGGTGGCCTGCAGCGCGCCGGTGCCGGAGTGGGCCGGGGAGGAGACGGTGGTCGCCGCGCCGGCGCAGGTCCAGCCGCCCAGCCCGCTGTCGAAGCCGCCGTTGGTGACCAGGTTGCCGACGGCCGCGCTGGCACCGCCGGCGAAGAGGGCCAGGCCGCCGCCGGCCAGGGCGAGGGCGGTGGCGCCGGCCGCGACGGCCGGGAGGGGGCTGCGCCGGCGCTTGTGCGCAGGCTGGTTCAGCGTACGGGCCATGGGGTGACGCTCCTGGGGAGGGAGCGGCCGCCGCGGTGGGGGGCGCGGCGGCCGCGTGTGGGGGAGGGGAGGTCCGCAGTGGTGCGTGGGGGAGGGGAGGCGGGGCGGGGTCGTGTGGGGTTCGTTCCGCCTTGGATCAAAAGCTGGACTAGACCATTGCCGGTCGTCAAGCATCGGACAGTCGGCTTACGGATTCTTTAAGGATTCGGAGACCGTTCCGTGTCCGCGGTCGGAGCACCCCGGGAAGGCCCGCGACACGCCCGCCGGGACGGACTCCGTACAGGACCGTGACCAGACCGCTACCTGCGGCTTTACCGTGTGCCTGCCCGCCGGAGTAGGCTGCGCCGGGGCGTTGACGCACCAGCTGAACGAGCACGGAGGGGCCGGGAATCATGGGTCTGCGCGATGTCGCCGAACGGACGCCGGGGCTGCGCACCCTGCTGGGCGGGATGTACGGGCTCTACGGCCGCCGGGTCGAGGTCCACCTCGCCCGCACCCCGCACCACATCGGCGTGATCCTGGACGGCAACCGCCGCTGGGCGAAGGCCGCCGGGGGCACCACCGTGTACGGCCACCAGCGCGGCGCCGACAAGATCAGCGAGTTCCTCGGCTGGTGCGACGAGACCCACGTCAAGGTCGTCACCCTCTGGATGCTCTCCACCGACAACCTCGACCGCCCCGCCGACGAGCTCGTCCCGCTGCTCGGCATCATCGAGGACGCCGTCACCGGACTGGCCGCCGCCCGCCGCTGGAAGGTCCACCCGGTCGGCGCGCTGGACCTGCTCCCGCAGCACACCGCCGACGTGCTCAAGCGGGCCGCCGAGGAGACCGCCGACATCGACGGCATCACCGTCAACGTCGCGGTCGGCTACGGGGGCCGGCACGAGATCGCCGACGCCGTCCGCTCGCTGCTTCAGGAGCACGCCGGGCGCGGCACCTCGATCGAGGAACTGGCCGAGATCCTCGACGTCGAGCACATCGCCGAGCACCTCTACACCCGCAACCAGCCCGACCCGGACCTGATCATCCGCACCTCGGGCGAGCAGCGCCTGTCCGGCTTCCTGCTCTGGCAGAGCGCGCACAGCGAGTTCTACTTCTGCGAGGCGTACTGGCCGGCCTTCCGCAAGGTCGACTTCCTGCGGGCGCTGCGCGCGTTCGAGCAGCGCAACCGGCGACTGGGCCTCTGAACGGGTGAAGTGACCGCCGTAGGGCTGGCCTACCCGGAGCCCTCGTGAGGCCAAACGTTCACCGGCAATGATCCGTCAGTTCGCCGGGGGCGCGAATGCACCGCCCCTCGCCTGGGAATACTCCTGGCAGTCCGGTCCCGAGGCCACCGGGGCAGCGGGGCCGGCTTGCCGCGGATGACGCAGGGTCATCCGCTCTGGAGGCCTAGTGGTCAGTTCCAAGAGCCGCCGGACGCCAGACCGGCGCACGTACGTTCTCGACACCAGCGTGCTCCTGGCGGACCCGCTCGCCATGACCCGCTTCGAGGAGCACGAGGTCGTCCTGCCGGTGGTGGTCGTCACCGAGCTGGAGGCCAAGCGGCACCACCCGGAGCTGGGCTACTTCGCCCGCCAGGCGCTGCGACTGCTCGACGACTACCGCATCCGCCACGGCCGGCTCGACGAGCCGATCCCGGTCGGCGAGCTCGGCGGCACCATCAGGGTCGAGCTCAACCACTCCGACCTGTCGATACTGCCGGCCGGCTACCGGGTGGGCGGCGGCGAGGCGGACTCCCGGATCCTCGCGGTCGCCCGCAACCTGCAGGCCGAGGGGTACGACGTCACGGTCGTCTCCAAGGACCTGCCGCTGCGGATCAAGGCCAGCTCGGTGGGCCTGCTCGCCGAGGAGTACCGGGCCGAGCTCGCCATCACCTCCGGCTGGACGGGGATGTCCGAGCTGCACGTCCCGGCGGAGCAGGTGGACGCGCTGTTCGCGGCCGGCCACGACGCCGCGGTGGACGTCGAGGGGGCCGACGAGCTGCCGGTGCACACCGGGCTGGTGCTCACCTCGGAGCGGGGCCGGGCGCTCGGCCGGGTGACCGGCGACGGCCGGGTCCGGCTGGTGCGCGGCGAGCGCGAGGCGTTCGGACTGCGCGGGCGCAGCGCCGAGCAGCGGGTCGCGCTGGACCTGCTGCTCGATCCGGACGTCGGCATCGTCTCGATGGGCGGCCGGGCGGGCACCGGCAAGTCCGCGCTGGCGCTGTGTGCGGGGCTGGAGGCGGTGCTGGAGCGGGGGCAGCACCGCAAGGTGATGGTCTTCCGTCCGCTGTACGCGGTCGGCGGGCAGGAGCTCGGCTACCTGCCGGGCTCCGAGTCGGAGAAGATGAGCCCCTGGGCGCAGGCGGTCTTCGACACCCTCTCCGCCGTCACCACTCCGGACGTGATCGAGGAGGTCATCTCCCGCGGGATGCTGGAGGTGCTGCCGCTGACCCACATCCGGGGCCGCTCGCTGCACGACGCCTTCGTGATCGTGGACGAGGCCCAGTCGCTGGAGCGGAACGTCCTGCTGACGGTGCTGTCCCGGATCGGCCAGGGTTCGCGGGTGGTGCTCACCCACGACGTGGCGCAGCGCGACAACCTCCGGGTGGGCCGGTACGACGGCGTGGTGGCGGTGGTGGAGAAGCTGAAGGGGCATCCGCTCTTCGCCCACATCACGCTCACCCGCTCGGAGCGTTCGCCGATCGCGGCGCTGGTCACGGAGATGCTGGAGGACATCCACCCGTGATCCGTCCCTGACCAGGACATAGTCGGACAATACGGTCAACTCTTGGCGCGGGGCCCGCTCTTGACCGAGCGGGCCCTCGCCCCTTTCATCACATCGAGTGCTTTCCGTCCGGGGAACTCCCGTGCGGTGAATGTGACATGCGCCACGCGGACGGGAATTGCGTCGACAGTGCCCGGTGCGGCATGGTGAGGGTTCTGTCAGGCCCCGCGTACGGCGCGGCAGGGCTTCCGGACTCCGGGAGTCCGGTCCCGGATGGTCCACCAACTCCGGTCGGTGGGCGCACAATTGAAGACCGATGAGCCGTACGCCGCCCGATTCCAACGCCCGGTCGCCTCACCTCGGCCGGACGCCGGGCCAGCACCTCCCGTGACCAGAGCACCTGCGGAGGTCAGTGTCAAGGGGCATGTTGCGCCCGCACGGTCACGCGTGGGCGATGCTGGAAGGAATCCATGTGACTCGGATCTCGGTCCGGGGAGTCGCTGTGGCCTCCGCCACCGCCGTCACCGCTGTCGGTGCCGTCGTGGGTATGGCCTCGGGCAGCGAGGGCAAGACGACGCAGACGGTCGATGTCGCCGGCGCGACCCTGCTTGCCGAAGTCCCCTCTGGCGCCCAGGCGCAGACCATGAGTGACAACATCGGCCAGCAGGCCTCCGCCCAGCAGGCCTCCGCCGACGCCGCGGCCAAGGCCGCCGCGGAGCAGAAGGCCGCCGAGGAGGCCGCGCGCCAGAAGGCCGCCGCGGACGCCCAGGCGAAGGCCGACGCCCAGGCCAAGGCCGATGCGGACAAGGCCGCCAAGGCCGCCGAGGAGAAGCGCAAGGCCGACGAGGCCGCTGCCAACCGCTCCAAGGCCCGTTCGGCGATGGCCGCCACCGACAACAGCGCCCCGCCGGTCTCGGTCAGCCCCGGTTCGGTCCAGGACATCGCCCGGCAGGTCGTCGGTGACGACACCCAGTTCCAGTGCTTCAGCCAGATCGTGAAGCGCGAGAGCGGCTGGGACTACACCGCGACCAACCGGAGCTCCGGCGCGTACGGCCTGGTCCAGGCGCTGCCCGGCACCAAGATGGCCTCGGCCGGCGCTGACTGGCGCACCAACCCGGCCACCCAGATCAAGTGGGGCCTGGGCTACATGAACAGCCGCTACGGCAGCCCCTGCGGCGCCTGGTCGTTCTGGCAGTCCCACAACTGGTACTAGGAGTCGCCACCGCCTGGCGGTGGACTCCCGTACGGCCCCCGGCACTCGTCCCACCCGACGAGCGACCGGGGGCCGTCGCGTTCCCGCCCACCGGGAGTCGGGCCGCGCCGCCCGGGCTGCGCTGACCAGTGCGCCTGCGGGCGGTGCGGGCCCGGTGCGGACGCGGGGCGCGGGAAGGGGTCCTGGTCGCTTCCCGCACCGGCCGGTCCGCCGACAGTTGGTCCACGGTCCGAGGCCTCGCTCCCCCTGGGGGCCTCGTCCCGACTCCTCCCCAGCGATCCAGGTCCGAAACCATCTGAAACCTGGCGGTTTGCCCCGGTTTGATGGCGAGGTTGTTCGAGCCGAACCCGGCGGGGGTCGGACTCGCCGGGCCGCCGCCGGGTAGCGTCATCCCTGACGGCCGTGGCAGGACCCACGGCGTACCGCCGGGCACGGCGGCTCAGTAGGGGAGCGGTGGTAGCGAGGATGGCGCGGGGCGGAAAGGCCTTCAAGGCCGTGGCCAAGGGCATGGCCGTGGTGGCGAGCGCGGCCGCCGTGATCGAACGGCGCCGGCGCGCCGCGATGGCGGCTGACCCGCACGAGCTCGCCGTCCCGGTACTGGCCGAGGCGCCCGACCCGGTGCCGGCCCCGCGGGTCGAACCCGCCGCGGCACCGGCCCCCGCCCCGGCGGCCCCCGTGCCGGTCGCACCGCCCGGCCTCGCCCGGGAGTACCACCCCGGCCGGCCCGCGACCCCGGCCGAGGCCGTGCCCTGGGGGCTACGGGTGGCCGCCGAGTCGACCTGGCGGCTGCTGCTGCTCGGCGGCGCGCTCTACGTCGTCTTCTACATCGTCGACATGCTGCGGCTGGTCGCCTTCGCGGTGCTGGCCTCGCTGCTGATCTCCGCGCTGCTGGAGCCGACGGTCTCCTGGCTGCGCCGGCACGGCGTGCCGCGCTCGCTGGCGGCGGGCGGGGTGTTCCTGAGCGGTCTGGCCGGGATCGGGCTGGTCGGCTGGTTCGTGGTCTGGCAGGTGTCCACCAACCTGTCGACGGTCACCAGCAAGGTGAAGGACGGCGTCGACCAGCTGCGGGACTGGCTGAGCACCGGGCCGCTGCACCTGACCCAGCAGCAGATCAACGACTACGCCGACCAGATCGGCAAGGCGATCACCACCAACACCGACCAGATCACCTCGGCCAGCCTGACCGGCGCGCAGATCGCCGTCGAGGTGCTGACCGCCGTGGCGCTGGCCTTCTTCACCACCTTCTTCTTCCTCTACGACGGCTCGCGGATCTGGAACTGGGCGCTGCGCGGGCTGCCCCGGCACTCCCGCTTCGCCATGGCCGGCGCCGGCCCGAAGGCCTGGGCGACGCTCACCGCGTACGTGCGCGGCACCGTGTGCGTGGCCTTCATCGACGCGGTCTGCATCGGCATCGGCATCGACCTGCTGGGCGTGCCGATGGCGATGCCGCTGGCCGTGATCATCTTCCTGGGCGCCTTCGTCCCGCTGGTCGGCGCACTCGTCACCGGCACGGTCGCGATGCTGATCGCCCTGGTCACCGAGGGGCCGTGGACGGCGCTGATGGTGCTGATCGTGCTGGTCGCGGTGATGCAGATAGAGAGCCACATCCTGCAGCCGCTGATCCTCGGCCGGGCCGTCCGGGTGCACCCGCTGGGCGTCGTCCTCGGCGTCGCGGCCGGCGGCATCATCGGCGGCATCGGCGGTGCGGTGGTGGCCGTCCCGCTGATCGCCGTCACCAACACCGTGATCACCCACCTGCGTCGGCGCAACGAGGCCGGCCAGGCCGTCTTCACCGCCCTGGAGGCCGCCCGCGAGGCCGCCCGGACCTCCGCCGCTCCGGCCGCGGAGGGCCGGGGCTGAAGCACAACGCCGACGGGCCCCTCCCGGATGTGGTGTCCGGGAGGGGCCCGTCGGCGTTGGTGCGGGGTCCGTCAGGCGCCGGCGGCGGCGAGGGCGGCCTCGGAGTCGAGGACGCCGGCCACGGCCTGCAGGACGGCGGCGATCTTCATCGAGGCCTGGACGACCTCGCGCTCGACGCCGGCCTTGCGCAGCACGGCCTCGTGCGAGTCGAGGCACTGGCCGCAGCCGTTGATGGCCGAGACCGCGAAGCACCAGAGCTCGAAGTCGACCTTCTCGACGCCCGGGGTGCCGATGATGTTCATCCGCAGGCCGGCCCGCATCGTGCTGTACTCCTTGTCGGAGAGCAGGTGCAGCGTCCGGTAGTAGACGTTGTTCATCCCCATGATCGCGGCCGCGCCCTTGGCGGCGGTGTACGCCTCCGGGGAGAGGTTGGCCTTGGCCTCGGGCTCCAGCTCGCGCAGCACGGCGGGGCTGCGGGTGGCCATCGCGCAGGACAGCACGGTGCCCCAGAGCTGCTGGGCGGGGAGGTCGGAGTTGCCGATGACCGAGCCCAGGTTGAGCTTGAGGTCCTTGGCGTAGTCCGGGAGGGCGGCCTTCAGGTCGTCGAGGGCCATGGGTCAGCCCGCCAGCAGGGCCTGGGCGTCGAGGGTGTCCTCGCCCTTGGTCCAGTTGCACGGGCACAGCTCGTCGGTCTGCAGGGCGTCCAGCACCCGCAGGACCTCCTTGGGGTTACGGCCGACGGAGCCGGCGGTCACCATGACGAACTGGATCTCGTTGTTCGGGTCGACGATGAACACCGCGCGCTGGGCGGTGCCGTCGGCGCCCTCGACGCCGCAGGCGCGCATCAGGTCGTGCTTGACGTCGGCCAGCATCGGGAAGGGCAGGTCGCGCAGGTCCTTGTGGTCCTTGCGCCAGGCGTGGTGCACGAACTCGGAGTCGCCGGAGACGCCGAGGATCTGGGCGTCGCGGTCCGCGAACTCGTCGTTCAGCTTGCCGAACGCGGCGATCTCGGTCGGGCAGACGAAGGTGAAGTCCATCGGCCAGAAGAAGACGATCTTCCACTTGCCCTCGTAGGACTTGTGGTTGATCTCGGCGAAGGCGTTCGCGGCGTCCAGGTCGACGCAGGCGTTGAGTTCGAACTCGGGGAACTTGTCACCGATCGTGAGCACGTTCGCTTCTCCTGAAGTGAGACTGAGGGGAGTTTGTCCGGATTCCGGACACGTCCTACGGTTCCACATCGTGGACTGATCAGGGAAATAGCTAGACTTGATGTGTCTGATCGGAGATGGCTATCAGTACCGAACCGCCCACGTCCCGGCCCCGCCCCCGCAGGGGCGTCGCCGCCAAACCCGAGGCCGCTGTGGCGAGCGCCACAGTCCGCAGCCCCCGGGCGCCGACCGTCGCCCAGCTCAGGGCCTTCCTCGCGGTCGCCGAGCACCGGCACTTCCGGGAGGCCGCCGCCGCCACCGGGACCAGCCAGCCGGCCCTGTCCGGGGCGGTCGCGGCACTGGAGGAGTCGCTGGGCGCGCAACTGGTCGAGCGTACGACGCGCAGGGTGATCATCACCCCCCTGGGTGAGCGCGTGCGCGAGCACGCACGTCGGGTGCTCGCCTCGCTGCAAGCCCTGACCGAGGAGGTCGAGGCCGCCCGCCGTCCGTTCACCGGGCCGCTGCACCTCGGTGTCATCCCGACCGTCGCGCCCTACCTGTTGCCCACCGTGCTGCGGCTGGTCCGCGACCGCTTCCCGGAGCTGGAACTGCACGTCCACGAGGAGCGCACCCCCGCGCTGCTGGAGGGGCTGGCCGCCGGGCGGCTGGACGTCCTGCTGCTCGCGCTCCCGGCCGGCGGCACCTCGCCGACCCGCGACATCCCGCTGTTCGACGAGGACTTCGTCCTGGTCACCCCGCCCGACCACCCGCTCGCCGGGCGGATCGACGTCCCGCGCGACGTGCTGCTCGACCTGGACGTGCTGCTGCTGGAGGAGGGCCACTGCCTGCGCGACCAGGCCCTCGACATCTGCCGTGAGGTCGGTGCCGATCCCGGGGGCTCCACCACCCGCGCGGCCGGCCTGTCCACCCTGGTCCAGCTGGTCGCCGGCGGCCTCGGGGTGACGCTGCTGCCCGCCACCGCGCTGGACGTCGAGGCCGGCCGCACCGACCGGCTGGCCGCCGTCCGCTTCGCCGCCCCGACTCCCGGCCGCCGGATCGGGCTGGCCACCCGCCCGGGCTCGGCCCGCAGCGCCGAGTACGAGCGCTTCGCGGCCTCGTTGCGCGAGGTGCTGGCCGAACTCCCGGTCCGGATCGTCTCCTAGTACTCCAGCTGTAGATCACGATCATGCTTGGGTCGCGGCTTGGCGTCTGTAGTGACTGGCCTGGGAACGGGCTTGATGACGACGTCTCCA